>NZ_CP115465.1:1883129-2203911 GCF_027912535.1 Brevundimonas sp. NIBR11 | reverse complement strand
CTTTGCCACGTTCGGGCCCGAAGCCACCCCTGTGCCAACGCTGTCGGAGTGGGCGATGATTCTCTTCGGCCTGACGCTTGCGGGCGGAGCGGCGCTCTATATCCAGCGTCGTCGCCTGACGGCCTGACGATCTACTTCTGGCGTGAACGGCTCCGCTGGCGGCGGAGCCGTTATGACGCCCGCGTACCCCCCTGGCAGCCTCTTCCAAGGTTCGCAGCCGGACGGCGACGGAACCAGGCCATCGCCTCACACCCGCCACGAGAGAATCCGTATACGGTGCGCCCATGAGTGCCCGCTTTCCCATTCTCTATATCGCCGAGGCGGACGCAGAAGCCGCCCTTCTGTCGTCCGGCGCGCTGGCCAGCCTGGTGGAGGCCATCCCCCAGGCGGAGTTCACCATCGTCGGTTCGGCGGCCTCGGCGCCCCTGTTCGCCGACACGCCGCGCCTGCGCCGCCTGATCGTGTTGGACAGGACCGGGCGCTGGGACTGGATCGCCCTGTGGAACCAGGTGCGCGAGACCAGATGGGGCCTCGTGGTCGACATGCGCGGCACCAAATTTTCCGAGCGTCTGCGTCGCCACAGGCGGGCCGTGCGCGGCGCCGACCTGCCCGACCTGCATGCGGTGGAGCAGGCGGCGCGCATTCTGCATCTCGACGACGTTCCCGCTCCGAAGCTGTTCTTCAGCGAGGAGACGCACGCCGCCGCCGACGCCTTGATCGGCGATGACGGGGCGCCGCTGCTGGCGGTCGGTCCAGGCGCCGACTGGATCGGCAAGCGCTGGCCCGCCGAGCGGTTCGCCAAGGTCGCGGCGCCGCTTCTGGCCGACGACGGTCCCTTGGCCGGCGGCCGCCTGATGATCGTGGGTGAGGACGCCGATCGCGACGCCGCCCATACGATCCGTCTGGCCGTGCCGCGCAACCGTGTCATCGAGCTTCAGGGCAAGCTGACCCGGCTCCAGACCGCCGCCGCCCTGTCGCGCGCATCACTATATGTCGGCAACGACTCGGTCTGGACCCAACTGGCGGTCGCAGCGGGCGTGCCGTCGGTCGGGGTGTTCGGCCCATCCGACGACAGTCTGGTCGGCCCCTGGCAGGGCGTATCCATTCGGGGCGAACGCTCGCTGGAGGAGTTCAAGGCGGTCGATCCGCGCCTGAACCAGGCCATCCACCACATGCTGGGCTTGCCCGCCGATCGGGTGCTGAGGGCGGCCAAGGGGCTGCTGGCGAAAAAAGTTGCGCCTCCGAACCAGGCGCCCGAAATTCCTGGCGTATAATAGCGGCGAGAGAGGTCCGGAGATCGGGACTCTGCAGACGCTGCGGACGCTTCGGACGGTGTTTCGTCGCGAGCGACCTGGACGCAGTGAACGCAGTGGACGCTTCGGACGGTGTTTTTCAGACCGGACCGTCCATGAACCAGACCTTTGACCTGATCGTCCGTGGCGGCGAAGTCGTGAACCACTCCGGGCGCGGCATGGCCGATGTCGGGGTTCGGGACGGCAAGATCGCCGTCATCGGCGATTTGGCCCAAGCCTCGGCGGGCGAGGTCGTCGATGCGTCCGGACTGACCGTCATCCCCGGCATCATCGACACCCAGGTCCATTTCCGCGAGCCGGGGCTGGAGTGGAAGGAGGACCTCGAGACCGGCAGCCGCGCTGCGGCCCTCGGCGGCGTCGTCGCCGTCTTCGAGATGCCGAACACCAACCCCAACACCACCGATCCGGCGACGCTGGAGGACAAGCTGGCCCGTGCGAAGGACCGCATGTGGACCGACCACGCCTTCTACATCGGCGGCACCCACGGCAATGCGGCGCATCTGGGCGAGCTGGAGCGTCTGCCCGGCTGCTGCGGGGTCAAGGTCTTCATGGGCGCCTCGACCGGCGACCTGCTGATCGCCGACGACGACGGGGTGAGAGAGGTTCTGAACGCCGTCAGCCGTCGCGCCACCTTCCACTCCGAGGACGAGTACCGTCTGGCCGAACGGCGCGGCCTCGCCCGCACCGGCGACTGGACCAGCCACACCGACGTGCGCGACGCCGAAAGCGCGATTCTGTCGACGCGCCGCCTGGTCCGGCTGGCGCGCGAGGTCGGCAAGCGCATCCACGTCCTGCACGTCTCGACGGCCGAGGAGATCGAGTTCCTCGCCGACCATCGCGACATCGCCTCGGTCGAGACCACGCCTCAGCACCTGACCCTGGACGGCGACGAGGCCTACGAGCGGCTCAAGGGCTACGCCCAGATGAACCCGCCGATCCGCAATCGCCATCACATCGACGGCCTGTGGCGCGGCATCCAGCAAGGCGTCGTCGACGTCCTCGGCTCCGACCACGCCCCGCATACGAAGGAGGAGAAGGCAAAGCCCTATCCGGCCTCGCCCTCGGGCATGCCCGGCGTCCAGACTTTGCCGGCCGTCATGCTGACCCACGTCGCCGAGGGCCGGCTGTCACTGGAGCGGTTCATCGACCTGACTTCGGCCGGCGCCCAGCGCATCTTCAACATCGCCAACAAGGGCCGGATGGCGGAGGGCTGGGACGCCGACCTGACCCTGATCGACCTGAAGGCGACCCGCACCATCCGTCACGAGGACCAGGCCAGCCGCTGCGGCTGGACCCCCTTCGACGGCTTCGAGGCCAAGGGCTTGCCGATGAAGACGATCGTCCGTGGCCGGGTCGTCATGTCCGACGGCGAACTGATCGGCTCGGCGCACGGCCGCCCGGTCCGTTTCCAGGAGACGCTGTGACCAGCGCCCGTATCCTGCTGATCGAGGATGACGCCATTTTGCGGGACGCCGTCGACATCATTCTGAGCCAGGTTGGTCATCAGGTGACGGGCGTCGGGTCTGGCGAGGAAGGTCTGGCCCAGATTGGGCGGGTCGATCCGCACCTGGTCCTGCTCGACGTCCGCCTGCCCAGGATGAGCGGCGTCGATACGCTTCGCGCGGTGCGCAAGGCCGGCCACAAGATGCCGGTTCTGATGCTGACGGCCGACAACAGCCCGGCCACCGTGCGCGACGTGCTGGCCGACGGCGGCAACGGCTACATCCTCAAGCCCTTCGAACCCGAGCAGCTGCTCAGGCGCGTCCAGGCGACCCTGGCTGCAGCCTAGAGGATCGAGAAGCTGACGCCGCAGCCGCAGCTGGTCGCGGCGTTCGGGTTGCGGATGACGAACTGGGCGCCTGCCAGTTCGTCGATCCAGGCGATCTCGGAACCCTTGAGGAACGGCACGGAGACAGGATCCACCAGGGCGGTCTGACCGTCGGTCTCGACGCGCAGATCGTCGTCCTCGCCGGTTTCGACCAGGTCCATCTGGTACTGGAAGCCGGAACAGCCTCCGCCCTCGACAGCCACGCGCAGCAGGACGGGACGGCCCTCGACCTCGCTGAGCCTGGCCAGCCGCCGGGCCGCGCTCTCGGCCAGCACGATCCCCTCGGGCGCGCGCTTGGCGACCTTGAGTTCAAGCGGGGCGGGTTGGACGGTGCTCATGCCCGCCTATATGAGACTGACGAGGCCGTTCGCAAAGGCCGCCCGAGAGAACATCGCGCTTGAGCCAGACCGACGCCCGCGCCCCCTATGCCGAACTGGCCGCCCATTCGCGCGGACGCCTGTTCCCGGAGCCGCCCAGCCGTACGCGCAACGCCTTCGCCCGCGATCGCGACCGGATCATCCATTCCACCGCCTTCCGCCGCCTGAAGGAAAAGACCCAGGTCTTCGTCGCGCATGAAGGCGACCATTTCCGCACCCGCCTGACCCATTCGCTGGAAGTCAGTCAGATCGCCCGGTCGATCGCCCATGCCCTGCGGCTGGACGAGGATCTGGCCGAGACCGTCGCCCTGGCCCACGACCTCGGCCACCCGCCTTTCGGCCACGCCGGCGAGGATGAACTCCAGCTGCAGATGGAGCCGTGGGGCGGCTTCGATCACAACGTCCAGACGTTCCGCGTCGTGACAAAGCTGGAGACCCGCTACCCGGACTTCGACGGTCTGAACCTGAGCTGGGAAACGGTCGAGGGCGTGGTCAAGCACAACGGCCCGGTCACGCATAAGCTGGACGAGCCTGCGTGGAAGGCCATCGCCGACTTCGCGCCCGGCTGGGACCTGCGGCTGAACAGTTTCGCCTCGCTGGAGGCCCAGGCCGCCGCCATCGCCGACGACATCGCCTACAACAATCACGACGTGGACGACGGGGTTCAAGCGGGGCTGTTCACCCTGACCGACCTCGCCGACGTGCCGATGATCGGCCCGATCCTGCGCCAGACCCGCCGCGACTGGCCCGCGCTGAACGACCGCATGATCCGGCTGGAGGCCGTGCGGCGCATGATCGGGGCCATGGTCGAGGACGTGCTGACCGAGACCGAACGTCGCCTGGCCGATGACGGCATCGGGTCGGTCGAGGATGTGCGCACGGCCCGCCGGACCCTCGTCCAATTCTCCGATCCGATGATGGCCGAGCTCGGCGTGCTGCGGAAATTCCTCTACGAGCGGATGTATCGCCACTATCGGGTCAACCGGACCCGCAGCCAGGCTCGGCGGATCCTGGCCGAGATGTTCCAACTGTTCATGGCCGAGCCGGAGGTCATGCCGACCGAATGGGGCGCCCGGGCCGCGACGACCGATCCGCACAAGCGGGCGCGCGTCGTCTGCGACTACATCGCCGGCATGACCGACCGGTATGCGATCGAGGAGCACAGGAAGCTGTTCAACCTCGACCTCGCCCTCGATCTGTGATTCGAAAGGTCGCGTCGAAGAGAAAAGGCGGAGCCTTTTGACCGCGACCTGAAAAATGCCTCCGCGGGGGCTAGACTGTCACCCCGGCGCGTCGATTCGCGTTCGGTGACGAGCAAGGCGACGACCATGTCCTACGACGACGACCACCGCTCACGCGACCGCGGCGCCTATACGCCGCCGACCGACGACGATCTGCCTTTCAATCGCGGTGGCTTCGACGCGCGTCGCGGCCCGCCCGCCAAGGCGCCGCCCGTCACCCTGATCGTCAGCGCAGCCGTGCTGCTGGTGCTGATCATCGCCGTGGTTCTATTCTATCGTTCGGGGCTGCGCGCCTCGACCGACGCCCCGCCCGCCATCGGAACGCCCATCGCCCAGATGAAGGTCGAGGCGCCCGCCGAGGCCCAGCCCATCGATCCGGAAGCCGGCGTCGGCCTCTACGACCAGGCCGAGGACACGGCCGCCGCGCCCGAGTTCACGGCCCCGCCCGAAACGCCTCTGCCCCGTCCCGCGCCGCGCCCCATCGAGACAGCCGAGGCCCTGCCGACGGCTCGTCCCGCGACCCCGGCTCCGACCGCGCCGCGTCCGGCCGCGCCAGCCGCGACGATACCGGCGCCGGCCGCCAACGGGGCCGGCGGTTCGGCCGCCGTCCAGATCGGAGCCTTCTCCTCGACCGCGATCGCCGACCGCGAATACGCCGCCGTCGCCGCCCGCTTCCCGCAGTTCGCCCGCAATGCGACCAAGCGGGTTCAGGAAGTGACCGCATCGAACGGTTCGACCGTCTATCGCACGACCTTCACGGGGCTCCGCCGCGAGGACGCCCGCGCCTTCTGCGCCGCCATCGAAGGCGGCGGCGGCGACTGTCTGGTGCGATAGGCCTTGAGCCACTCCGCCGCCATCTACGGCTGTCAGGGCCACGTGCTGACGGCGGAGGAGCGCGCCTTCTTCGCCGATGTGCGGCCTTGGGGCTTCATCCTGTTCCGCCGGAACGTCGATAGCCCGGAGCAGGTCCTGAAGCTGACCTCGGAGCTGCGCGACGCCGTGGGCTGGGCTTGTCCAATTCTGGTCGATCAGGAGGGCGGGCGCGTTCAGCGCCTGGGGCCGCCGCACTGGCAGAAATACCCGCCGGCCGAGGCCTTCCTGAAGGCGACCAACGACCCGCTGGCGGCGCGGGAGCTGGCGCGCCTGGGCGGACGTCTGATGGCCCACGACCTGAAGGCCGTCGGCATCAATATCGACTGCGCCCCGGTGCTGGACGTGCCGACGCCGGGCGCCCACGACATCATCGGCGACCGCGCCTACGCCAAGGATCCCGCGACGGTGAGCCAGCTGGGGCGGGCGGTAGCGGAAGGCCTACTGGCCGGCGGCGTCCTGCCGGTGATCAAGCACATGCCCGGCCACGGCCGCGCCTTCGCCGACAGCCACAAGGAACTGCCGACGGTCCATGCAGGGCTGGAAGCGCTGGACGCGTGGGACTTCGCGCCGTTCAAGGCCCTGTCCGACATGCCCATCGGCATGACGGCCCACATCGTCTTCACCGCGATCGACAAGAAGCGCCCCGCCACACAATCGAGGAAGGCGATCAGGCTCATTCGGGAGACGCTCGGCTTCGGCGGCCTGCTGCTGTCCGACGACCTCTGCATGAACGCCCTGAAGGGGACGCTGACGGAGCGGGCGGACAAGTCGCTGAAGGCCGGCTGCGATCTGGTCATCCACTGGACCGGCGACATGGCCGAGATGAAGCTGGTCGCCGCCGGCGTGGGCAAGCTGAAAGGCAGGGCCAAGGCTCGCGCTGCGGCCGCGCTGGCGCGGATCGTCCATACGCCCGAGCCGCTGGACATCCATGAGGCGCGGGATCGTTTCGACGCCATGCTTGCGGGACGGCTCGACGCCCAACGCGGCCACGACGTGGGCGAGGCGCAGGCCTAAGGACATGTCGGAGACATTCCAGCCGAACCTGGACTTCACGGCGGCACAGGAGGTCGACGTGCGCGACGTCCTGATGGTCGATCTGGAAGGCTATGAGGGGCCGTTGCACGTGTTGCTGGCGCTGGCGCGGACGCAGAAGGTCGACCTGCTGAAGCTGTCGATCACCACGCTGGCCGAACAGTATCTGGCCTTTGTGCACGAGGCGCGGCGGCGAAACTTCTCGCTGGCGGCCGACTATCTCGTGATGGCGTCGTGGCTGGCCTATCTGAAGTCGCGGCTGCTCTTGCCGCGAACCGACAAGGGCAAGGGCGACGAGCCGCCGGCGGAGGAGATGGCGACGGCCCTGGCGTTCCGGCTGCAGAAGCTGGAGGCGATGCGCAAGGCCTCGGACGCCCTGTTGGCCCGGCCGCAGCTGAAGCGGGACGTGTTCACGCGGGGCGACCCGGAGGCCACGGTGATCCTGCCGTCCGACCGGATCGACGCCAGCCTGTATGAGCTGATGGCCGCCTATGTGACGCAGAGGCGACGCGAGCAGTCCCGTCACTACAATCCTGGCCAGCGGGTCGAGGCCTTCGCCCTGGAGGCCGCGCGCGACTGGCTGAGGGAGATCCTGCCCCGGATGGCCGAATGGACGCCGCTGGAGCGGGTCGCGCCGGTGCGGGACGGGGAGGGGCCGTCGCAGGCGTCGCTGACCGCCTCGACGCTGTCGGCCAGCCTCGAGCTGGTCAAGGAAGGGGCGATGGACGTGCGTCAGGAACAGGCCTTCGAGGAGGTCTGGCTGAAGCGGCGCGGCCAAGGTCCTGGAATGGGTCAGGCGCTGGAACTGACGCCATGACCGACCTGCGATTCGAACCGGACGATGGGGAGATCGAGCGGCGGGTCGAGGCCCTGCTGTTCGCGGCGGCGGGTCCGCTGTCGGCCGCCGACATCGGGCGGCGGCTGCCGGAGGGCGCCGAGGTGGGGCGGGCCATCGCGGGGCTGCGTGCGCGCTACGAGGGTCGGGGGGTGGAGCTGGTCTGCGTGGCGGATCGGTGGAGCTTCCGGACGGCGGGCGACCTCGGCTTTCTGATGACCGAGGAGCGGGAGGAGCCGCGTCGCCTGTCCAAGGCGGCGCTGGAGACCCTGGCGATCATCGCCTACCACCAGCCCGTCACCCGGGCCGAGATCGAGAGCGTGCGGGGCGTGTCGATCTCCAAGGGTACGCTGGACCTGTTGCTGGAGATGGGGTTTGTCCGCCTGAGGGGGCGGCGGCGCACGCCGGGGCGGCCGGTGACCTATGCGACGGCGGACCGGTTCCTGGAGCATTTCGGCCTGGCCAGCCTCTACGACCTGCCGGGCGCGGCGGAGATGAAAGCCGCTGGCCTGCTGGACCTGTCCCTGCCGGTCGGGTTCGAGGTGCCGGATCCGTCGCGGTCCGGTCCCGACGAGGAAGAGCCGATCGAGGAGGGCGACCAGCCCGAGTTCGCCCAGGACTTCATCAGCGGCGACTGACCCGACTCGGGTTGACGTCTGGGGGGTGTCTGGCTATACGCACGCCTCCGCCGCCGGGCTTCCGCGCGGCTTTTCTATTTTTGTTTTGCCTCCAGCCTGCGCTGAAGCAGCGAGCCGCCGAGCGGCAAGCGTCAGCGCTACCAAGGATTTCTGACCATGAAGGTCCGCAGCTCGCTCAAGTCGCTCAAGACCCGCCACCGCGACTGTAAAGTCGTGCGCCGCAAGGGCGTCGTCTTCGTGATCAACAAGACGGACCCGCGCTTCAAGGCGAAGCAGGGCTAAAGAGGTTTCTCCGGCCGCTCGGCGGTCGGCAGAACTACCCACAGGTCGCGGGCTTTAGTCCGCGACCTTTTTCGTGCCTGCGGTTGAGCGCCTGCGTCCAGCATGGTTAGCGTCCCCGCTTCCTTGTTGCCCTACCGCCCCTTGGGCTACTTGAGGGCGGTCGCGCCGGAGGCGCGATCCAGTCTGATTTACGGAGACTTCCCCATGGCCGACGACGCCAACTTCGACGCCTCGCCGGACGTCCTGACCTCGGCGGCCCAGGGCCGTCTGCGCACCATCATCGAGCGGATCGAGCGTCTGGAAGAAGACAAGGCCGCGATCATGGCCGACCAGAAGGAGGTCTTCGCCGAGGCCAAGGGCGAGGGCTACGACGTCAAGATCCTGCGCAAGGTCATCCGCATCCGCAAACAGGACAAGGCCAAGCGTCAGGAAGAGGACGCGATCCTGGATCTGTACCTGTCGGCGCTCGGCGAGATCTGACGCTGAAGCGGACGCCCCTCTCGGGCGGTCCGAAAACTCCCTCACGGGAGCTGAAACGCTCGACCGGGCTCAAGCCCGGCTCGGGGTTCAAGGCCAAGGAGAAGTCCTCCATCAGCCCGTTCGAGGCCGAGCGGGAGGCCGCGCGCCGCAAGGCGCTGAACGCCCTGAAACGCGCCAAGCGCGCCGCCGACAAGGCCGGCATCGCCCTCAGCGACTGGGAGGGCGAATTCATCGAGGGCGTCACCGACCGCATCCAGACCTATGGCCGGGCCTTCGGCGATCCCGAGAAGGGCGCGCCGGGTCAGGCGCTGTCGTCGATGCAGGGGCGCAAGCTGAAGGAGATTACGGCCAAGGCGAACGGCGAGGAGCCAAAGCGGCGGTGGGGTCGGAAGCCGTCGGACCCGTCGCGCGACTGACAGCGTCACATTCGGGTCGTCCTGACGCTCAGGGGCTGACGAGCGCGCCGACGATTCCGATCGCGCCGACCAGCACGCCGCCCACCATGGCCGACAACTGGACGGCGATCATCAGAGCGACGCCCTTCAGGACGCCCGACAACGGCGACTGGAACCACCGTCCGGGCCCCATGCGCACGAACGCGACCACGCCGATCAGGGCCGTCAGCGCCCCGACCGCCGCCGCCAGCGGGCCGGAACCGTAACCGAAGGCGGAGAGGGGCAGAACCGGCACGGTCCATGCGCACAACCAGCCGAAGGCCGCTCGAAAACCACGACGCCATCCGAGATCATCGGGGTCCCACCAGCGGAGTAGCGGGGCGGCGGCGATGGCGTAGAATGCGGACAGGATTGGCACCATGACCAAGGTCATCCACCCGTCAGCGTCGGCGACGAAAGCATCTCGGGATTTTCCCGACATGTCCAGCAACGGCTCCCATTGAGCGGCGGAGAGACCGTCGAGGACGAAACCGGCGCCGCCGCGCAGGAACAGGATCAGCATCAAGATCGCGTTGAGGGCGAGATAGAGCCGCAAGGGGCGGGCGTAGAGGCCGCCGCCGTCGGGGCCGCCCTCCATCCAGGATCGCAAGACTGCGGCCGGACGCAGGAGCAGATCCTTGGCCGTCAGTACATCGCGTCCGCCGAAGCCCAGCATGTCTTCGGCCAGCTCGTCGCCAGGTTTGCGTGTCTCGGTCATGCGATCCCCCTTCCGCTCTTGATAAGGGCATTCTCGGATCCACCGCACGCGTTTTCGTCGAGACAGGCGCACCCCGGCCCGAGCCGGGGCGCGCCGCGAAACCTAGAAGAGGATCTTTCGCAGGCTGACCGAGATGGTGCGACCAATGGGATCGAGGAAGTCCGGTTGGTAATTGAGCGGGACCGTGCCGGTCGAGGAGGTCACCTCGGTGCGGCTGTCGAACAGGTTCTGGACGCCGAAGTTGATGCGCGTGCCCTTCAGGATCGGGAAGCGCTCGACCCAGGCGGTCCGCTGGGACAGGTCGGCGAAGACGTTCAGGTTGACCGTGGTCTGATCGCTGAAGGCCAGGTCCGAACCGCCCGCGCCGCCGTCGACACGGGTGCCCTCGCGCCAGTTGGCATTCAGGAAGGAGCCGAATCCGTTGCGGAAGACTCCGGCCTGGACCTGGATTTCGTTGCGCGAGGTGCCGCCGCGCGCGCCGGTGGCGTCGCCGTCCAGCAGGTCGAGCTCGGGCAGGCTGTCGCGGATGGTCACCGTGTCGGTGAACCGGACCGTATGATAGATCGAGAGATTGAAACGACCCTGGCCCGGCTGCATGCCGCCGCCGCGCCCACCGCCGCCTCCGCCCATCCGCATCTGCATGCCGCCGCCGCCGGGAGGTGGACCGCCCGCGCCGCCACCGGGACGGGGGCCGCCGCCCATCATCATCATGCCGCCGCCCGGACGACCGCCGGGTCCGCCCGACGCCGCCGGATTGGGCGTGCCGAAGGCGCGCGAGAAGTTGAAGCCGGTGCGGAGCTCGGCTCGCTCGGTGCGGGCGAAGTTCAGCGGACGGGCGTCGATGGCCAGCAGGTTCCCCGTCGCATCGCGCGTGAACCGCTCCGGCAGGGCCGCCTCTAGGTCGGCGGTGATGGTCGGGAAGGCGATGACGGCGTCATCCACCACGGTGCGGGTGTAGTTGGAGCTGACCGAGAAATCCTTCTCCGACCAGGGGCGGAAATTGACGCCGAGGGACAGAACCTGGGTCGTCGCCGGGATCAGGTTCGGATTGCCGCCCGAGACGCGCGTCACCTGGACAGTGCGGCCCGTGCGGAAGTCGAAGACCGAGGTGTTCGGCGTCGAGATGGTCGGATCGTTTAGCTGTTGGATGGTCGGGGCCGCATCCTCGTTCTTGTAGCTGGCGCTGAGCGAGAGGGGCTCGATCGGGGTCCAATTGGCGCCGGCGCCCAGGGTGACAAGGCCGCCGATGTCGGAGGCCTCGTCATAGCCGGCGTTGGCGTTGACCGACAGATCGCCGAACCGGCCGGGCGTGTCTCCGCTGCGGCTGGAGAGCGGCATGGAGAGGTTGACCGTACCGTAGGCGCGGTCTCGGCCGATGGCGCGTTCGGAGAAGACGCCCGACAGGGTGCTCTCCGAGCTGAGGTCGCGGGTGTCGAGCCCGACCTTCCAGGTCGAGTAGAGGGCGCCCACAGGCCCCTGCCAGAGGTTGCCCATGAAGACGGCTTCGAGCGCGCCGCCGCTGGCGACCGAGTTGGCCGTGTCGGTCAGGCGGGTGAAGCTGGACGGCGCCAGATAGCCGAAGGGGTTGAGCGTGCCGGCGGTCACCGCCGTCTGGGCCGCCGTAGCCGACAGGCCTCGGCCGGTTACCGTGTCGGTCTCGACCCGGTCGTAGGTGCCCTGAACGGTCCAGCGCCAGTTGTCGCCGATGAAACCGTCCAGCAGGACGCCGAGATTGGCGGTCTGGGTGTCGGTGTCGCGCGTCAGGGCGCCGGCGTCGCCGATGAAACGATAGACGAGGACGTCGTTGCTGAAGGGCGAGCCGTTGCGACCGGCCGGCGCCCTCAGGGTCACGCCCGGCAGGCCGCCGTAGGCGAAGGTCGAGGCGTCGACAAGGTTGAGGCTGACGGTGCCCTTGGTCGTGGCGTTCAGGTCGCGGGCGATGGAGGCGTTCAGCGTGGTGGTGTCGCCGGCCGGAAGCAGGGTGCGGTAGTCGCTGAGATTGCCGGTGCGCGGTGCGTTTGCTCCCGCGGCGAACTGGGCCAGGGTCGGGTTGAGGACGCCGGGGTTGGCGGCGACGACGGCGTTCAGGTTCGGCGCGATCTGGGCGCCGTAAGGGATGCCAGAGATGTTGCCGAGCAGGTCGAACGGCTGGGAGCCCGGGTCGCGGGTGATGTCGCGCTCGGATTCGAACAGGGCCGTGTCGTGCTGATGTTCGAGACTGACGTTGATGCGGGTGCCGTCGACGATGCTGAAATAGCCGGTCTCAAGCTCGGAGGTCAGGCGGCCGCCCTGAGACGGGCCGCGTGCGCTGGCTTCGGCCGTGGCCTGGCGGAAGGTGGCCTTGAGGACGAAGTTCACGACCCGCTGGTCGGCGGTGTAGCCATAGGTCAGGGCGACCTGTTCGGGCAGGATCTCGGTGCGTTCGATCGCCTCGAACGGGATGTTGCGAATCTCCTGGAAGCCGGAGGTGCGGCGGCCGTTCAGCAGCAGGACCGGGCCGCCCGAGCCGCGCGAGGAGCGGGTCAAGGGCTCCAGCGCCGTCAGCAGCTCGGCGACGTTGGAGGCGCCGTACGCGCGTAACTGATCGGCGTCGAGGGTCAGGTCGGGCGGGATATCGCCTTGAACGGCCCCGCGCAGGCGGGCGCCGTCGACGACGACGTCGTCGACGATGTCCGCATCGCCTACCGGGGCGCCGGTGGGCAGGTCTTCGTCCTGATCCTGATCCTGATCGACGGTCGCGGCCGGGGTCTGGCCCGCCGCGGGGACCATCGTCTGAGGCGCCGTCTGGGGCATGCCCTGGACGGGGGGCGTCGTCTGGAGAGTTCCGGAGGCGAGGGCGTAGAGGAGAGCAGCGGCAATGGTCATTCAGCGATCCGGAAAGAGGCGCGGGGAGACGCCCGTCGGCTTCCGAAACGCGCGACGACGCGATCGATCCAACGGTCTGGTTATACGGCGCTGTCTTCGTGATCCGTCGCGGCCTCATTGAGGCGGATTGTTTCAGCTTGGCATCGCAACCGAAAACTGTGGTTTTCGGGTCGCAAGATCGGTCAGCCCGCTTCTTTCAGTATGCCTTCCAGGCCCTGCTCGCGAACCTTGCGATAGAGTGTCGAGCGGCCGATGCCGAGGCGACGCGCGATCTCCGACATGTGGCCGGCATACACCTCGATGGCGTGCTGGATCAGGTCGCGCTCGATGTCCTCCAGGGTCCGCAGATGACCGCGGTCGTCGAGGATCTTGATCGGCTGCTCCGGCAGGGGCGGCAGGTCGGCATAGCCGACGATGGCCGCCGACGGCTGGGCTTCGGCGGGCTCCAACGGCATGGCGACGCCCGAGATGGCCGGAAAGTCGTGCGGCTGCAGGAATGGCGCATCGGCCAGGACGATGGCGCGATAGATGGTGTTCTCCAGTTGGCGCACATTGCCGGGCCAGTCGAAGGCGGTCAGCAGGGCCAGGGTCTCGGGCGAGGCGCCGGCGATCCGCTTGCCCTCCTCGACGTTGAAGCGGCCGATGAAGTGGTCGATCAGCCCCGGGATGTCCTCGCGTCGCTCGCGCAGGGATGGGGCCTCGATCGGGAAGACGTTCAGCCGATAGAACAGGTCCTCGCGGAACCGGCCCTCGGCCACGGCGGTCGATAGGTCGCGGTTGGTGGCCGACACGATGCGGACATCGACCTTGACCGCGCGCTTGGCGCCGACCGGATCGATCTCGCCCTCCTGAAGCGCGCGCAGAAGCTTGACCTGCATGTCCAGCGGCAGTTCGCCGATCTCGTCTAGGAACAGGGTGCCGCCATTGGCCTCCATGAACTTGCCGAGGTGTTTGTCGGAGGCGCCGGTGAAGCTGCCCTTCTCGTGGCCGAACAGGATCGACTCGACCAGATTGGCGGGCAGGGCCCCGCAGTTGACGGCCACGAACGGCTTGCCGGCGCGGTCCGAGGCGCCGTGCAGGGCGCGGGCGATGACCTCCTTGCCGACGCCGCTCTCGCCGGTGATCAGGACCGGGATGGACGACTTGGCGGCGCGGGCGCCGAGCTGTTTGACCATCTGCATCGGACGGCTGTCGCCGACCAGATCTGCGAAGGTCACGCGGCCGGCGACGTGCTTCTTCAGACGGCCGACCTCGGCGGTCAGCTGGGTCAGTTGCAGCGCGTTCCGGATGCCGACCAGAATGCGTTCCGGGCTGGCGGGTTTGATGAAGAAGTCCTGGGCGCCGGCCTGCATGGCCTTGACCACGGTCTCGATGCCGCCGTTGGCGGTCAGGACGATGACGGGGGTGGTGACGCCCGCGGTGCGGATCTCGGCCAGGGCCTCCATGCCGCTCATGCCCGGCATGACGAGGTCCAGCAGGACGACGTCGGCGCCGCCGCCCTTGGTCAGGCGGTCTATGGCCTCGCCGCCCGACTCGGCGTGGGCGACGATATAGCCTTCGCGATCCAGAACCGCCTGGACGAGGCGGCGCTGGGTCGGATCGTCGTCGACCACGAGAACGGTCTTGGCCATTTGCGGACACCCTCTGTCATCACCGTAGCGGCCGGTCCTCGTGAAAGCGGGACTGGCTCGTTTCGGGACGGCTTAACCCCGATGCGGTGAAGATCGGGTGAGAGGGCGTGGTGTGCGCAGGGTTAACGCGCGGCCTCGCGTTCAGCCCTCAGGCAGGGTCCGCTGGAGGCGAAGCTGGAAGCGAAGCGGCCACCTGTGCCCATGTCGGGCCAGGCCGCCGGGCGCGGTTCGAGCGCGCCGGACTTCATGAGCTGGCGCGCATCGGGAGCCGCCGGTTCGCCGACGCAGCGCAGGATCGTGTAGCTGCCCTCGTTGTCCCAGCCGCCCTGGCCGTCATCGACGAACAGCCACAGACCCGCCTGACTGGCCATCAGGATTTCCAAAGCGCCGTCGCCGTTCAGGTCCTGAAGCGTGGCCACGCAGTCGCCCCGATTGCGGCAACCGAACAGAACGCTGGGTCCGCGGAACGGCTTGGAGAAGGAGGCGGGCAGGGGGCGATCGGCTGGCCAGGCCTCGACGACCGGCGTGATCAGCGGCTCCACGACGGGGGGAACCTCGATGTCATAGCGATTGTCGGCTTCCGAAGCCTCGCGGGCGCGCCGGGCGATCTCGGGGTTGTCGGACTGGATCAGGCGGGCGAGGGCGGCCTTGCCGACCTTGCCGCTCTCGAACTTGAGGAAGGCGTAGTCGAAGGCGGCCGGGGCGACCTTGCCGTTGTCCAGCCGCGCCATCTGATCCGCCACCGACAGGCGGGCCGGATCGGCCAGGGGGGTGAAGAGGGCCAGGATGACGGCGACCTCCAGCACGGCGGTCACGATGTTGGTCATCTCCAGCGGCTTCATCCAGGCCGAGCCCTTGCGGATGAAGGGGGCCAAGGCGCCGAGGCCGTAGCCGATGGCATAGCCGACGCCGACGAGGGCGCAGGCGGCGGCGATGATCCGGTCGGGCGTCAGGCCGTGCTGGCCGATGCGAAGCGCCAAGCCCCAGATGGCGAGGCCGACGAGCGGGGTCAGCAGCAGGGCGGCGACCCGCACCGCGCCGCGCAGGACGGCGGGCGGCAGGTTGTCGGGACGACCGTCCTGATAGGCGGCGTTGATGAGGATGATCAGGGCCCCTGCGGCGGCGAGGACCAGGGCGGTGGCGCTGCCGGTCTCCCACAGGCCGTCGAGGCCGGTGAAGAGCAGGGCCGCGAGGAAGCCGCCGACCAGGACGGTCAGGACCAGCAGCAGCCAGGACAGCAGCATCAGGGCGATGGTCCTGACGCCCCGGATCAGGCCATCGCGGACGTCGGTCAGGTGAACGGCCGTTGCGAAGGCGAGGCCGGTCAGGGGGAAGGAGAACCAGGCGTTGCCGATCAGGTCGCCGAGGAAGCTCAGTCCGATGATGTTGAACAGGGCGGCGCCGAGAAACAGCAGCAGCCAGAAGGCGCCGGCGAAGGCGACGGACAGCACCAGCTGCACCCCCGCCATCCAGGCGGCGTCGAAATAGGCGGGAAAGGGGGCGATCGGCTTCCGCTCACGATCCGCCGGGACGATCAGGTGGTGTGCGATGAACAGGGCGGCGGCGGCGAAGGGGAATAGGGCCGGGCTGAGATGGCGCGTCACATCGGCCGCCTGTCGTGCGATGTCGTGCCACGCGAGGAAGGCCAGCGCCGCGGCCGCGACCACCGTCCAGATCGCCAGCATCGTCCAGCGCAGCCGCCCGACTCCGGCCAGGATCACCGGGGGGAGGAACAGGGCGGTCAGCACCATCGGCCCGAACAGCTCCGGGTGTGTGTCGGCCCAGCGCGGACCGGGGCCTTCGGCCGCCTTGAACAGGAGATAGAGGGCGATCCCCTGGGCCAGGCCGACAGCGAGGCGGACGAAGCCGACCCGGCGGTCGTCGTTGCCTCTCAGGTCCGCGCGACCGGCGGCGTGGGTGTCGGTATGTTCGGTCATGGCGCGTCTCTCCCCCGAAGCGCGACCATGACCCGGGGCGGAGCGGCGGGAAAGCTATGTTTCGTGACGGATCGGGCGCTGCGCCCCAGCCTGCGCCGTTGCGCCGCGCGTCGTGCGACCCCACAACGAGGGGGATGAACGCGCCCTTCAAGACCCCCGTCGAGCCGCCCCTCTGGGACCTGTCCGATCTCTACGCCTCGCGCGAGGACGCGAAGATCGCCGCCGATCTGGAGGCGGCGAAAGCGGCTGTGGCCCAGCTGAACGGACTGCAAGGCCGGTTCGTCGCCGAGCGCGCCAATGCGAAGGCGTTGGGCGCGACGCTGGATCGGGCCATCACCCTGTACGAACACGCGTCGGAGAAGCTGGGAGCGCTAGGCGCCTATGCTTTCCTGGCGGCCTCGACCAACCGGGCCGATGCGGGCGCGCAGGGGTTCGAGGCCGATCTGCGCGAGAAGATCACTGCCATCGCGACGCCGACCGTCTGGCTGACGCTCGAGATCAACCAGTTGGAAGAGGCCGAGATCGAGGCGGCCTTGGCGGCGGACGCCAGGGCGGCGGTGTGGCGGCCGTGGCTGCGGCGGGTGCGGGCGATGAAGCCGCATGAGGTGTCGGAGGAGTTGGAGACGTTCATCGCCGAGCGGATGCCGATTTCGGCCCAGTGGCCCCGGCTGTTCGACGAGACCCTGGCGGCGATGCGGGTCGAGGCCGGCCGGGAGAGCCTGACCTTGGCCGAGACGCTGAACCAGCTTTCGGATCCGAAGGAAGCGAAGCGTCGCGCGGCGGCCGAGGGCCTGAACACGGCCCTGGCGGCGCGGGTCTCGACCCTGGCCCTCACGCTGAACACGGTCGCGGCCGAGAAGGCGATGGAAGACCGCTGGCGCGGGTTCAGACGTCCCGCCGACAGCCGCCATCTGGCCAATGAGGTCGACGGCGAGGCAGTCGACGCCATGGCCGAGGCCGTGTCCGCGGCCTATCCGAAGCTGTCCCACCGCTACTATGCGATGAAGGCCAAGGCGCTGGGCAAGGCCAAGCTGGACCAATGGGATCGCAACGCGCCGCTGGAGACAGCGGCGCCGCGCGGGTTCGACTGGAACCAGGGCCGGGAGCTGGTGCTGGAGAGCTTTGGCGACCTGGGCGCGGAGTTCGCCGAGCGCGCCGGTCGGTTCTTCGACAGGCCATGGATCGACGGCCGCGCACGAGCCGGGAAACAGTCAGGCGCCTACGCCCACCCGGTGACGGCGGATCGCCACCCCTATGTCTTCCTGAACTGGATGGGCGAGCGGCGTGACGTCCTGACCCTGGCGCATGAACTTGGGCACGGGGTGCACCAGATGTTGGCGGCCGAGAAGGGGACGCTGCTGGCGGATACGCCGCTGACGCTGGCCGAGACGGCGTCGATCTTCGCCGAGGGGCTGACGTTTGACCGGCTGCTGGCCACTGCGCCCAAGGCCGAGCAGCGCGGTCTGCTGGCGGGGCGGATCGAGGATGGGCTGAACACCGTGGTGCGCCAGATCGCCTTCCACCGGTTCGAGACCCGGTTCCACGACGAGCGCCTGCGGGGCGAGGTCTCCGCCGACCGTCTGGGCGACCTGTGGCTGGAGGAGATGGGCGCGTCCCTGGGTCCGGCGGTGACGCTGAATGCCGGATACGAGGCCTGGTGGAGCTATGTCAGCCACTTCGTCCACTCGCCCTTCTATGTCTACGCCTATGCCTTCGGGGACCTGCTGGTGGCGGCCCTGATGGAGACGCGGCGGGCCGACCCGGACGGGTTCGCGCCTCTGTACCGTGGGCTATTGGCCGCGGGCGGGACCAAGACCTACGTCGAGGCGCTGGAGCCGTTCGGCCTCAACCCACGCGACCCGGCCTTCTGGACCATCGGCACGATGCGGCTCGAACGTCTGATCGATCAGTTCGAGGCGCTGGGTTGAGGGCTCGAGCCAGCACTTGAGCCTTGGCCACGCATCGCTATAAGACCGCCAAACGCCTCTCCGACCCGGACGCAGACCCATGGCCGACCACCACGCCCCGACCGAACACGCCGATCACGACGCGGACGCCTATGTCCACGGCGAGATGACAATCGAGGAACAGTCGGCGACCTACAGCCTGTTCATGAACATGGCCAAGTGGGGCTCGCTGGCCATTGCGTCGCTGCTGCTGTTCCTGGTGTTGTGGTTCCAGCCGGGCGGAAGCTTCATCGCCGGTCTGATCGCCGCCGTGGTCCTGGCCGTGGCCGGTGGGTTCTTCCTGAAAAGCGGCAAGAGCCACTAAAGGGCGCTACCGCCCGCTCCGGGCGGCTCGCGGCCCGAGCGCGGGACGAGACTGTCGACCTTTCGCCTGATCCGGACACGAGACGTGCGCGCCGTAACGTCGGTCGCGGGACGTTTCGCTCGAATATTGCCGAGCTTGCGCCTTTGACGCATCCGCACCGCTGCGCCTAACGTCTTCTCAACCGTTTCGGATGGGGAGATTCGCGTGGGCCTGACCATCGCCGTGACCCGGGAACGCCGTGAAGGCGAAACCCGCTGCGCCGTGACTCCCGAGACTGTGAAGAAATTCGTCGGCATGGGCGCGACCGTCGTGGTCGAGGCCGGGACCGGTCTGGGCTCCTCCATCCCCGACAGCGACTATGTCGACGCCGGCGCGGCCGTGAAGCCTGACACCCGCGCGGTGCTGGACGGCGCCGATCTGGTGCTGAAGGTCCGCGGACCGACGGCGCAAGAGATCGCGGCGCTGAAGCCCGGCGCCATTGTCGTCGCCCTGCTGGACGCCTATCGCGAAAAGGACACGGTCGCGGCCATGGCCGGAGCCAGCGTCACCGGCTTCGCCATGGAGTTCGTGCCCCGGATCACGCGGGCTCAGGTGATGGACGCCCTGTCGTCCCAGGCGAACCTGGCGGGCTATCGCGCCGTGATCGAGGGGGCCTATGCCTACGGCAAGGGCTTCCCGATGATGATGACGGCGGCGGGCACGGTGGCGCCGGCCAAGGTCTTCGTGATGGGCGTCGGCGTTGCGGGCCTGCAGGCCATCGCCACGGCGCGGCGTCTGGGCGCGGTGGTCACGGCCACCGACGTCCGTCCGGCGACCAAGGAACAGGTCGAATCGCTGGGCGCCAAATTCCTCGCCGTCGAGGACGAGGAGTTCAGGAACGCCCAGACCGCCGGCGGCTACGCCAAGGCCATGTCCGAGGAATATCAGGCCAAGCAGGCGGCCCTGACCGGCGAACATATCAAGAAGCAGGACATCGTCATTACCACCGCCCTGATCCCCGGCCGCGCGGCGCCGGTTCTGGTCAGCGCCGAACAGGTGGCCTCGATGAAGCCGGGCAGCGTGCTGATCGACCTGGCGGTCGAGGCGGGCGGCAATGTCGCGGGCTCGAAGCCAGGCGAGGTCGTGACGACGGCGAACGGTGTGTCGATCGTCGGCTACACCAACCTGCCGGGCCGGATCGCTGCGGACGCCTCGGCGCTGTACGCCAAGAATCTGGTCGCCTTCGGGGGGCTCCTGATCAAGGAGGGCGCTTTGGCGGTCGATCTGGAAGACGAAATCCTCAAGGCGTCCGTGGTCACCCACGGCGGGGCCGTGGTGCATGAAGGAGTCAAAGGCTGATGGAACACGTCGATCCCACCGTCTTTCGTCTGGCCATCTTCGTGCTGGCGATCTTCGTCGGCTACTATGTCGTCTGGTCGGTGACGCCGGCCCTGCACACGCCCTTGATGGCGGTGACCAACGCCATCTCCAGCGTCATCATCGTCGGCGGCCTGATCGCGGCGGCGGCCGTATCCGGTGAAGCGACCGGGCCGAACGCCTGGATCGCCAAGGGCGCGGGCGTCGCGGCCGTGACCCTGGCCAGCATCAACATCTTCGGCGGCTTTATGGTCACCCGGCGGATGCTGGCCATGTACAAGAAGAAGGAACGGCCCGCGAGACCCGCAGAAGCGGCCAAGGGCTGACCATGATGTCGATGGCGACCTTCATGGGCATTGTGGCGGTGCTGATGCTCGCCGTGGTGATCCTGCAGATCATGCTGCGAGGCCCGATGCCGGTCGGCCGCCGCCTGCTGGTCGAACGCGCCATGATGTGGCTGCTCGCGACGGTCGCCGTGTGCTGGCTGATGCGGGGCGCGTTCGCGGCGGTTGAGGGTGACATGCTGTGGGCGCCCGTATCGGCCGTGATCGTGGTCTCCATGATCGGTCAGGGTCTGATCCTGTGGCGCAAGCCGACCCGCGCCGACGGGACGCGAACCTGATGGATGCGCTGAACCTCGCACCCGACAGCATTGCCTGGACGGCCTCGTGGTTAGCCACGGGGATCGGCCTGGGCCTGTGGGTCTGGAGCTGGTTCGGCGAGAAGAACCCGATCCAGAAACTGCGTCTGAGGGACTGCGGCGTGGTGCTGCTGTTCTCAGGGATTCTCGCCCGGATCGTGGTGCAGGACCGGCCGATGATGGCCGTCGACTGGGCCATGGTCTTCCTGGGGCCGCTGTTCATCGCCGCCGCCCTGTGGCGACTGGCGCGAACGGCCAAGGGCGCCGGGGCGGACGGACTATGATACGGGGCGTGGCGACATCGCTGGCCCTCGCCGCCGTGTCGATCGCATCCGTGGCGACGGCCCAGACGCACGTCGGACGCAATGTCGAGGGCGGCATCCCCTGGTCCGTGGCGGCGCCGCAGGGGGCCAACTGGTCGCTGGTCTGCCGGTTCGCGCCCGTGACCTATGAGGCCAGCCGGTACGACCTGCGCCGCTGGACCAACAAGATCGCGACGAGGGGCGCCGGCGCCGCGCGCGGCCGCCTTCCGCTCCAGGACGGAAGCTGCACCGTGACCAAGACGGGCGGGCCGGGGCCTGTCGCCATCGCCATGGTGCGCGGCGACGAGGTGGTCTCGGACGCCGCCTCCGAGACCGGCCAGACGGCCGCGGTGGGCTTCCTGTGATGACACGACCGACGACGAAGACGGGGGAAACGACATGAACGCATCCATCGCGGCGCTGGCCTATCTGGCCGCGGGCGTCCTGTTCATCCTCTCGCTCAGGGGCCTGTCGAGCCCGGAGACCAGTCGTCAGGGCAACACCTTCGGCATGATCGGCATGGGGCTGGCGGTGGGGATCACCCTGCTGACGCTGGGGACGACCGGCGCGCTGGATCCGTTAACGATCGCCCTGCTCGGCGCGGGCGTCGTGGTCGGCGGCGGCGGCGGGGCGCTGATCGCCAAGCGGGTCGCCATGACTGACATGCCCCAGCTGGTCGCGGCCTTCCACTCCCTCGTCGGCATGGCCGCCTGTCTGGTCGCTATCGGGGCCATCTATGCGCCCGAGGCCTTCGGCATCCTCAACGCCGACGGCGTGGGCATCAAGACGATCTCGATCGTGGAGCTGAGCCTGGGCGTCGCCATCGGCGCCATCACCTTCACCGGCTCGGTGATCGCCTTCGCCAAGCTGAACGGCAACATGTCGGGCGCCCCGATCCTCCTGCCGGCGCGGCATCTGATCAACATCGGTCTGGCGCTGGTGCTGGTCTTCCTGATCGGCATCCTGATCGGCACGGGCGGCACGGCGATCTGGGCCTTCTGGGGCGTGTTCGCCATCAGCCTGATCCTCGGCGCGACCCTGATCATTCCCATCGGCGGGGCGGACATGCCGGTCGTGGTGTCGATGCTGAACTCCTATTCCGGCTGGGCCGCCGCGGCCCTGGGCTTCACGCTGGAGAACATAGCCCTGATCATCACCGGCGCCCTGGTTGGCTCGTCGGGCGCGATCCTCAGCTACATCATGTGCAAGGGGATGAACCGCAGCTTCATCTCGGTGATCCTGGGCGGCTTCGGCGGCGACAGCGGCCCGGCCGGAGAGGCGCGCGTCGAGACCCGCCCGGTCAAGCAGGGCTCGGCCGACGACGCCGCCTTCATCATGAAGAACGCCTCCAAGGTCATCATCGTCCCTGGCTACGGCATGGCGGTCGCTCAGGCCCAGCACGCGCTGCGCGAGATGGCCGACAAGCTGAAGGAGGAGGGGGTCGAGGTGAAATACGCCATCCACCCCGTCGCGGGCCGGATGCCGGGCCATATGAACGTCCTGCTGGCCGAGGCTAACGTCCCCTATGACGAGGTGTTTGAGCTGGAGGACATCAACGCCGAGTTCGCCACCGCCGACGTCGCCTTCGTCATCGGCGCCAACGACGTGACCAACCCGGCGGCGAAGACGGACCCCCAGTCGCCGATCTACGGCATGCCGATCCTGGACGTGGAGAAGGCGGGCACGGTTCTGTTCATCAAGCGCGGCATGGCGGCGGGCTATGCGGGGGTCGAGAACGAGCTCTTCTTCCGCGACAACACCATGATGCTGTTCGCCGACGCCAAGAAGATGGTCGAGGGGATCGTGAAGGGGCTCTAGGCCCCGACTTCCTTCATCGACACCGCCCTGTCCGCCAGCTTCGTCACGTCCACCGCCCGGCGCTCGCCGATCAGTTTCTTGCCCATCATGAACTCGGGCGGGGCGTTGATGGCCTCCACCGCCTGGACCTTGTCGCCGGAGAGGTGGAAGACGGCGAAGCTGGCGGTCTCCGGGTCGCCGCGCACCACGATGCGGTCGGTGTCGAAGGGGTAGCCGGCGATCTGGAGCTTCAGGTCGTACTGGTCCGACCACTGCCAGGGCGTTTCGCCCGCCGGGGCGGGGCGGCCGGTGATGGCGGCGGCGGCCTGTTTGGCCTGTTCGAGGGCGTTGGGCACGCTCTCCATGCGGAACAAGCGGTCGTAGATCGGCATGGGGCGACGGGTCACGTCGCCGATGGCGAAGATGGCCGGGTCCGAGGTGCGGGCCTCCAGATCGACCAGGACGCCGCCCTCGATGTCGAGACCGGCCTGCGTCGCCAGATTGTCGTTCGGGATGGCGCCGACGCCGACGACGACGACGTCGCAGGCCAAGGTTCGGCCGTCGGCGAGGGTCACGCCGCTGACGCGCGGGCCGTCGCCGGTGAAGCCGACCACGTCGGCGGCCAGTTCGAAGCGGACGCCGCGATCCTGATGATAGGTCTGGAAGAAGGTCGAGAGGACGTCGCAGGCGACGCGGGCCAGCAGCCGCGGCTCGCGCTCCAGCACCACGACTTCGGAGCCGAGGGCGCGGGCGGAGGCGGCGACCTCCAACCCGACGTAGCCGCCACCGACGACGGCCAGGGTGCGGCCCTCACCGAGCTGGGCCTTGATCGACTCGGCGTCAGCGGCCGTGCGCAGCACGTGGACGCCGACGAGGTCGGCGCCAGGGACGTCGAGGGTGCGGGCGCGGGCGCCGGTGGCGAGGATCAGATGCTCGTAGGCGAGGCTCGAACCGTCGGAGAGGGCGACCGTGCGGTGCGTCCGGTCGATGGCCGTGGCTGTGACGTCGAGGCGCAGTTCGATGCCCTGTTCGTCGTAAAAGTCGAGCGGGCGAAGGGCGAGGCTGTCGCCGTCCGCCTCCCCCTTGAGCCAGGCCTTGGACAGCGGCGGGCGCTGATAGGGGATCAGGGGTTCGTCCCCGATCAGGATGACGGGGCCCTCATAGCCATACTGTCGCAGCAGAGCGGCGGCCGTCCCGCCCGCGTGGCCCCCGCCGACGATGACGACGCCTCGATCCGTGTTCGCACTCATGGGCGCCTTTTACAGTTCGTCGACCACGCCGTCATCGGCGTCGGCCTCGCCTCGCAGCCAGGCGACGAAGGTGCGGGCCTCCTCGCGGCCGCCGTTCCTGCGGGTCAGGACGTGATAGGCCATGTCGGTCGGGAGATAGCCGTCGGCGAACGGGGCGACGAGCCGACCCGAGGCCAGGTCGGCGGCGACAAAGGCGCGAGGGGCCAGAGCCACACCCCGGCCGTTGGCGGCGTCCTCGATGGCGAAGGCGGTCTGGTCGTAGCGGGAGCCGGCCGAGGCGTCGACGCCGGTGACGCCGCGCGCCTTCAGCCAGGCCGCCCAGTCGGGGCGCGGCTCCTCGACCCGGCCGTTGGCGACGTGGATCAGGGTGTGATGAGCGAGGTCGGCGGGTCTTTGCAGAGGCGACCGGCCGGTCAGGAGGGCCGGGCTGCACACCGGGATGACGCCGGCCTCGAACAAAATTTCCGAGCGGACCCCCGGGTAGCCGCCGAGACCGTAACGGACCGCCACATCGACCCGGCCGCCGGCGACATCGGCCAGCTGCATGTCGGCGGAAATCCAGACCTCGATCTCCGGATGCTCGGCCGAGAATCGCACCATCCGGGGCGCCAGCCATCGGGCGGCGAAGGAGGGCGGGACGCTGACCGCCAGCGAGCGACGACCGGCCGGGCCGTAGACGATATCGGCCGCACGCTGCAGCTGTTCGAAGGCGTCGCGCAGCACGGGGTGTAGCCGGGCGCCGAGCTCGGTCAGGGCGATCGCCCCGCCCTCTCGGCGGAACAGCGGCGCGCCTGAGTGATCCTCCAGCACCTTGATCTGCTGGCTGACGGCGCCCGGGGTGACGCCCAACTCGCGGGCGGCCAGCGAGATGCTGAGCCGACGCGCGGCAGCCTCGAACGCTTTCAGAGCATTCAGCGGCGGCAGGCGGCGGCCGGGCTCGTCGGGCTCGCTCATGCGCCCTCCAGCCACGCCGGGACGTCGAAGCCTTTCGAGCGCAGGAAGGCGGGATTGTAGATCTTGCCGGCGTAGCGCTGGCCGGGATCGCACAGGATGGTCGCGACGGTGTGGCCGGGGCCAAGTTCGCGGGCCAGCCGGATCGCGCCGGCGAGGTTGACGCCGCTGGACGGGCCCAGGCTCAGACCTTCGTCTTTGGCCAGGTCAAAGATGACGGACAGGGCATCGGCATCCTCGATGCGGAAGGAGTGGTCGACGCTCAGCCCTTCCAGATTGCCCGTGATCCGGTTGACACCGATGCCCTCGGTCACCGACGCGCCCTCAGCCTTCAGTGCGCCTTCGGTGAACCAGGCGTGCAGGGCCGCGCCGGGCGGATCGGCGAGGGCGATGCGGATCGAAGGATTCTGCGCGCGCAGGAAGGCGGACGTGCCTGCCAGCGTTCCGCCGGTGCCGGCGGCGGAGACGAAGCCGTCGATGCGACCATCGGTCTGATCCCAGATCTCCGGGCCGGTGGTCTCGAAATGGGCGCGGCGATTGGCGGTGTTGTCGAACTGATCGGCATACCAGGCGCCGTTCGGCTCGCTCTCGTTGAGTTCGGCGGCGAGGCGTCGCGAAAAATGGACAAAGTGATTGGGGCTGGAGAAGGGGGCCGGGTCGACCTCGACGAGGCGCGCGCCATGCAGGCGGACGGCCTGTTTCTTCTCCTCGGTCTGGCTGCGCGGCATGACGATGACGACGGGATGGCCCACGGCCGCACCGACCAGGGCCAGACCGATGCCCGTATTGCCCGCCGTGCCCTCGACAATGGTCCCGCCAGGTTTGAGGGCGCCGGAGGCCTTGGCCTCGAGGATCATGCCGCGCGCGGTGCGGTCCTTCACCGAGCCGCCAGGATTGAGAAACTCTGCCTTGCCCAGAATCTCGCAGCCGGTCGCCTCCGACGCGGCGCGCAGGCGGATCATCGGCGTGGAGCCGATCAGGCTGAGAACATCGGGCGAGATCGGCACAGAGAGGCGCCTCCATCTGGGTGGGACGCTTTTAGAAACTCTTTCGCCGGACGGGAAGACGCGTCAGGCGCGCAAACGCGAGCGCAGCGACGCGAGGAAACCGCCGATGTCACGGTTCCGCTCAAACCACCAAAGAACGGACAGGACGATCAGCAGCCCGACGAACCAGGGCCAGGGCGAACCCGGCGCGTGTGAGGTCGAAGGCGGCGCGGCGCGGGTGGGGGCGGTTCCCGACAGCGCCAAGGTCGCCGAACGGGTGGCGGCCAACACCAGCGAGGGCGCCGCGTCGGCCGGCTGGACATAGAAGGGCGTCTGGCGATCCTCGCCGTCGCGGATGACATGCCAGCCGGGTTGCTCGGGCCAGAAGGCGGCGCAGGCGCGATCGCCGGTGGCGGGATCGATCCGCAAGGCATGGGCGCGGCCGTCCTGACCGAGGACATTGGACTGGCCCGTCAGTCGGCACAGGGCGACGCGTTGGCCGGCGCGGGCGATGCCCTGAACTTCGGCGCGGCTGTGGTCCCCGGCGCGGGCGATCTCCGAGAAGAGGGCGCTCCACATCTCGCCATAGCGATCGGGGCGGCCCGTCAGGACCAGGGCGTAACTGTCGGTCACGGTCCAGACTCCGACCCGGCCGCGACCTAGGCTCCGCCAGCTGGCCAGGGCGATCCCGTCGGCGTCCCGCAGCAGGGCGATGGCGCCAGAGTCCTCGACGGTCAGGTCGCGACGGGCGAGCTCGGGCAGGGGCTCGCCCTCCTCGGCCGGGCCGGAGGTTTCGGCCTCGGGCGGCTCATCCTCGGGCGGATCGAGGCTGAAGGGGACGGCCTCGTCACCGCCGCTCAGGCTTAGGCCCAGCCCGGCCCAGTCGCGACGCGTCGTCGCCGACAGCGGGCCGGTGGGGCGCAGCAGCAGGCCCATCCCGCCGTTGACCGCCGCCGTCAGGGCCGCGCGCTGTCCACCTCCCATAGCCTCCCAGCGGCGATCATCGATCACGACGAGGTCGAGGTCGTTCAATGTGCCGGCGTTGAGCGGCAGAGGGGCATCGCCCAGCTGGACGCCGGCCCCGACGTCGATGTTGACGGTCAGGTCGATGCCGGAATCCTCGGCCCAGCGCTTCAGGTATTTGGTCTCGGCGCCCGGCGCGCCAGCCAGGACGAGGACGCGAGGCGGCGTCTGGGCGATGGTCTCCACCGGCACGGCGATCTGTTCGACGACTCCGGCCAGATCGAGCAGACGCAGGGTGAACAGGGCCAGACCCGGCGCGCGGGTCGCGGTCATCAGGGCGAACCGCTCTCCGGCGCGGACGCGGCCGGTGTCGACGACTTCGCCCGCCGGATCGATCAGTTCGACGGTCCCGGCGGCCAGGGACCCGACCTGTCCGCCGACGACGAAGGTCGCGCCGGGTGCGGTCGGTTCGGGGATTGACAGGTCGGTGAGGCCGCGCGGCAGGGGCGGGGCGGTAAACTCGACCGGCACGGGAAGAGGCGACTGGTCGCGCGGCGCCAGGCCCTGGCCCAGGATGCGGACGCGGGCGGGGGTCGGATAGCGACGCAGCGCCGTGGCGAGGTCGGGAACGCGGATCGCGTCGGTGACCGGCCCGGCCTCGGGCAGGGCGACGAGGATATCTCCGGGGGCGGTCTGGACCGTTCCGGGCGCTTCGGCCGTGGCGACGATCAGGGTCCCGGTGCGGACGATGGAGGCGGGCGGGCTGAGGGTCAGCCACAGCAACAGACCGGCAAAAAGAGTCAGACCCATCAGCACCGCGGTCCGCCAGCGCGGTCCCGGGGGCTCGGCCTTCCTGTGCCACAGGACCAGGCGGACGACGCCGAGGACCACCGCCACGACGATGACGGCGGCCGTCCAGAAAGTCGGGCTGGAGACGCTCACCGCAGGGCGTCCAGATAGCGCTGCCCGCGCGCGCCGGGGGCCTCGCGACGGCCAGGCGTGGGGGCAGGACGCTGCAGGGCGGTCCACAGGAGCGCGCGCAGGCGTCGCCGGCAGTCGAGGCAGGCGGGCTCGTTGCGCACTGTGTCGATGGCGGCGCGCAGGGCCAGGGGATCGGCGATACGGCCGCCGTTCTGCTGCACCCAGCGGTCGAGGGCTCCGAGGGGTAGAGGAGCGGACCCAGAGCCGGGCCGTTCCTCCAGCGCCCTCCACGCGTCGGCGGCGACCGCGTCGGCCGGGCTGCGTTCGGGGCGCGTGGGATCCTCGGCGACGATCCCCTCGCGCTCTCCGGTCAGACGGCGCGAGAAGTCCACGGGCGGCAGGTCGGATCCGACGCGACGCAGGAAGATGCGGGACGCGCGCTGGGCTTCCTTCAACAGTTCCAGCGCCTCGTTGGCGTGGGGCAGGGCGGCCTCGGGACGGCCCTGGCGAAGCTCGCGTTCGGAGGCCCACATGGCGTCGATGGCGCGGGCGAGAGCCGATCGCGTCCGGGGCTGGAACAGGGTGGCGACGTCGCGGTCGTCGTGGGCGTGCCCGAACTGGTGCAGCACATCGACCTCGGCGCCCATGCCGCCGGGCGCGGCCTCGTCGGCGTGATCTTCGCCGCCATGGTCATCGTGCTGGTCGGCGTGATCCTCGGCGGGGCGGGCGCGCGGAGAGGGCGTGTCCGAGGTGGGCAGGGCGGGCGCCGCCGGGGCGTCGGCGGTGGGCAGGGCGATGCCGCCGGTCGATCCGCCGCCCTCGACCTCCTCGCCCATGAACTGGCCGTAGCGCAGACGCAGCGCCGCCTGCTCCTCGCCGATAGTGTTGGAGGCGTCCATGAAGGGATCGCCGGTCAGGGTGCGGCGGCGCGCGATCAAGGCCTCTGCGTTGATGATGATCTGGCGCTGGCTGGCGAAATAGGCGGGCATGATCCGCATGGCCATGCCGTCCAGGCCCTCGGCCATCTCGAGGTCCGTCGGCCAGCGCAGGATGACGCTGGGACCCTCGACCATGTGGCGTTCGGGCGAGCGGGTGTCGGTGACGACCAGCTGGACGATCAGGTCGCTGCCCGCCGCCATGCCTTCGCGGGCGAGGTTCAGGGTGGTGGAGAAGCGCATTCGTTTGGCCGCGCCCTGGCCACGCAGCGGCATGGTGCGTTGCTCGAAGGTGATGTTCTCGCCGTCGCCCTTGGTCACGGTGATGCGCAGGGTCGCGGTCTCGATTACCCCGTAGTCGTCGCTGGCCTCGAAGACCGGGGTCCAGGTGGTCTGGCCGGGGGTCAGTTGAACCAACTGGCTTTCGGGTTCGACCAGGCGGACCGCAGGTTCGGCGTCGGCGACGGCGTCGAGGCGGTTGAGGCGCTGCTGCGGCAAGCCCGGCGCCTCGACGCGATAGAGCATGGGCCTGTCGACGATCCGGGCGCCGGTCCAGCGGGTCCCGTCGCGGATCAGGGAGACAGGGGTGTTCTCCGGGAACTCCAGCCCGGCCGTGGAGGGCTGGGGCGCGAAGTCGATCAGCCATTCGACGCGGGAGCCCTCGGGCACGCGGGCGTCGAGCGCGGTCTGCTCCCGGACGGGCAGGCCGGTGTAGGCGGGCGGAATGATGCGGAGGCGGGCGCCGGTCAGGACAGGAGGATTGGCCACGGTGGCGGGGCGGGCGGTGGCGGCCGTCCTCGTCTCGGGGAGATTCGCGGCGGGCCACAGCAGGACGGCGGCGATCAGGACGACGGCGGCGCCCCAGGCGATGGCGATGGGACGCCGAGACCAGCCGGGGCGGAGATCGACGGCGGCGGCCTCGTGGAGGCGTTCCTCGAGACGATCGCGCTGGAGGGCTGTCAGTCCCGACACCGAGGACCGGTCGCGAAACAGAAGGGCGGTGGAATCCTCGAACCGGGGAACGCGGGCGTCGAGCGCGCCGATCAGCCAGCGACGGTCGTACCGGCGGGCGCGCCAGAGGGAGGCGGCGACGACGGCGGCGAGGCCGAGGATCACGGCGACGACCGCTCCACCCATTCCGAATAGACGCCAGCCGAGGGCGGCGAGGACGAACGCGCCGGGCAGGCCCAGCGCCGCCGTGTCGAGGTTGGCGCGCAGGCGGGCGGCGGTCTGGTGACCGGTCAGCACAGGGATGGCGGTCATGGCGCGACCGCCCTCTGGCGACGCGTGGCCAAACACCGCTCGGCGGCGAAGACGAGGGCGATCAGGAGAGCGAGCCACGGCCGCAGGTCGAGTGGCGGCTGGTCGTAGGGTGCGGCGCCGGTCAGGGGGGCGTGGTCGGCGGCGGCGACACGGGCGGGCGCAGGCGGCGTGTCGAGCATCGCGGCGAGCGCGTCGGGAAAGGTCGGCTCGACCAGCTGCGGGATCGCGGCGGGCTCCAGGGCGCGGGTCAGGCGGATGACCCTGCCGCGTCCCAGACGGCCTGCGACGGCGAGCGGTTCGCCGGCCGCTCCACGCCAGACGGGGACGGTCTCGCCTTCGACAGGGATGCGGGCTTCCAGGCTGGTCAGGATGACGCCGCCGTCGCGGACCCAGCGTTCGAAGGGGGCGGGGACGGGGCCGGAGGCGAGCCAGATCAGGTGGCGGGCGCTGCCGGGAACGCCACGATCCGTGGCGGCGACGTCGAACGCGGGCTCGGCGTCGGCGGGCGTCCAGGACGCGGCGGCGGCGCGGAAATAACGGACGGCGCCCTCGGCTCCGAGGGTGTGGCGGACGGTGAGGGCGAGGGGACGCGTGGCGGCGACGCGCGGCGCGGGGCCTTCGGCGCCGACGGTCCACTCGACGCGGCGGGACAGACGCGGGCGTTCGGCGTCCACGTCGCCGAGCGTGGCGGGGACGATCAGTTCGACGGGCGTATGGGCGGGCAATTCGGCGTCGAGCTGACGGATCAGGCTGATCGGGTCTTCGGATGCAACGGGGGCGAGGGCGCTGTGCTCGGGGAAGCCGGGGGCCAGCAAGACGACGCGGTCGCCCCGTTCGGCGGCGGCGCGGACGGTGGCGGCGTCGGCCCCCGGCAGGACGGCGACCACGCGCCGGTCGTCGGCGGCGTTCCACAGCACCGGGGCGGCGAGCCAGAGGGCGATCAGGGAGAGCAGCAGAAGGCGGGCGGCGAGCAGAAGCCGCTCGTCAACTGTCAGGCTTCGGCGCGGTTTCGGCGCAGCGTCCAGCCAGCGCAGGGCGGCGAAGTCGACAGTCCGAGCCTCGGTCCGGCGCGCGATGTGGATGACGACCGGGATCGCGAGGGCCAGCAGGGCCGCGAGGCCGGCGGGCAGGAAAAGGCCGGGGCTCATCAACGACCCGCCGAACGGAACAGGGTGCGGATCGGAACATCGGCGCTCTCGTCGATGAAATGTTCGACGTGGCGGATGCCGCGCACCTCGAGCCGGGCGGCGAGGGCCGCGCGGGCGGCGGCGAAGCGGGCGATGAAATCGGCGCGCAGGGTACGGCCGTCGCCGATCAGCTCGGCCCCTGTCTCGGGGTCATGGAAGCGGTAGCCCTGGTCGAACGGGAAGTCGCGCTCGTCGCCCGTCAGGATCTGGATGATGCAGACGTCGCGACCCGAAGCGGCGAGCCGTTCGGCCGTGGCGATACAGCGTTCGTCGAAGCCGTCGGTCAGGAAAATGAGAATGTCGCGCGCGCCCATCTGTTCGCCGAAGACCCCGACGTCGCGGGTCCAGTCGGCGGCGCCCGAAGCCTTCAACGGGGCCAATGCCAGGCAGACCCGATCGCGATGACGTCCACCCGATCCGGGCGACAGCACCATGGGTCCGGTCGCGCTCTCTACGACCAAGCCAAAACGGTCGCCCTGATAGAGCGCGATCTCCATCAGGCTGGCGGCGATGCGGCGCGCTGCGTCGAAGCGGCTCCAGCCGGGGCGGGCGAGGTCGGCCTGGGCCATGGAGGCGCTGGCGTCGACGATGATCCAGATGGCGACCGGGCTCTCGCGCTCGGCGTCGCGGACGAAGAATTTGTCGGACCGGGCGTAGAGCTTCCAGTCGATGGCGCGCAGGTCGTCGCCGCGCTCATAGGCCCGATACTGGGCGAACTCGAGCCCGCCGCCCTTGTTGCGGCTGTCGTGCATGCCCGCAGACGCCAGCACCGCCGCGCGACGCGGGACGATGGACAGGCGGCGGAGCCGACTGCGCAACTCCGGAGGCAGGTCGAGCGGCGACATCCGCGTGATCAGTCGGCGCGCGGTGCGGGCAGGGCGGCGATCAAGGCGGCCACGACGTCGTCGGCCGTCTTGCGTTCGGCTTCCGCCGCGAAGGACAGCAGGATGCGGTGACGCAGGACCGGGGCGGCCAGGGCGACGACATCCTCCCGCGTCGCGGCGAGACGACCGCTCAGCAGGGCGCGGGCCTTGGCGGCGAGGACCAAGGCCTGACCGGCGCGCGGGCCGGCGCCCCAGCGAACATAGTCCTGCACCGCCTTCGGCGCCTCCGCCGAGGGGCGGGTGGCGCGGACCAGATCGGTGATCCAGGTCAGCAGGGACTCTCCGACATAGACATCGCGCACCCATTTCTGCAGGGCGACGATGTCCTCGCCGACCATGACCTGGGGCACGGCGCCGATGCCGGAGCCGGTGGTGGCGACGAGGATGGCGCGCTCCTCCTCCGCCGTCGGATAGCCGACGCGGATGTTGAGCAGGAAGCGGTCGAGCTGGGCCTCGGGCAGGGGATAGGTACCGGCCTGTTCCAGCGGGTTCTGGGTCGCCAGGACGAAGAAGGGCTCATTCAGTTTGTGGGTCACGCCGGCGTAGGAGACCGTGTGCTCCTGCATGGCTTCCAGCAGGGCGGCCTGGGTCTTGGGCGGAGTGCGGTTCAGCTCGTCGGCGAGGAAGAGGTTGGTGAAGACCGGGCCGGGCTGGAAGCGGAAGCTGCGATGGCCCGTGCCGTGATCCTCCTCCAGCACCTCGGTGCCGAGGATGTCCGACGGCATCAGGTCGGGGGTGAACTGGACTCTGCGGAACTCCAGATGGAGCGCCTGCCCGAGGGTGCGGACCAGCAGGGTTTTGCCGAGGCCCGGCACACCCTCGATCAGGCAGTGGCCCCCGGCGAGAAGGCCGATCAACAGCTGTTCGACGACCTCGTTCTGGCCGACGATGGCCTGGCCGATGGCGGCCTTCAGCTTGCCGAGCTGCGCCAGGCGCGCGTCGATTTCGGATTGGGTGGGCGTGGTCATGGTCAGTCCTGGGGGAGGTCAGGCGGTCAGGGCGTAGAGGATGATGTTGACCGCGAACTTGGTGTTGTCCTCGGCCAGGAAGCGCTTGTTGCGCCAGTCGTAGTCCCACTCGCAGCCGTAATCCTTGTTGGAATACAGCACGCCCAACCGACCATCGATCTCGATGCCCTTGAGGTAGTCGTGAATGAGGTCGTCGCCCCAGCCGTTCAGCTCGAACGTCGTCGCCGGCGGGCCGTCATCGAACTTGAAGAAGCTGGAATAGATGTCGTGGTCGTTGGGCAGTTTCTTCAGGGCGTCCGGGCCGAAGATGGCGGCCATCTGCCGTTCGAAGGTGGTGGCGAACAGGCCGTCGATATCGTGGTTGCAGTCGTCCACGAAGACGAAGCCGCCGTTGTGGACATAGCGTTCGAAATTGCGCGCCTCGGCCGCGTTGAACTCCACCAGCTTGTGGCCCGCGAGATAGCAGAAGGGGGCGGTCAGCATGGCCGGATCGGCCAGGGCCACGACCCGCTCGTCGGGGTCGACCCTGAGGTTGGTGTAGTCCACCAGCGAGGTGAGGATGTTGGCCGGCATCCTCTGGTCCACGTCCCAGTCGCCCGAATCGTAGCGCAGCCGAGTGAACCAGAAATCGTATGTCGCCTGCGCGTCGGCGGCGCGCGGAAACCCTGCAAGCAGGGTTCCCAGCGCGCCGCCGGCCAGCGATCGCAAGAGCTCGGCGCGTGTCATACTCGAACTCGACACGCGCTGCCTCCAGTCAGACGGCGTCGGACAGGGAGGTGAAGGTGAAGTCGCGCAGGCGCATCGGTGGGATCATCATGGCCAGGCTGCTCTCGTCGCCGGCGACCCGGACCGGACGACCCAGCTCATCGATGTTGTTGAGCATGATCACCGGGGACTCGTTGAAGCGGAAATTCTTCAGCGGGTACTTCAGCTCGCCGTTCTCGATATAGAAGGTGCCGTCGCGGGTCAGGCCGGTCAGCAGCACCGTCTGCGGATCCACCATCCGGATATACCAGGTGCGGGTCACCAGAATGCCGCGCTCGGTCTCGCGAACGAGTTCCGAGATCGACTTGGTGCCGCCCGACATGATCAGGTTGCCCGGAGTGGCGTTGGCTTCCTTGCCCTGCTTGTCGGCCCAGTAGCGGCCGTAGTTCAGGTTGGTGACCACGCCGTCCTTGACGAAATCCATGCGCTCGCGCGGCAGACCGTCGCCGTCCCATGGTTCCACCGGAGCCTCGGCATGCCAGGGGTCAGCCGTAAAGTTGACGCGCGGGTCGAAGACCTGTTCGCCGATTTTGTTTCCGCCGCCGGCCTTGGACAGGAAGCTGCGGCCTTCATCGGCCTGACGGGCGCCGAAGAAGTTGAACATGAAAGAGATCAGGCCAGCGGCCGCGGCGGGCTCCAGGATGACCGTATATTTGCCAGGCTCCAGCGCTTGGGCGTCCACCGAGGCGGAAGCCTTGCGCATGGCGATCTGGATGTCGCTGTCGACATTGAAGTCGTTGGCGTTCTGCAGGCTGCGGCCGACCCAGCCCGAACCCCGACCGTCCTCGGTGCGGACCGTGCAGGTGTAGTTCAGGTTGGTGGAGCGCTGGTAACCGAAGTTGCCGTTCGAGTTGGCGAAGGCGGTGAAGCCCGCGCCGTCGTTCAGGAAGCCGGCCGCGATCAGGTCCTGCCCCTTGCAGGGATCGATCGACGCGCGAGCAATCTCGGCCCTGTTCTCCGGCGTGATGGCGGCGGTGGCGGCGTCCCAGGTGTTGGAGGCGCGATAGGTCTGGCGCTGCACGGCCGGCATGAACTCGGGGTTTTCCGGGGCCAGCTTCGCCAGGTCCTCGGCGCGGCGAACCACGCGGGCGAGGGCTTCGTCTGAGAATTCGTTGATGGTGGCGGTGCCGACCCGTTTGCCGAACGCGACCTGGACGCCGAGCTGGACGTCCGAGACCACGCCCGAGGTGGACACGTTGTTGAGGGCGAAGCGGATGTTGCCGTCCGTCGAGCCGCCCAGCTGGGCGGTGCACTCGTCGGCGGTCGACAGCGCGATCACCTTGTCGAGGATCGCTTTGGCCTCGGCTTCGGTCATGATGCTCATGTGATTTTTCCCTTGGGTCCGATCAACCGAGCGAACGCGCGGTGTTGATGACATTGATGCCGTCGAAGCGGGTCGTCGACGAGCCGTGGCTGACCGCCGAGACTTGGCTCGGCTGGCCCTTGCCGTCGAAGAACGAGCCGAACATGCGGTAGTCGGTCTCGTCGCAGATGGCCGAGCAGGCGTTCCAGAACTCCGGCGTCCGCATCTGGTAAGCGACGTCTTCCAGCGGCTTCGTGATCTCTCCGTTCTTGATTTCGTAGAACAGGGTGCCGCCGAACTGGGCGTTGTAGCGCTGCTGGTCGATCGAGAAGGAGCCGCGGCCCAAGATGTAGATCCCGTTCTCGACGTCGGCGATCATGTCGTTGACCTTCATCGGCGTCTTGCCCGGCTTCAGCGAGACGTTGGCCATGCGCTGGAACTGAACCGACGACCAGCTATCGGCGTAGGAACAGCCGTCCGAGGCGTTCTTGCCCAGGATGTGCACCTGATCGCGCGTGGCCTGATAGTCGACCAGCTTGCCGGCCTCGATGAGGTTCCATTCCTTGCACTGGATGCCTTCATCGTCATAGCCGACGGCGCCCAGCGAGCCCGGCTGGGTCTTGTCGGCGACGATGTTGACGATCTCCGAGCCGTACTGGAATCGGCTCTCGCGCTTGTCGAGGGTGGCGAAGGAGGTGCCGGCGTAGTTGGCCTCGTAGCCCAGGACGCGGTCGAGCTCGAGCGGGTGACCGACCGATTCGTGGATCGTCAGACCGAGGTGGTTGGGGTCCAGGACCAGGTCATAGGAGCCGGGGCGGACCGAGGTCGCCGTTAGCTTCTCGCGCGCCTGCTGGGCGGCGGCGATCGCGTCCTTGGTCATGTCGTAGGACATGCCGTAGCTGACCACGCCGTTGGAGGCGACGATCTGGTCTTCCGCCCGACCGTCCAGGTATTCGTAGCCCAGGCCCATCGGCGAGGAGAGCCCGTCGCGGGTGCGGAACTTGCCGGTCGTCTGGTCGATGGCCGTCACCGTGAACGGCGCCCAAATCCGGTGCACGTCCTGATCGATGTAGGAGCCGTCCGAGCTGGCGAAATACTTCTGCTCGTTCACCAGGAAGAGCTGTGAGTTGACGAAGTTGGCCCCGGCGTTCGTGGCGGCGGCGTTGACGCCGAGCAGCAGTTCGACCTTCTCGGCGATCGGCACTTCCATGGCGTTGCGACGGATCGGCGTCTTCCAGGTGACCTCGCCGACGCCGCGCGTGGGGGCCAGCTGGACCGGCGCGGTCTGGTTCTTGGCGTTGGCCTTGGCGATGGCGACGGCCAGACGGGCCGCATCGGCCACAGCCTCGGGGGTAAGGGTGTTGGTGGCGGCGAAGCCCCAGGCCCCGTCGGCGATGACGCGCACGCCCGTGCCGGTCGATTCGGTGTTGACGATGTTCTGGACGTTGGCTTCGCGGGTGATCACGAACTGGCGCATGTAGCGACCGACGCGAACGTCGCAGTACGTGGCCCCGGCGGCTGAGGCGGCGCTGAGGCCCGCATCCGCCAGCCGCTTCTTGACGGCGACCTCGATGGTCTCGGTCAGTTGCGACGCGGCGATGGCGCGTCCGGCGAATCCGGGAAGCAGAAGCCCCCCCGCGCCGATGCCGCAAGCGGCGAGGAACGAACGTCTATCCAAGGCTTTTCTCCCACCCGAGGGCCTGTCGCGGGGGCGATCAGGCGGTGTGAGGGCGCATCCGCGTCAGAGCCCCCTCGTCACGCGGCGCCATCTTTGACAGGCGGATGACGGTGGTCAAACGGCCGGGCGACGATAAGGTCGATTATTACGAAGTCTTAACGCCGGCCCCAGCGCTGGCGGGCCTCTCACACTGCCGGGTCGAACGGTCGGAGGGGCGCCAGCGGAGCGAACTGACCCTCCGCGCGCGCCATTCGCGCCTGGATTGCGGCCATGACGTCGGCCGGCGACCACAGCGAGCCCTGCATCACCGCGATCCACTCCAGGCCCTCGGCGACCGTGTGATCGCGCGCGTGGTTGAGGGCGGCCTTGGAGCCCGAGACAGCCAGCGGCGCCTTGGAGGCGATCCGCCTCGCCATGTCGAAGGCGGCGGCCAGAACGGCCTCGGCATCGGAGTGGATCGCATTGACGACGCCCAGCCGCTCGGCCCGTTCTGCGGTCAGGGTCGCGCCGGTGAAGGCCAGTTCGCGCACCACGCCCGGCGGCATCAGCTTGGGCAGGCGCTGCAGGCTGCCGATATCGGCCATCATGCCGATGTTGATCTCCTCGATCCGGAAATAGGCGTCTGCGCTGGCCAGCCGGATGTCGCAGGCCGCGGTGAGGTCGAGCCCTCCGCCGACACAGGCGCCCTGAATGGCGGCGATGACCGGGAAGCGGACCTTCTCCAGCGTGGTCAGCGTGTCTTGAAGCTCGCGGGCGGTCTGGTGGAAGGCCTGGCGGTCCGAGGCCTTGTCGGCGTTCAGGATCGCCCCGTCCGAGAAGATGGAGATATCCATCCCGGCGCAGAAATTCCTGCCCTCGCCCGAGATGATCAGGGCGTGGACCTCGCCGGACGCATCCAGCTCCCGCAGCGTCGGGCCGAAGCGGCGCCAGAAATCCATGTCCATGGCGTTGGACGCCTCGGGCCGTGTGAAGCGCAGGTGGGCGACCGGGCCGTCGCGGGTGACTTGGAAGGCGGGCAAGGCGGGCGTCCTGTTCGACGAAAGCGCCACCATGCCACAGGCCCCGGCGAGGCCAAGTCCTGATTGAAGACGGTCAGAGCGCCGGGCAGGCCACCATGCCGAACGTCCCCAGCCCGAGATCCTCGATGGCGACTTCCGAGCCGGCGGGCGCCGCGATCTGTATCTGCGAGATGCGGGCGGGGTCCGCCTCCCGGAAGCAGCCGAGGGGAACGACAGCGGTGGTCCAGTCGATCGCACGATCGAGGGTCACGGTGGCGCGGCCGATGCTGAGCGCGACCGGCGCGTCTGCGCGGTAGCGGAGCGACAGGGCCAGGGTGGGATCGACTGCGGTCGGCGGCCCGCCCACAGCGGCGGAGGCGCCTGCGGTCGTGAAGCGGAAGCGTCGGGCCGATTCCTGGGCCAGGCCGTCGATGGGGGCCATGACGACGCCGCCCGAAGGGCTGGACGCGCCGCCGGGGCTCTCGACGCGAACGTTGCCGCCGCCGTCGCGTAGGGTCAGGGACCAGGGGGCGACGAACCGGCCCGAGGCGAAGAAGCGGGGCAGGGGAGTGGCGTCGTCCGGCAGGCCGGGCTGTTCGGACAGGCGCGCGACGGAGCCGTGTCTGGCGTAGGTCAGGCCGTAGCCGAACGCGAACTGGGGGTCGTAGCCGGGCGCGCCGACATTCTGGGGCGGCTGTGCGGCGCTGCGGGGCCAGGAGAAGCTGAGGGTTCCCGTGAACTCGTGGCGAGGCGCGCCGTCGGCTCCGGCGACCAGAACGTCGGCGATCCCCGCCCCCTCCGACCCCGGCAACCAGGCGGCGACGAAGGCGTCGGCGGCGTTGATCTCCGGATTGGTCCAGAGCGGTCGGCCGGACAGGAAGACGGCCACGGTCGGCACGCCCGCGGCCTTCAGCCGGCGCAGGGTCTCCAGCGGGCCGGACGGAGAGAAGTCCAACGTCTCCTGATCGCCGTAGAATTCCGCGTAGGGCGTCTCGCCGAAGACGACGACGGCGACGTCGGGCTTGGTCTCATAGACGCCGTCGGGGGACAGGATCGCCTCGCCGCCGGTCTCTGCCACGGCGTCGCGCAGGCCGGCCCAGATCGAGGTCCCGCCGGGGAAGTCGGCGTTGGTGTTGCCGACGCCCTGCCAGCCGATGGTCCAGCCGCCGGCCGCCATGCCGATGTCGTCGGCGGCCTCTCCCACCACAAGCACACGCGCGCCGGGGCGGATGGGCAGGGTTGCGTTCTCGTTCTTCAGCAGAACCAGGGATTGACGCACGGCCCGACGGGCCAGTGCGCGGTGGTCGGGCGAGCCGATCACCTCGAAACGGCCCTCGATGGGATCGGCGGGGTCAAACACGCCGGCCGCGATCTTGGCGCGGAGGATGCGGGCGACGGCTTCGTCGAGACGGGCGGCGCTGATCTCGCCGGACCGGGCCTGGGCCAGGGTGTTGTCGTAAAGGGCCTTCCAGGCGTTGGGCGCCATGAACATGTCGAGCCCGGCCTTGATGGCGTCGGGGCAGGAGTCGGACCGGCACCCTGGCAGGGCGGCGTGGGCGTCCCAGTCGCCGATCAGCAGACCCTCGAACCCCAGCGGCCCGCGCAGGACGTCGGTCAGCAGCGAGCGATTCCCGGTGTGTTTGGCTCCGTTCCAGCTGGAGAAGGAGACCATGATCGACAGGACGCCGGCGTCGATGGCCTCGCGATAGCCGGACAGGTGGACGTCGATGAGATCCTCTTCGCTGACGGCGGCGTCGCCCCGGTCGCGGCCGTCGGTGGTGCCGCCATCGGCGAGGAAATGCTTGGCCGATCCCATGACGTGGCCGGGCGCGAGGCCGTGGCCGTCCCGGAGGTCGCCCTGCAGGCCATGGACGAGGGCGGCGGCATAGTCGCGGGCGATGGCCGGGTCTTCGGAGAAGCCCTCATAGGTCCGGCCCCAGCGATCGTCGCGCGGCACGGCCAGGGTCGGGGCGAAGGTCCAGTCGACGCCGGTCGCAGCGACTTCCTCGGCCGTCGCGCGGGCGATGGCGCCGACCAGTTCGGGATCGCGCGCGGCGCCCAGGCCGATGTTGTGAGGGAAGATGGTGGCGCCGACGATGTTGGCGTGGCCGTGGACGGCGTCGACGCCGAACAGCAGGGGGACGCGCGCGCCAGGGCGTGCGGCGGCGGCCTCGCGGAAGGCGCGCGACAGGTCGAGCCAGGCCTGGGGTCCCGACCGCTCGTCGCCGTTGGGCGAGGAACTGCCGCCCGCGAGGATCGAGCCGATGGGATAGGTCCCGAGGTCTTCGGGCTTGATCGAACCGATGTCGGCCTGGATCAGCTGGCCGACCTTCTCCTCGAGGGTCATGGCGGCGAGGAGATCGCGGACGCGGGCCTCCGTGACCGGGCCGGTCAGGGCGGCGGGGCTGTGCGACGTGGGCCAGCGGTCGGGGTGGGCGACGGCGTCCTGGGACAGGGCGGGCGAGGCCATGAGGGCGATCAGGCTCGCGGTCAGGACGAGGGCGGAGCGGCTTCTCATGGGACACCTCGACGAGACGAACAGTTCACTGGCCTGACCCCGACAAGGAGATTACAACCGAAGCGGCATGACCACATCGACCGCAGACACCCGCAAACTCTATCAGCAGGTCGCGACCTCGGTCGCCGCCGGAATCGCCGCAGGGCGCTACACCGTGGGGGCGCGATTGCCGTCCGAACGGGATCTGGCTGAGGAGTTTGGCGTCAGCCGCCCGACGGTGCGCGAGGCCATGATCGCGCTGGAGATCCGCGGTCTTGTCGAGGCGCGGCCGGGCTCGGGCATCTATGTGACGGAGGTCCAGGCGACGGGTCCGGCGCCGGAGCTGGACATCGGCGCCTTCGAGCTGACCGAGGCGCGGCGTCTGTTCGAGGGCGAGGCCTGTGCGCTCGCCGCCAGCGCCATCACCGACGAGGAACTGGCCGAGCTGGAGGTCGTCCTCGCCCAGATGGTCGGGGAGAACACCCTGGCCACCGCGATCGGCGAACATGCCGACCGGCGATTCCACACACTGATCGCCCAGGCGACCCGCAACTCCGCCATCGTCATGGTGGTCGAGAACCTGTGGGATCTGCGCTACCGCTCGCCGCTCTGCGCCGCCATGCTGGCCAAGGCGCGGCAGGTCGGAGTGCGGCCCCTGATCGAGGATCACCGCGAGATCCTGGACGCCCTGGCGAAGCGGGATCCGAAGGCGGCGCGGGCGGCGATGCACAGCCATCTGGGGCGGGTCATCGACGGGCTGCTGACGGCGACGGAAATGGACGCCCTGGCGCGCACCCGCTCCGATGTCGAGGCGCGGCGTCAGGAACTGGCCCGCCGCTCGGCCATCTGACCCCGCAGGTCCCTTAGTGTCGGGGCGCATAGGGCGGCAGACGAAGGTTGAGGTCGAGGTCGGCGTTCCGCTCGCGATACAGGGCCGCGTCGGCCGCGAGGTCCACATCGCCCCAGGCCCAGGCGGCGCGCTGGAGGACTTCGTACAGCCCGGTCGTCTCGGTCTTGTCGAGTTCGGGGTAAGGCCATTCCGTTTCGCGCCCGGCCCAGCCGGCCATGAAGTTGGTCGCGGCGCGCAGCGACCGGCCGTCGGGGCTGGACCAGTTCCACAGATCGACGCCCACGCACTGGCCGATCTGGGCCAGGTCGAACGACGCCGTCAGGGTCCAGGTGGAGTAGTGCAGGGAGCGGGTGCGTGTCAGCTCCTGAGGCAGGCTGCCGTCTGTGGCGAACTGCGGAACGATCCGGGTCGTCTTGAAGCGCTCGGCGACGGTCTGGGCGACCTCGTCCATACCGGCGTAGAGGGCGAACTCACTGATCAACATGTCGTAGTAGACGCCGTGATTGTTGGTCGCGGCCTTCTCGGCGCGGCCGATCTCGCTGGTCGCCATCCACTGGACGAGGTCGGCGAACCAGTCTCGCAACGACGCTCTCTCCTCGTCGGTCAGGGCGGAAGAGGTATCCAGTAGACCCAGCGACTCGACCACCTTCACCAGACGGGTGGCGTCGATGACCCCCTCGGCGCGGCCGGAGACGCGGCCGGGCACGGCCTGGCCATGGTTGAAATTGGGGTTCATCCGCGTCTCGGGCGTGAGGAACCAGGCCTTGATGAAGACTGCGGCCTGGGTCGCGTACCGCTCGTCGCCCGTGAAATAATAGGCCAGCGACAGGGCCTGGACGTCCTGGCTCATGGCCTCCAGATCGGTCAGGTCGAAGGCGTTGGTGTCGCGCTCCGGATTGAACTGACCGTCGCGCCGGACGTAGGGCAGACCGTTGGGCTGGGCCGGGTCGGGCCACCAGTAGGGCCCCATGCTCATATAGTCGTGCTTGTCGCCGCTGGCGGGCGTCTGGGTCTTGTCGACGACGGTATAGGGACCGCGCATCAGAGCGGCGTTGGCACGCTCCGACATGGCCGCGCGGGCAGGCTGGAGCGTCTCGTCGGTCGCGATCCGTGACTTGACCGTCTCCAGCCAGTCGGGTCGCCACAGGAAGGTGCGGCGGCCGTCGAAGCTCGAGGCGTAACCCATCGAGCCCTCGCAGACGGGCACTTGGGCCAGGACCGGCGTCGCGGTGGCGACGACGGCCATGACGGTGGTGAGGATCGAGCGGATCATCGGTCTGCTGCGGATCAGTAGCGCAACACGAAGCCGGCGTAGAACTGCGGCGTGCTCTCCGAGACCTCGGTGATCGAGTCCTCGCCGGCCTTGTACATGACGTCCCGCTCGTTGAGCACGTTCAGGGCCTGGGCCTTGAACTGGACGTGGGAGTTCACGCGATAGCTGGCCGAGAGGTTCAGATAGCCCGCGCCCTGGACGCCCCGGTTAGTGGAGCTATTGGGCTTGGAGTACTCGGAGCGATAGCGGTAGGCGGCGCGCAGCTGGAGACCCATGCCTTCCCAGAACAGCGAGGCGTTGGCGGTGTGGCGCGACAGGCCGCGCAGATTGGCCGGATCGACATAGGGGGCGACGGTCGAGGGGTCGGGGAATTCGAAGTCCGCCTCAGCGTAGTTGTAGCCCGCCGATACGCCCAGCCCGCTCCACAGACCGGGCAGGTCGGTGAAGACGTGGCTGCCCGTCAGCTCCACGCCGTACAGGTGGCGCTGCTCGGTGTCGTTGGCCGGGGCCACGGCGTTGAAGGTGACTTCCTGGCCGTTGGCGATGATCGAGGTGGTGAACGGCTGGACCGCGTCGAAGGCCGCGCCCTTCACCAGCTTGTAGTAGGGGGCGATCGAGAAGCTGGTGTCGGCGTTCAGATAGAACTCCAGCGATGAGTCGAAATTCCAGGCTTCCAGCGGCTTCAGGTTCGGGTTGCCGGTCTGGGAGTTGGCGAGGACGCCGGCGACGGTGGTGGCGGTGGCGTCCACGATCGGGTTGATGCCGACGTTGAACTCTTCGATGCCGACGCGAGCGATGGAACGCGACACGCCGAAGCGCAGACGCGTCCGGTCGCTGAGGTCGAAATTCACGTTCGCGCTGGGCAGCCAGTAGTCGTAGTCGCCCTCGCCGGTGATCTGCGTGATGGTGCCCGGCACGACGACGATGGTCGCGGCCGAACCAGCGACCGAAGGCGTGACCGTGACGGCCGAGCGGAAGCCGCGCGCCTCCACCTGGGTCGACACATAGCGCAGGCCGAAGTTGCCGCTGACCGGGATGTTGTTCCAGTCGGTCCCGAAGGAGGTCATCGCATAGAGGGCGGTGATGGTCTCGGTGACGTCGATGTCTTCCGGCCCGCGCGAGTCGGCCAACAGGGGGTTGGTCTCGCGGCCTGTGTAGGCGCGGAACAGGCAGCTGTTGTCAAACTGGGCCCAGGACCGGATGTTGGTCGGGGACGCGCTCATGAACTCGGTGGTGGCGAAGGGGACGCGGCAGTTGGCGTTGGCCGAGGCCACGATCTGGGCCGCCGTCATCCCGTCGCGGGCGATGGGGATGGCGACGTCGGCGTTGTTGTTCAGGTCGGTCTCGCGGGTGTGTTCCGACACCCGGGCGCCCAAGCCGATGGAGCGGAAGAAGCCTTCGTCGCCGAGGTCATAGAGGCCGTCGACCCGCGCCGCCGCGATCGCGTCCTCGCGGTCCGTGACCAGACGATAGCGGGCGTAGTTGGTGTTCGAGGCGGGCGTGGTGACCAGGAAGTTCGCCGGATTGGTCACGTCGAAATCGACGAACTCGACGTTCGGGACCACGTCGTGCGTGCCGTCCAGCGTATAGACCACCCGGCGGTTGGACCGCATGTTGGTGGCCTTCTGCAGCTCGGTGCGGTGCGACTGGGAATAGGACAGGTCGCCGGTCAGACGCAGGCGATCCCCCTGCCAGCGGGTGAACAGGCCACCGCCGATATATTCCTCCTCGCGCAGGCGATCCTCGAACTGGACCTCCAGGTTGGAGTTGCCCGTGTAGCTGATCAGGGCGCCGTCCGAATAATCGTTGCCCTCGCCGCCGATGATCAGGGGGCGGATGCCGCGCGCGGCCTCGGTGATGGCCAGCTGGTTGCGGTTCTCCAGGCTGGCGCGGTTCGAATACTGGGCGTCCAGGGTGAAATCGAGCTGGTCGGTCGGACGCCACTGGATGGCGCCGAGCAGGCCGTCACGTTCCTCCGAGGTATTGATCTGGCGGAAGGTGCGCGAGGTGGTGCCGAAATAGAGCGGCCCTTGCGTCGTGCCGGCCTGGTTGGCGGCGCTGAGCGTCGGGCGCAGCGCGCAGTTGAAGCTGGTCCCAGCCGCGGTCTGCTGGGCCGCCGTGCCGCCGATGAAGTTGGGGTTGTTGGCGACGGTGTTGCAGGGAATGAAGGCCGAGTTGGTGGTGTAGTAGTCCTCGGGCACCGCCTGGTCCTGATGCTGGTAGCCGATGCTCAGGCCCAGATCGCCGATGGCGGTGTCCAGCCAGCGGTTGGTCCAGGAGATGTTGGCGCGATAGCCCCGGCCGTTGCGGCCGAGGATGGCGTCGTCCTTGGGCTGGTAGACGCCGCGGTATTCGGCCTGGAGGCGGGGCGTGGCCTCCAGCGGGCGGATGGAGCGCAGGTCGATGACCCCGGCGATCCCGCCGTCCACGAAGTCCGCCTGCTGCGACTTGTAGACGAGGACGCCGTTCACGAGCTCGGACGGGAACTGCTGGAAGGCGACGGAACGGTCCGGACCGGCGGTCGAAACCTCGCGGCCGTTGAAGGTCGAGAAGGACAGGGTGGGGCCGAGGCCCCGGACCGACAGTTCGTTGGCGTTGCCCTTGAACCGGTCGGCGGTGACGCCCGTGATCCGCTCCAGCGTGTCGCCGACGGAGTTGTCGGGCAGGGAGCCGATCTCGTCGTTGACGATGGCGTCGACGATGGTCGCGGTCTCGCGCTTCACGGCGATGGAGTTGCGCTGGGTCGCGCGGATGCCGGTGACGACGACCTCGTCGACGGCCGATGCATCGTCCTGCGCGGGTTGGGCCTCGGGCGCGCTCTGGGCGAAGGCGCTGGTTGTCATCGCCAGGGCGGCGACCGACGACAGGAGCAGGGCGCGACCCCCGCAGAGCGTGGCTTTGGTCATGGAGATTTTCCCTATAGGACGTTTCGTCGCGCGCCCGTTCGCCGGGCGACCTTGCAAACAGGCTAGACCAGATATGACACCGGTGGCAATATTGGTCTGGCCAAAATATCGCGGATCAACCGCGAGGGGCTCAGGGAAGTAGGATGTTCGGATTGAAGCAGGCGCTCCTAGTCGCCCAAGCGGCGCTCGCCCTCGCCGTCGCGGCCTGCGCCCATGCCGCCCCCGCCGTGGAGGCGGAGGCGCTGCAACAGGCCCGCCGCGTGGCGGACTGGCAACTGAACCACATGGACCGGTTCGACTATGTCTCCACGTTCCAGGACCACACCGAGGACCCGACCGACTGGATTCAGGCGACTTTCTGGGCCGGGCTGGGCGACTTCGCCGACGCCACGGGCGACGCGCGCTATGCCGACGCCGTCATCGCCCACGGCCAGGCCAACGGCTGGAGCTATGGCGACCGGCCGCGTCACGCCGACGACGACGCCATCGGTCACGTCTGGGTTTGGGCCGCCGCCCATGCGGAAGGCGAAGAGCGCGCACGTCGTCTGGCCCCGACCCGCGCCCGCTTCGACCCCGTCGCCGCGGCCCCCAGCGACGTCCCCTTGATTTTCGGCGAGGAGCGAGGCGAGCGCGCCTGTCAGGTCCGCTGGTGCTGGTCCGACGCCATCTTCATGGCCCCGCCGGTCTGGGCCGCCGTGTCGCAGGTGACGGGCGACCCGACCTACTGGCGTCATGCCGACCGCGAACTGCAGGCCGCCGTTGCACAGCTCTACGACGCCGACGACCACCTCTTCTATCGCGACAGCCGCTTCATCGGCCGCCCAGGAGAGTCGGGGAAGAAGGTCTTCTGGAGCCGGGGCAATGGCTGGTCCTATGCTGGGCTGGCGAAAATCCTCGATGCTCTTCCCGCCGACGACCCGTCGCGCCCTCGCTATGTCGAGCTGTTCCGCCAGATGTCGGCCCGCATCGCCGGGTTGCAGGGCGCCGAGGGCTACTGGCCTGTGTCGCTGCTCGATGCCGGCGGGCCGCCGGAGACGAGCGGCACGGCCTTCTTCGTCTACGGCCTGGCCTGGGGCGTGAACCACGGGGTGCTGGATCGGGCGACCTATGGGCCGACTGTTCGCAAGGGCTGGGATGCCCTGGAGCGCGCCATCCAACCGGACGGCCGGCTCGGCTGGGTGCAGCAGGTAGGCTACGCGCCCGACCGCGTCGTCGCCACCGACACTCAGCTGTATGGTGTCGGCGCGCTTCTGATGGCCGCGTCCGAAGTTTCGCAGCGTGAGGATTGGTAAGGCCAGTTGACGCTTCGGTCAGGCCGCAATACCTTTATCGTCTGCTCTCCTAAGGCAGACGCCTCTCGGGGGGCGGCCGGACGGCCGTCCCCCTTTTTCATCCGAGAGTTTCCCATGCGCCGAATCTCCACTCTCGCCGCGCTCATCCTCGGCGTCGCGGCGCTTCCTGTCGTGGCGACGGCGCAGGAGCGGGGAGCAATCTACCGCACGCCGCCGCCGATGAACCGCACGGTCGAGGACCGCGTCCGGCCGCAGGTCGAGATGTTGCTGGAAGCCCTTGCGGCCGAGGGGCGTGACTATCGTCTGGACGGGGTCGAGGTGTTCGAGGCCCAGGACAAATTCCTGCCCGGCAAGATCGCCAGCGGCATGGCCCATGTGCTGGTCGCCACCTCGCGCGACGACCCCGCCTTCGCGGAACGGCAGGCTGCGTTTCGCCGCCTGTCGGACCTGACTCTGGAGGACGTCAACGACAGCTGGGGCATCTACTACTACATCTCGGCCCTGCATGAGCTTGAGAGGGCGGGCCTGCTCGACGAGGCGGTCAGCCCTGAAACTCTTGCCCGTCTGCGCGAGCGCCTGGACTGGCGGGCCTTCGTGCGCGAGCCCGAGCTGACGCTGATCGACCTACCCAACAACTACTATGGCGTGGCCTTCAGCATCGCGCGCCTGCGCTTCCTGCTGGGGTGGGAGGACGCCAGCGCCTCCGAAGCCCTGCTGGCCAAGACCCTCCAGCATTTCCGCGACTATTCCGGAGAGTACGGCTTCGCCGACGAGACCTCGGGCGAGGGTCGGTTCGATCGCTACTCCGTCCTCCTGATCGGCGAGATCGCCCAGCGGTTCATCGAGACCGGGGTCGAACCGCCCCCCGAGGTGCGAGAGTGGTTGAGAAAGTCCGTCGACCTGATGCTGCCCCGTTTGAACATGCGTGGCGAAGGCTTCGAGTATGGCCGCAGCATCGGCGTTTATGGCGAGACGGCCTTCCTGGAGGTGCTGACGGCGGCGGCGGCGCTGGACGTCCTGACCGACGAAGAGAAGGCCATGGCCTATGCCTTCTCGTCGCGGGTCGCGGCCCGCTACGTCGATTTCTGGCTGGATAGCGGGACCGGGTCGGTCAACCTGTGGGACCATGGGCGCAAGACCGACGCCTATCGCGGCAAGCATCGGATCTTGGGCGAAAACCTCAGTCTGTCGCACCAGCTGATCTACACCAATGCGATCTGGAACCGGTTGGGTCTGACCGATGCGACGCCCGACACCGGGTTCGAGGCTTGGCTGGGGACCCAGCCGCGCTCGATGACGACCTGGTTCGCGCGCGGCGAGCACGACCGGGTGGTGGTAACCTATAGAGACGGCGAGCGGGTCATCGGCCTGCCGCTGATCAATGGCGGTCCGACCCAACATATGAACACCCCCTATTTCCCCATTCCCTATTCGCCGGGCGTGTTGTCGGGGGCGGCGGACGAGACCTTCCCGCAACTGGTTCCCCGCCTGACCTTCGCCGACGGCGCGGTGTTGCAGCCCCTCTCTTATTTCAAGGACGTGGAGATCGACGAAACGGGCGACCGCACGATCGTCTCCTACCGCCAGGACGAGTGGGACCGGATGGGCGAGACGGCGCCGCGCCCCGATGGCCGCGCCCAGGTCCAGACCCGCTATGTGCTGGAGCCCGGCGCCGTCAGCCGTTCGGACCGGATCGCCTTCGAGGGCGCGGCCGTGATCGACCTGGAGTTCCCGACCTTCTCGCGCGGGGCGACGGTGGACGGCGACGTCATCCGTTTCGCCCAGGGCGAGGTCTCGGCCTTCCGCGCGACCGGCATGGCGTGCGCCCCGACCGAGGATTTCGACGCCGCGACCTATGCCGGCACGACCGGCGCCTTCCGCACCCTGATCCGTTGCCGGGCCGAGGCGACGGGCGGCGCCGAACTGTCGTGGCGGATCGAATTCTCGCGGTAGCCACGCAATACAACCTAAAGTTAACAGGCGCGTGCCAGGGTCGGCCCACCTTCCACGGTGACGCGCCATGACCCTGATCCGCCGCATCCACAAACTGACGTCCCAACCCGCCTTTCGTGCCGAACCGATCCAGGTCCTGTATCGCGCCGCCCACCTGGCGGCCGCCAGCGCGGTCCGGCGCAATCCGACCTTCCACCTGACGCGCGACGGGCGGGAGCGGATGCGAGCGCCCGCGGATCTGCGCTACACCACCGTCACCGCCTTTTTGCTGCGCGACTGGGTCGAGCCGGAGTTGCGCCGGTTGCAGCGGCTGCTGTCGCCGGGGGATGTCTTCATCGACGTCGGCGCCAATGTCGGCCTCTACGCCCTGAAGGCCGCGCGACTGGTCGGGCCGACCGGGCGGGTGCTGGCGCTGGAGCCGGGGGCGGAAGCCTATGGGCATCTGACGTCGAACTTGGCGCTGAACGCTTTCGACTGGGCCGAAGCGATGAAGGTCGCCGGGTCGGACCGGGCGGGCGAGGCGGTGCTGCATCACGTGCCGCTCGGGAATGATCCCCAGGCCTTTTCCCTCATCGCCAATGCGCGCGCGGACGAGGGCGAGACAGTGGAGACGGTGACGCTGGATAGTCTGGTCGAGCGCTGCGGCCTGACCCGCGTCGATCTGATCAAGATCGACGTCGAGGGCGCCGAGCCGCTGGTCATCGCCGGTGCGAAGCGGATGCTGGCGACGCTCAGGCCGTCGGTGATCTTCGAGTGCAACGCCCACATCAATGCGGGCGGGGAGACCGATGCGGCAGCCGGTCAGACCTGGGCGATGCTGGCCGAGGCAGGCTACCGCTTCCATCGGTTGATGGGCGACAGCTTCGTGGCCATCACCCGCCCCCCGACTGAGTTCTGCAATATCGTCGCCGTTCACTCAGAGCGTGCAGCGCCCTTCACCTAGAGATCGAGCTGGGGCAGGCGGCGGCGGGCGGCGGCGTTCACCGCCAGCGCCCCGCCGATCCAGATACAGGTGCTGGCCGAGGCCGCGCCCACGGCGCCCAGCGCGGGCGTCAGCGCGAAGCACAGCGTCACGCAGCCGACCAGCTGCATCAGGCTGATCAGACGCAGAATCCGCTCCTCTCCCGCCATGGCCAGAAGCAGGTCGCGCGATGGGAACAGGCAGTAGGCCAGCTGCCCCAATAGCAGGATCAGCAGGACCGGCGTCCCCTGCTCCGCCGACACGCCGAGCAGAATCAGCAGCGGCCCGGCCCCCAGCCCCAGCACGGCGATCAGGGGTAGGCACAGGGCGACGGTGACGCGGCGGTTGTCGATCGCGGCGGCGCGCAGGGCGGGCCAGTCCTGCAGTCGGTGATGGCGTGCGAAACGCGGGGCCGACATGGCGCCGAGGCTCAGCACCACGATGGTGACCAGCATGGCGAGCCGGTTGCAGAGCGAGAAGACGCTGACCGCCTCCGGCGCGGCGAAGACCCCCAGCACCAGCACCGGGATGGTGATCAGCGCCGCCTGAATGACGTCGACGACCATCAGCCTCCGAGCGCCGCGCCAGAGGCCGGGCAGAGCGGTTCCGGGGGCGATCTGCGGATGCCTGTGCGACCAGCGGGTCGTGACCACCAGCCCCGCGCCGACGAGGGCGCAGATCCCGAACGATCCGGCGTAGGCCAGCAGCAACCCCTCCAGACTGTTGGCGCCGAGACACAGGGCGATCAGCGACAGGACGGGCGGCAGGGCGTTCATGACCATCTGGCCCGCCGCGCCGCGTTCCAGTCCTATCAGGACGTAGGCGACCACGAAGGCCATGTTCTGGATCGGGATGATCAGGGCCGCCAGCATCAGCGGCAGGGCCATGTCCGCCTGACCCGTCCAGTGTCGGGCCATGAGGGGCGCGGCGGCGGCTAGTAGGACGGCGGCGACGAGGCTGGCGATCAGAACCGAGCCGCCCGCCGTCAAGGCGGCCTGTCGCGCGGCCTGCACATCGCCGACGGCCAGTTCGGCGGCGACATGGCGGGTGATCGGCTTTTCCATGCCGAGCCGGGCGACGGTCGAGACGATCTGGATCACGCCGAGGGCGAGGAAGAATCGGCCGGAATCGTGCCCGCCCAGCATTCGCGCCGCGAGCGCGTAGAGGCCGAATTTCGCCGCCGCCTCCAGCCCCCGCGTGCCCAGCGATACCGACATGGCCCGCGCGTGATCCAGCCAAGCGAGGACGTTTGGCCTTACGATGCGAGCGGCGGCGGGCGGGGGATCGAACGGCATGAGGCCTCCGGCGGTGGTCGCATCTCGTTTACCAATCACATGCTACTCAAACGTGTATTGGAATCGCCGCTTGCAGGCGATGCTTCGAGGTCGGGCCTTGACCCCAGTCGTCCAGACAGTGATGGAAGCGCCCGCCACGCCGCGCGGTCTGCTGTCCCTGCGCGACGTCCTGGTCCACGTCTTCTACAATCAGAAGGCGATCATCGTCTGCTTGTTGATCGGGTTGGGCTTGGGAGTGGCGACGGCTGCTCTGACCCCGCCGACCTATACGGCCGCCGGCCTTGTCCTGCTGCGGATCGGCGCGACGCAAGCGGCGCAGGAGGGGCTGAATGGGCCCCAGACCTATCAGGGCGGAGAAGTGGTTCTGCGGGCGCTGCAGTCCGAGGTCCAGATCATTCGCAGCGACCCGGTCATCGCGGCGGCGATGGCGCGGCTGGGGGGCGGCGAGCCCGCCGATCCGAAGGCCATGGCGGCCTTCGCCGAGAGCCTGAAGGTCGAGATCGAGGACGGGTCGAACGTCTTGCGCATCGCCTTCGTCAGCCCGGATCGCGCCCATGCGTTGGCGGCGGTGCAGGCGGTGCTGGACGCCTATCTCGATCGGCGCGCCCAGCTCTATGTCAACGGCTCGCGCGCGCGTCAGGACGGCGAGATCGCCCGCTATGACCGTGCGCTGAGCGACACCGAAGCCGAGATCCAGCGCATTCGCCTGGATCACGACGTTCTCGACATCGACAAGGACATCGCCCTGGCGTCAGACCGACTGGAGGCGTTGGTCCAGCGCTCGGGTCAGGTGCAGGAGCGGCGCGGCGCGGTCGGGGCCGAGCTCACCGCCGTGGCGCGTCAGCTGGCGACCACGGAAGGCCGGGTTCTTGACAGTCAGGAGCGGACCAACACCACGCCGAACGACGAGGCCCGCAACACCCTCCTGCGCCTGCGTCAGGACCGCGCCCACGTGGTCGAACAGTACAACGAGGACTGGCCGGGTCTGGCCGAGATCGACGCCCGCATCGCCGCCGCCCAGGCCCAGATCGTCGAGAACGCCCAGGACATCCGCTCCAGCGACCGCACGGTGAGGAACCCGGTCGCCGACCTTCTGGTCCAACGCCGCGCCTCGCTGAGGATCGAGCTGGCGTCCCTGCAACGCCAGTCGGCGGAGCTGGAGACCCAGCTCGCCGCCGCCCGCGCCCGCGTCGCCGATCTGCGCACCGCCGAGATGCGGCTGCACGACCTCGAGCGCAGCCGCTCGGCCTCGGAGACCATTCACCGCAGCCTGCTGATCGGCCGCGCCGGCGCCGCGTTGGAGGATCAGGCCGTCGACGACCGCAACACAACGGTCCGCATCGTCCAGCCGCCGACCGCGCCGATGAGCGGACGCGATCTGCGTCCGACGTTGATTCTCGCGGGTCTGGCGCTGGGGGTCGCCCTGGCCGTGGCGACGACGGCGGTCGGCATGGTCCTGCGTCAGGTCTTCATCGCGCCGGGCGAGGCTGAGAGTTCGCTGGGGCTGGACGCGGTCATGACCATCGACGCCACGGCGTCGAACCTGCGCTCGGACGCGGGGCTGACGGCGATGGCGCGGCTGGCCGGGGTGCTGCTGGACCTGTCGATCGACGGACGGCCGTTGCAGGTGTTCCAGTTCGTCGGCGACGACGCGGGCGCCAAATGCCGGCTGGCGCTGGGGGTGGCCCAGGCCATGGCCACGCAGGCGCGCGGGCCGGTTCTGCTGATCGATCTGGACGCGGCAGAGCACTATCGGCGCAAGGCCGGCGGGTCCGTGCAGCGACTGCCGGCAGGCAGGAGCCATCTGGAAGTCGCCCAGTCTGCCTCGGCCGGCCTGTGGGCCGCACTGAATCCGCTCGAGACGCCGTTGGGCGCTCCGACCGCGACGGTGCAAGACGGGAGGACCTTCCTCGACCTGATGCGCGGCGCCTTCAGCCGGATCGTACTGGTCGGGGCGCGAGATTTCGACACGCCGGAAGCAAGGCGCCTCCACGGTCTGGCCGACGCCAGCCTCCTCATCGTCCAGGCCGAGGCCACTCGAGCCCCCGCCGCCCGCCGAATGCGGGAGGTGGTCTTGGCCTCGGGCGGCGACCTGCTCGGATTCGTCTTCACGGGCCGCAAACATCATGTGCCGGAGGCGATCTACCGATGGCTCTAAAGCTGTTCTCCTTCGTGGTCGCCCTGCTTGTCGCGGGCTGTGGCACGACCCAGTCGATCAGCCCGCGCGAGCGCGAGCCGCACCGGTTCGCGGCCTGGAGCGACGCGGCGCCCGCCTACCGTCTCGGCGTCGGCGACCGGCTGAAGATCGACTATCTGCTGACCCCCGAGCTGACGCAGGAGGTCGTCGTCGAGCCGGACGGCTTCGTCAGCCTGCGCGCGGCGGGACGGCTGGCGGCGCAGAACCTGACCCCGAGCGAACTGGAGGCGGCGGTGCAGGCCGCCTCGGCCCGGCGCCTGCGACAGCCCATCGTCAGCCTGTCCGTGACCGAGGCGCGGTCGGCGCGGATCATCGTTGGCGGGGCGGTCCAGAGGCCGGGCGTCTATCCGCTGTCGGCCCGCGCCTCGACGCTGGAGGCGGTCATGCTGGCCGGAGGTTTCTCGCCCGAGAGCCGGATGGATCAGGTGGTCGTCATCCGCCAGAGGCCCGGCGCCGACGCCATGCTGAGGACTGTGGACCTGCGCCGTTTCGTGGCGAGCGGAGAGGCCGAGACCGGCATCGCCCTGGCCTCCGAGGACATCGTCTTCGTGCCGCGCAGCCGCATCGCCGAGGTCGATCTGTGGATCGACCAGTACGTCAATCGCCTTTTGCCGTTCAGCCGCTCGGTCAACTACAGCAACACCTTCGAGGGCGTCCGATGAGCGCGTTTCCCCGTCGTCGTTTCTTGGGCGTGGACTTCACGCCGTTGCCTCTGGACGAGGCCGTCGGGCGGATCATCGCCCGCGATCCGGCCGCGCCGTTCGCCTTCGTCGTGACCCCGAACGCCCAGCATGTGGTCGCCGCCCGATCCGGCGACGACCGGTTCGCGGGGCCGCAAGGCGCGGCCTGGATGGTGCTGAACGATAGCCGAATTCTGCGCCTTTTGTCGCACGGTCTGTTCGGCTTCGACATGCCCGTGGCGCCGGGCAGCGACGTGGTGGCGCGGCTGTTCGAGCGAGGTGTCCCTGCCGATGCGACCCTGACCCTGATCGGCGGCGACGCGAAGGTGGAGGCGACCCTGCGCCAGCGGTTCGGCATCCGCTCGGTCGCCCGGTTCACGCCCTCGTTCGGGTTCTGGCGCGATCCGGCGGAGGTCGAGCAATGCCTCGCCTTCGTCCGCGCCCACCCCGCCCGCTATGTCTTCCTGATCGCCGGGGCGCCTCAGTCGGAGGAGCTGGCCCGGCGTCTCTCCGCCACGCCGGGCGTCACCGGCGTGGGCCTCTGTGTCGGCAGCGCGCTGAACTTCCTCACCGGTCGTGTTCGCCGCGCGCCCGTCTGGATGCGCGAGGCCGGGCTGGAGTGGGCCTGGCGTCTGGCCCTGAATCCGAGGGGACATTTCCGACGCGTCTTCATCGAGTCCGCCCCCATCCTCTGGATCGCCCTCATCGAGCGTCTGCGAACGGTCCGGCGCCCGGCATGATCGCCGCGCGCAGGGGCCGGGTCTTTCGTGTTGGCGTCGTTTCGGAGGCGGTGACGAAGGCGGGCGATCCGGTCTGGCCGACGCTCACCCTGATCCTGACGCTGCCGATGTTCGGCGGGCTGTTTTTCTACGTCGTCGATGCGCCGCCGCTGTATCTGCTGGCCAAGGCCTGGCCGGTCGTTACCGCACCCCTGACCCTCTATGCGGCCTGGAGGCTGAACCCGCCGCATCACCCCTTTGTGCTGGCCGCCTGCGCCTGGCTTCTGGGCGTGACGCCCTTCGTCAGCGTGATCCAGCTGGGCAACGACGTCTTCGGCGCTCTGACCTCGACGGTGAAGATCTGGCCCCTGACTGGGGCGCTGGGGTTGGCGGCCGTCCTGTCGTTGATCCGGCCGACCGCGCGCGACCTGACGCGGGTCGTGGTCGTTCTCGCGATCCTGACGTTCGGCTTTCTGGTCGGGGCCTGGCTGTTCGCGCCGGACGTCCTGTTCCAGCAGGGAATCGAGGACACCAAGGTCTTCCTCAACGACGCCGAGCGGGGCCGCCGCATCAACGCACCGATGATGTTCGGCATTCTGGCGCTGTTCCTGATCAACCGGTCGTTCTGGCGCAGGCCCGCCTTATGGAAGGCGGTGCTGATCGGGCTGGGCGTCGTTGCCCTGGTCCTGGCCTACAAGCAGCGGGCCCAGATCGGCGGCACGGTCGTGGGGCTGGGGCTCGGCGCGCTGCTCAGTCTGCGCCGCTGGCAGGGACCGGCGATGATGATGACGGCGGCGGTGGTGATCGCGGCGGCCATTCCCGTGACCCTTTGCCTGGGGCAGGGCGCGGTGGACAGTCTGGGCGGGTCGCTCTCCATGCGTCAGATCGAGGCCGAGCACGCGTTGGCCTTCCTTAACGATCAGCCCTGGCGCTGGATCATGGGCGTCGGCAGTGCGACGCGGGTCGGCAATGTGACCCTGGGCGATATCGTCGGCACGCCCTTCTTCTTTCCGTCGGACCTCGGCTGGCTGGGGGTGGTGTTCGAGTATGGGGCGATCGGCGCGGCCCTGATGCTGGCGCTTCACCTCGTGGCGATCCGGATGGCGTGGCGGGCGGCGCAATCCGGCGAGGTGATCAGCGCCGCCGTCTTCGACTACGCCCTGTTCCTGCTGATCGTGTCGCCGGTCGTTTCGGTGGTCCTGTCGCCCGGAGAGCTGGCGACGGTCCTGGCCCTGTCGTGGTGGCTGATCAGAACACCTCAGGTCCCATCAGGTGTCGCGTCACGGTCCGAACCATGATGCTGAGGTCCAGCTGCAGGGACCAGTTGCGCATGTAGTCAAGGTCCAGCTCGACCCCGCGCTGGGCCTTTTCCAGAGTGTCGATGCCGCCGCGCATGCCGTTGATCTGGGCCCAGCCGGTGATGCCCGGCTTGATCTGATGGCGCGCCGCATAGGTCCGCACGGCCTCGGCATAGGGGTCCGATCCGATCCGCATGCCGGCGACGTGCGGACGCGGACCCACGATCGACATCTCGCCCTTCAGCACGTTCAGAAGCTGGGGCAATTCGTCGATGGAAGTGCGCCGCAGGAGGGCTCCGATCTTCGTGATCCTTGGATTGCCCCGGATCTGCCCGCCCGCGCCGTCGTCGGTCAGATCGACGGTCATGGTGCGCAGCTTGTAGATCGAGAAGGGCCGGCCGTTGAAGCCGATCCGGTCCTGACGGAACAGCACCGGCCCGCCGCCCGAGAGGGCCAGCGCAGTCGCCGCCATAGCCAGGATCGGCGCGGTCAGGACGATGGCGCAGGCGGCGACCACATAGTCCTGCGCCTGTTTAACCAGTCCCTGCGTGCCCCGGAACGGATGGCGGGTCAGCTGCAGGGCGGGGATGCCGGCGATCTGGGTCAGGGCGTTCGAGCGCGACAGGAAGCCGGGCTGTTCCAGCGGCGTGACGACGTCGGCGGAGATCCATTGCAGCCGGTCGCCCAGATGAAAGATGTCGGCCGACCGGCTCCAGGGCAGGGCCAGGACGATCAGGTCGACGCGGCGGGTTTGGGCCAGCCGGCGTAGGTCCTCGACCGTTCCGGCGACGCCGGGCGCGACGTCGTCGAACAGGCCGACCAGCTCGAGGTCACGATGCCACTCCTCGCGCCGGATGCGGCGGATCAGGTCCCCGGCCATCAAGGTCGCCCCGACCACGGCGACGCGCCGCCGCAGCAGGCCGCGCGTCCACAGGATGTCGACCACCATGGCGCAGGCCAGGCGACCCGACGCCAGTCCGATCAGAACCGCCGCCAGCCACAGCGACAGCCACAGATGGGCGGTCAGCACCTCGGGCTCGAAGGCCCAGACGACGGCGCGGTTGGCCAGGGCCGCCAGGGCGACACCGACGATCACGTCGATCGCCTGTCCCCTGAAGCGTCGGTATCGCTCGACCCGGTAGCCGCTCCAGAGACCCAGCGCCGAGGCGAATGTCACGGCCCCGACGACGCCCGCGATGGCCGTCTGCCAGATCGACAACGGCGGCGGACCGGCGATGTCGAGATAGTGGAACACAAGCGCGACACCCAGGATGATGGAGGCGTCCACAGCGCCCACCATCCGGTTCATCATCCCCATCGAGACGCGGACGAAGGGGGTGGAGGCGACGGTCTCGCGGCGCGGCCGTCGGCGGCGCTCATTGCGGTCGCCGGCGAACGGAGGAGACAGGCTCTGAAGGGTCACCGAGGGGGGCTCGTTATTGCAACTCAAGGTGGTCACGGGCGTGCTTGGTCTGGTGCGGCCGCGAGGGTCGGGACGGGCGCCGGATACGGCTTGCGCAGGCGCGGTCTGAAGGCTGCGATCAGGGGGCGCTCCAGCCAAAGGTGGGCGAACCAGCCGACGATCGAGGTGACGACAACAGCGGCCGCGACATAGGCCCAGGGCGAGACGGTCAAGCCCGCCAACTTCATGGCCTGGGCCATCGCCGACAGGAGGACGGGATGGATCATGTAGAGGGGGTACGAGGCGTCGCCGACACCCTTCAGCACAGGGATGGAGGGCAGTCGCCCGGCCTGTTCGATGGCGACCAGACCGCCCACGATCAGCACCGCCGGCAGGGCCAGCAGAACCAGCCGCCCGTGGGCGTCGGCATCGATCATCGACCCGCCGAGGATCAGCAAGCCGACTCCCGCGATGAAGATCGCGACGCCGTGGTTCAGCCAGGTCTTCGGCAGGCGCGGCATCACCATGGCCAGCCCCACGCCCAGCGCCAGCTCCGCCATGAAGGGCGACACATAGAACCCGGCGATCGGCGGCATCGGAAGGGGCGAAAGCGCCGCCAGCACGAGAAGGACGCCGATGACGAACGGCCCCCGCCAAGCCCCCTTCATCGTCAGTCCGACCGCCAGCAGGAGGTAGAAGGCCATCTCGTAGTTCAGCGTCCAGCCCGGGATCATCACCGGCTTCAGCCCAGCCGTCTCGACCGGATTGGGCCAGGCGACGAACAGGTAGGAGGCGATCACATGGGGCAGGTCGAAGCGGGTGCTCTGCAGCAGCTGCGGCGCGACCAGCAAAAGAACAACCATGATGCTGGTCAATAGCCAGTACAGCGGCACGATCCGCGCCAGCCGCTTCTGCAGGAAGACCATCGGGGAGGTCGGCCTCTGCCCGAGGATCAGCCACATGACGTAGCCCGAGATGACGAAGAAGATCTCGATCCCGGCCTGTAGGACCTGTGTCTCGGGAATGCCGACCTGGCCCTGGGCGTGCCAGACGACGACGCCGAGCGCCGCTGCTGCGCGCAGATACTGGATCGAGACCAACTCTTTGAGCGGCGGGGCGGTGACGGTCGATGCGGTCATGTGCGTCTTTCGAGATTCGCACGCATAAGTTGCATCATAGAGGTTTAGGATGGGTGTCGGCCTTGCATCCCGACCGCCTTATTCCGCCGGCGCGGTAAGCCCCATCCGCACGAGCGCCGACAGGCTCTTGGCCTGCATCTTCGACATCACCTTGGCGCGGAAGATCTCGACCGTGCGCGGGCTGATTTCCAGGTCGGCGGCGATCTCCTTGTTGGAGCGGCCTTCGACCAGGGCGCGGAACACTTGAGTTTCACGCTGGCTCAGTTGGGCGATGCGTTCGGCGACTTCGGCGCGGCTCTGGCGTGCGCCCTCTAGGACCGACAGATGACCTAGACAGCCGCGCACGGCCTCCAGCAGCCGGTTGGGATCGAAGGGCTTTTCGATGAAGTCGACGACCCCGGCCTTCATCATCTGAACCGCCATCGGCACATCGGCGTGGCCGGTGATGACGACGACCGGCCAGGCATCGCCCTTCAGCGCCTTCAGCCTCTGGACGACCTCGATGCCGTCCATGTCGGGCATGCGGACATCGGTGATGACGCAGGCCGCATCCACCTCGGGCAGGTTGGCGAGCAAGTCTGCGCCGCTGGCGAAGGCGCGTGCGCGAATTCCCTCGCTGCGCAGCAGGACCAGAAGCGCGTCGCGCACCGCGTCGTCGTCTTCGGCGATAAGGACGGTGATGGTGTTCATGCGTCCACAAGCTCCCGCTCGCGCATCAGGCAGAAGGAGAAGGCCGCGCCGCCCAGCGGGCTGGCCTCGACCTTCAACACGCCGCCGTGGCTCTCGATTATGGTCCGCGTCACCGACAGGCCCAGGCCCATTCCGCCCGATTTCGTACTTATCAGGGGGCGGAAGATGGTTTCCATATCGGCGGTCGCAATACCGGCCCCGTTGTCCTCGACGCGGATCTCATAGCTCTCGGGCGAGATGGCCTTGCCGGTGATCAGGACGCGGGCGTCGGGTCGTCCCTCCAGCGCCTCCACGGCGTTCCTGACCAGATTGACCATGGCCTGCTGGAACTGAATCCGTTCGGCCCAGACGCTGTCGTTCTCGTCCTCGATCCGGAGGTCGATGGAGACGCCGCCCGTGCGTGCGATCATGCCGATCACCCCGTGCAGGTCGGCGATCATCGACCCGGCGCTCTCGACGTCCAGCCCCCGGCTCTCGTGGGCCAGGAGTTCGCGCATGCGGCGGATGATTTCCCCGGCGCGCAGAAGCTGGGCCTTGGCCATGTCGACCGTCCGCCCGGCGCTTTCGGCCACGGGACCGGCGCGCTTCATGTCGGTCTGGGCGGCGTGCAGATAGGTGATGGCGGCGCTGAGCGGCTGGTTCAGCTCGTGTGAGAGGGAGGCCGACATCTCGCCTAGGGAGTTCAGCCGCCAGACCCGGTTCAACTGGGCGTGCAACTCGCGCGCATGGGCGTCGGCGGCGTGGGCTTCGGTCAGATCGGTCAGGCTCAGGATGGCGTGGTCTGGATCGGCCGGATCGTCGTTCAGGCCCATCTGAATGTTGAGATCCACCCTCCGGCCGTCGCCTCGCCGTCCGATCCAGATGGTGGGGGCGCCGGCCTGGCCCTCCGCCGCCGACAGGCTCGCCAGATCGAAATCCTCGACGAACAGGCTGAACGGCTCACCGATGGCCAGGTCTTCCGGAGCGGCCAGGATGCATGACGCGGAGGGAGTCAAGGATCGGACCACGCCTTCCCGATCCAGGGTCACCACGGGAACGGAGGCCAGAATCGTCTGCAACATGTGGTCGCGCCGGGCGAGGCTTCGCGACAGTTCGCCGGCGCGGCTTCGATAGGTTCGCAGGCGCAGGATGCCTTCCGAGATCAGCCATGAGATCGCCGCGAACAACAGGGCGTTGGCGACCGTGTCGGTCAGGCTGTCGCGGTGGACCAGGGCGACGTTGGCGGCGATGGCCAGAACGATGGCGAAGGCGATCTCGCGCCGCCCGGCGAACAGGGCCGTGGCCATGATCGCCGGGAGCATGGGCAGGTAATAGAAGCTGCCGAACTCCTCGAGCGCGGAGCGGATGCCGAGCGCGGCCAGCACGGCCCCGATGGCCAGCGGATAGCCGGCCCACGGCGCCTGCAGCAGTTTCGCCGCTCTGGCTTGGAGGAGCGCCGTAGCGTCCGGTCGCGACATCATGCCGCCTCGATCTGCTCCAGGCGAAGTCCAGCCCGGTAAGCTTCCCATGTGTCGATTCGCGCTGCAGATGTGGATGTAACCGGTTCCACGATGACGGTAAAATTTCACTCCCGCGTGAATAACGTCCAGCTCTGTAGAGCGCTGATACAGACACGGTCCGTCGACCCCCCCTGGGCATAGGTATTCATACTTATTCCCCCATTCACCAATAATACGGCGCCGCTGCCGATCCTTGGACCATCATCCAAGGAAGGCTATCCATGACCTCGACTGCTCGGAACCGTGTGCAAAATGCCCGTTCCGCCAAGACCCCGATCGTCCTCGGCGCCCTCGTCGCCGCCCTCGTCCCGGCCGCCGCATCGGCTCACGAAATCAACTGGAACGTCGGCGTCGCCAGCGAATACATCGGCAAGGGCATCGGCAAATCGAACGGCGAGATCGCCCCGTTCGGCTCGGTCGAGGTCTCGACCGGCCAGGTCTACGCCAGCGTCTTCGCCTCCGCGGCCGAACTGTCGCAAGGCGCCGACGCCGAGACCATCACCCAGGTCGGCTGGCGGCCCACGCTGGGGGACATCAAGTTCGACCTGGCCGTCCTGAACCGCGACCTGCCGGGCAGCCGCGACGGCGTCGACAGCAACTATTTCGAGTACCAGGCCGATGCGACCCGCGCCTTCGGCCGCGTCACGACCCGCCTGCGCGTCAACTATTCGCCCGACGGTTTCGCCGCGACGCAGGAGGCCTGGTGGATCGAACTGCAGGGCTCGATGGCCCTGACCCCCAAGACCAAGGCCAGCGCCGCCATCGCCGATCGCTCGGCTGACGGCGGCGCCGAATACACGGCCTGGAACGCCGGGGTGAAGCACAAGCTCACCGACAACGCGACACTGGACGTCCGCTGGTTCGACACCGCCGACCACGGTCTGGGCGAGCCCTACGAGGGCCGTCTCGTCGCCTCGATCAGCTTCTCTCTCTGATTTTCTCCCGGTTCTCCGCCCGGATCTCGAAGGAAACCCGCTGTGTTCTTCACCAATCTCCCGATCGGCAAAAAGCTCGCCATCGCCTTCGCCGCCGTCCTCCTGGCGATCGGCGCCATGGGCGCGACGATCTTCGTCAACCTGCACGCCCTGGCCAAAGCCGGCGAGGCGCGCAGCACGGCTAACGCCATCGTGCGCAAGACCGCGACCATCGAGTTCAAGATGGCGCGACAGGAAAACTCGTACCGCGGCTTCTTGGTCTCCGGGGACCGCTACTATCTGGAGCGGCTGGACGCGCACCGTTCGGACTTCAAAGCCGGGCTCGCCGACCTGCGCACCGAAGGCAACGCCGAGGCCGATCGTCTGGCCGACGTGATCGAGACGGGCGCCGACGACTGGTACGAACATGTCGTCACTCCTGGCGTGGCCCTGGCCTCCAACCCGGCGACCAAGGCGCAGGCCGTGGCCATGGTCGGCCGCGACGGCGCGGCGGACAACTACACCCAGGTGGTCGAGGACGGCCTGGAAGCTCTGAACACCCAGAACATGACGGCGCTTCAGGCGACGCGCGACGCCCAGGACGCGGCGGCGAGCATGGCTCTGACGGCCCTGCTGATCGGTCTGGCCGCGGCCCTGCTGATCTCGGTCGCGGCGGCCTGGACCCTGACGCGCGGCATCGTCGGTCCGGTCAACAACATGATCGGCTACATGCGTCGACTGATGGGCGGCGACACCGCCTTCGACATCCCCTGCAGCATCCGCAAGGACGAGTTCGGCGAGATGGGCCGGGCCGTGGAGGCCTTCCGCGACGCCGCCATCGAGAAGACCCGTCTGGAGGCCGAGGGCGCCGCCCTGCGCGGCCAGTCGGACGAGGAGCGCGCTCGCAACCAGCGCGCCGCCGAGGCCGCCGCCCGCGAACAGGCCGCCGTCGTCGCGGCCCTGGGCGAGGGTCTGGATCACCTGACGCGCGGCGACCTGACCTACATGCTCACTCAGCCCTTCCCCGAGGACTATGTGAAGCTGAAGGACGACTTCAACGCGGCCATCGGCCAGCTGAAGGACGCTATGTCGGTCGTCGTCACCAACGTCTCGGCCATCCGCTCGGGCTCGGGCGAAATCAGCCAGGCCGCCGACGACCTGTCGCGCCGCACGGAACAGCAGGCCGCCTCGCTGGAAGAGACCGCCGCCGCCCTCGACCAGATCACAGCCACGGTGAACCGCACCGCCTCAGGCGCCCGTCAGGCCTCCGAGACCGTCCAGGCCGCCAAGGGTGACGCCGAGACCTCTGGCATCGTGGTCCGTGACGCCGTCGGCGCCATGGGGGCGATCGAGAAGTCAGCCCAGGAAATCAGCCAGATCATTGGCGTGATCGACGAGATCGCCTTCCAGACCAACCTCCTGGCCCTGAACGCGGGCGTCGAGGCGGCCCGTGCGGGCGACGCTGGTCGCGGCTTCGCGGTCGTGGCCTCCGAAGTCCGCGCCCTGGCTCAACGCTCGGCCGAGGCCGCCAAGGAGATCAAGGTCCTCATCTCGGCCTCGACGACCCAGGTCAACGCCGGGGTGTCGCTGGTCGGTCAGACGGGCGAGGCCCTGCAACGCATCGTCGGCCGCGTCGCCGAGATCGACGGCCTGGTCTCCGAGATCGCCGCCTCGGCCCAGGAGCAGGCGACGGGCCTCCAGCAGGTCAATACCGCCGTCAACCAGATGGACCAGGTCACCCAGCAGAATGCTGCGATGGTCGAACAGTCGACCGCCGCCAGCCATTCCCTGTCGCAGGAGGCTGAGGTGCTCGCCGGCTCGGTCGCCCGCTTCCAGATCGGCGCCGTCGCGGCCCCCGCTCGCGCGGCCCCGGCCGCTCGTCCCGCCGCCCGTCCGGTCGCCCAGATGCGCACCCTCGGTCGCGGCGGCGCGGCTCTCAAGCCGGCTCCGGTCGCCGCCGAAGACGGCTGGGAAGAGTTCTGATGGCCGCCTCGATCTCGCTTCCGGCTGTCCTTGACCTGGCCCAGGCCGAACCGCTCAAGGCCGCCCTGCTGCCCATGCGCGGCCAGTCGGTGATCGTCGACGCCTCGCGCGTCGAACGCCTCGGCGGCCTGTGCCTGCAGGTCCTGATCTCGGCCCAGCAGACCTGGGCCCGTGACGGCCACACGCTGAAGATCGACGGGGTCTCGCGTGAGTTCGCCGACCAATGGAACGCGTTCGGAGCGGCCAGGACCGCCGTGCAAGGAGCCATGTCGTGACCAAAACCATCCTGACCATCGACGACAGCCGCACCATGCGCGACATGCTGATGATGGCCCTGGTCGACGCCGGCTATCGCGTCATCCAGGCCGTGGACGGCGTGGACGGGCTGGAGACGCTCGCCGCCGAGGGCGCCGACGTCATCATCACCGACATCAACATGCCCCGCATGGACGGTTTCGGCGTGATCGAGGGCGTGCGCGCCGATCCGGCGCACCGCGCCACCCCGGTGTTGGTCCTGACGACCGAGAGCGATGCGACCAAGAAGCAGCGCGCCCGCGACGCTGGCGCTACCGGCTGGATCGTCAAGCCGTTCGACCCGGCCAAGCTGGTCGACGCCGTCCGGCGCGTGGCGGCCTGATCCATGTCTGACGCTGTCGATCCCTTCGAGGCCATCAAGGTCGTCTTCTTCCAGGAGTGCGACGAGCTGCTCGGCGACCTGGAGACGGGCCTCCTGGCGATCGAACAGGGCCAGGCGGACAATGAGACCGTCAACGCCGTCTTCCGGGCGGTCCATTCGGTCAAAGGCGGGGCAGGGGCCTTCGGCCTGGACGCCTTGGTCCGGTTCGCCCACGTCTTCGAGACTTTGCTGGACGAGATCCGCTCGGAGCGGAAGCCGTGCGACGACGTCACGGTGAAGACCCTGTTGCGCGCTTCCGACGTGCTGGCCGACCACATCGCCGCTGCGCGCGGCCAGGGCGCGCCGGTCGACGAAATCCGCTCCGCCGGTCTGGTCGCCGAGCTGGAAGCCCTGACACACGGGGAGCCCGCGCCCGCCCTCGCCGCGTTCGTGGAGCCGGACCCCGCCTTCGCCCCGGTCGCCATCACGATGGACATCGAGGCGGACGCGTTCGGCTTCAAGCCGGTCGCCTTCAACCTCGCCGATCTGGACGCCCCGGCGCCGGCCGCTGACGCCTGGCGCATCGTCTTCCATCCGCACGGCCGGATGTACGCCAACGCCAACGAGACCGGTATCCTGCTGCGCGAGTTGTCGCGCCTGGGCGAACTGAGCGTCACGCTCGACGTCTCGGCACTGCCGGATCTCGACGCCCTGGACGCCGAAGAGTCGTACCTGTCCTGGACCATCGACCTGACGACGGACGCCGGCGAGGCCGCGATCCGCGACGTCTTCGACTTTGTCGAGACCGATTGCGATCTGGCGATCCGCCCTGCCTCGGCCGCGGCGCCGATAGCCGAATTCGCCCCGGTCGAAACCCCCGCCGAGCCCGAGTTCGACATCGCCGCTCTGCTGGCCAAGGCGCAGGCCGATATCGCCGCCGCTCCTGATCCGGCGGTCATCGTCGAGCCCATCGCCCCGCTGGCGCCCGTCGCCGCCAAGTCCGAACAGCCGCCGATCCCGACGCCGGAGCCGGCGACGCCTCCGACCGCCTCGGCTCCCGTCGCGACCGCCGCGCCGGCCCCCGCCCACGCGCCGGCCCAACCCGCCGCCGTCACCATCCGCGTCGATCTCGACCGCGTCGATCGCCTGATCAACGTCGTCGGCGAACTGGTCATCCAGCAGGCCATGCTGGCCCAGCGCGTCATCGAGAGCGGCCTCGCCCGTTCGTCCGGCATCTCCGTCGGCCTCGAAGATCTCGAACTGCTGACACGCGAAATCCAGGACAGCGTCATGGCCATCCGGGCCCAGCCCGTGAAGTCGGTCTTCCAGCGCATGCCGCGCCTCGTGCGCGAGGTCGGCGAGATGACGGGCAAGCGCGTGCGTCTGGTCACCGCCGGCGAGGACACCGAGGTCGATAAGACCGTCGTCGAACGCCTGGCCGAGCCGATCACCCACATGCTGCGCAACGCCATCGACCACGGGCTGGAAAGCCCCGAGGAGCGCGTCGCCGCCGGCAAACCGGCCGAGGGCACGGTGCGTCTGGTCGCCCTGCACCGCTCGGGCCGGATCGTCATCGAGATTTCCGACGACGGCAAAGGCATCAACCGCGAGCGGGTGAAGGGCATCGCCGTCTCGCGCGGCCTGATCGCCGAGGACGCGGTCCTGACCGACGACGAAATCGACAATCTGATCTTCCTGCCGGGCTTCTCGACCGCCGAGACCATCACCGACGTTTCCGGGCGCGGCGTGGGCATGGATGTGGTCCGTCGCTCGATCCAGGCCCTGGGCGGCCGCATCTCCATCTCCTCCACGCCCGGCAAGGGCTCGACCTTCACCCTCAGCCTGCCGCTGACGCTCGCGGTGCTGGACGGCATGGTCGTGACCGGCGCCGAACAGACCCTGGTCGCCCCCCTGACGGCCATCGTCGAAAGCCTGACGCCGCAACCCCAGGACATCCACTACGTCGGCGGCCACGACCCGGTCATCCGGTTCCGGGACCAGTTCGTGCCCTTGATCGACGTCGCCCTCGGCATGGGTTTCCGTGACGCCCCTGTCGCGCCCGAAATCGGCGTCGCCGTGGTCGTGGAGACCGAGGCCGGGACCCGCGCCGCCCTGTTGTTCGACGCTATCCAGGGCCAGCGCCAGGTCGTCATCAAGAGCCTGGAGACCAACTACCAGCCTGTCGACGGCGTCGCCGCCGCGACCATCCTGGGCGACGGCCGCGTCGCCCTGATCCTGGACGTCGACGCCATCGTGTCGAGCTCGCGCCGCCGCTCCGTGCGCCACGAGACCGCCCGTACCGAACTCAAGATCGCGAGCTAGATCATGACCGAAGCCAACACCGCCGCCGCCGCCCGCGAACTGATCGCCTTCCGCATAGGCGAACAGGAATTCTGCGTGGACATCATGGCCGTGCGCGAAATCCGCGGCTGGACCCCGGCCACGCCCCTGCCGCGCGCCCCGGGCTTCATGAAGGGCGTCATCAACCTGCGCGGCGCCGTCCTTCCGATCATCGATCTGGGCGCCCGCTTTGGCCTGCGCACCTCCGAGCCGACCGCGCGTCACGTCATCATGGTCGCCCATGTCGGGGGCCGGATGGTCGGCCTCCTGGTCGACGCCGTGTCGGACATCATCCAGCTGACCGACGAGGCCATGCAGCCGACGCCCGACGTCGCCAGCGAACAGGTCAAGTCCTTCGTCAAGGGTCTGTTCGCCATGGACGGCCGTCTGATCAGCCTGATCGAACTGGACCGGATCATTCCCGAGACCGAAGCAGAAGCCGCATGACCAGCCCCGCCGGGCGGACCTCCCTGGTCGAAGGCGAGTTCGTCTTCACGGCCGAGGACTTCCGCCACATCGCCGAAGTTCTGCACAGCCACGCCGGCATCGCCTTGAACGAGGGCAAGGCGGCGCTCGTCTACTCGCGTCTGGCCAAGCGCCTGCGTTCGCTCGGCCTGCGAAGCTTCCGCGACTATTGCGCCCTGATCGAAGGCTCCGACGGGGTGGACGAGCGTCAGGCCATGACGGCCGCCCTGACCACCAATGTGACCCGCTTCTTCCGCGAGCCGCACCATTTCGATCACCTGCGCGATCAGGTGATGCCGGTCTTGGCGGAGCGCGCCCGTCGCGGCGAGCGGATCCGCCTGTGGTCGGCCGCCTGCTCGAACGGGCAGGAGCCCTATTCCATGGCCATGACGGTGCTGGCCTGCCTGCCCGAGGCGAACGAGCTCGACGTCAAAATCCTGGCCACTGACATCGACCCCAACATGGTCGCCGACGGCGTCGCCGGGGTCTATTCGGCCGAGCATCTCGAAGCCGCCCCGCCCATGCTGCGCCACCGCTTCTTCGAGAAGGCCCCCCCGTCTTCATTCGGAGGGCAAGGCCGCGACATGCTGAGCGCCACTCAGGTCCTGCGCGACCTCGTCTCCTTCCGCGAGCTGAACCTGATCGGCGACTGGCCCATGCGCGGCAAGTTCGACGTCATCTTCTGCCGCAACGTCGTGATCTATTTCGACGACGCGACCCAGGAGCGGGTGTGGAAGCGGTTCACCCCGCTGATGACCCCCGGCGCCACCCTCTACATCGGCCACTCCGAACGCATCAGCGGCCCGGCCGTGACGTCGCTCCAGACCTCGGGCCTGACCACTTACAGGCTCGCCGCATGACGGCCGTCCGCGTCCTCGTCGTCGACGACAGCCCCACCATGCGCGGCCTGATCACGGCCGCCCTGCGCCGCGATCCGGAGATCGAGGTCGTCGGCTCGGCCGCCGACCCCTTGGAGGCCCGCGCCCTCATCAAGGAGCTGAACCCCGACGTCATCACCCTGGACGTCGAGATGCCCAACATGAACGGGCTGGAGTTCCTCGAGAAAATTATGCGGCTGCGCCCCATGCCGGTCGTCATGGTCTCGACCCTGACCCAGGCCGGCGCGGAGGTGACCCTTCAGGCGCTCGAGATGGGCGCGGTCGACGCGGTCGGCAAACCCGGCGCCGGCGTCACGGCGATGGAGGCCTTCGCCGAACTGACCCTGAAGGTGAAGACCGCCGCCCGCTCGCGGGTCCGCCGTCGTGAGGCGACCGAGGCCCCGCGCCCCCGCGCGGACTACCGCGCCGCGCCCGACCACATCCTGGCCATCGGCGCCTCTACCGGCGGGGTCGAGGCCCTGCTGACGATCATCTCCAGCTTCCCGGCCCACTGCCCGGCGACCGTGATCACCCAGCACATGCCGGCGACCTTCACTCCGAGTTTCGCCGCCCGTCTGGACAAGATGTCCGCCGCCACCGTCACCGAGGCGACCGACGGCGCCCCCCTGATGCCCGGCCACATCTACCTGGCGCCCGGCGGCCTGACCCATCTGGAGGTCTCGGGGGCCACGCCGCGCTGCCGCCTGAGCGAGGGCGACACCATCAGCGGTCATCGCCCCTCGGTCGACGTCCTGTTCAGATCGGTGTCCCGCCTGCGTCGCCCGATGACCGGCGTTATCTTGACCGGCATGGGCCGCGACGGCGCCCAGGGTCTGCTGGAGATGCGCAACGCCGGCGCCCGAACCCTGGGACAGGACGAGGCCAGCTGCGTCGTCTACGGCATGCCCCGCGTCGCCCACGAGATCGGGGCCGTCGAACGCCAGCTGCCGCTCGCCCGTCTCCCGTCCGCCATTCTCGACCTGTGCGCGTCCCCCTTCGCACAGTCCGCCGCCTGAGGATTCCAGAATGCCCGCCGCCTCCGCCATCCACGTCCTCATCGTCGACGACCAACTGTCGATGCGCGCCCTGATCCGCACCAGCCTGCAGCAGCTCGGCTTCCGCGAGTTCCGCGAGGCCGCCGACGGCGAGGCGGGCCTGCGCGAGATGATCGCCAAGCCCGCCCACCTGATCATCTCGGACTTCAACATGCCCAAGCTCGACGGGCTCGGCTTGCTCCGTGCTGTGCGCGCCCATCCGCCGACGCAAGGCTCGGCCTTCATCATGCTGACTGGCCGAGCCGACCGCGATCTGGTCGCGCGCGCGGTCCAGTTCGGGGTCAACAACTACCTGGTCAAACCCTTCACCGTCGCCCAGCTGAAAGAGAAGCTGGAAGGCGTCTTCGGTCCCCTGACATGATGTCGACCGAGGCCCTTGCGACCGAAAAGCGGATCCACGTTGGCCAGGGCGAGCACCACGTCACGTCCGACCCGAACGTCATGCTGACCACCATCCTGGGCAGCTGCGTGGCCATGTGCCTGCGCGATCCGGATACGGGCGTCGGCGGCATGAACCACTTCCTGTTGCCCGAGGGCGCGGGGGCGGGGACCGACGCGGGCCGCCGCTACGGCGCCTATGCCATGGAGCTTCTGATCAACGACGTGATGAAGGCCGGCGCCCGTCGCGACCGTCTGGAGGCCAAGCTGTTCGGCGGCGGCCGCATGTTCGATTCCTTGCGCGACGTCGGCCAGCAGAACGCCGATTTCGCCGAACGCTTCCTGCGCGACGAAGGCATTCCCGTCGTCGGCGGCAGCCTGCGCGGTCATGGCGGCCGTCGCCTTCACTACTGGCCCGCCACGGGGCGAGCCCTTCAGCGCGCGGTGACCGACGGCCATGTGCCGGTCCAGGCCCCGCCCCGCATCGAACCGGTCGCCTCCGGCGCCGTGGAGTTGTTCTGATGATGAAAGCGAAGTCCCGTCTCCTGCTGGTGGCCGTCTCGGACGAGCTGGCCGAGATTTGCGTGCGGCTCGAAGCGCTGTCCGAGCTTACGACCGAACTGGTTTCCGGCTGCCCGGCTGAACGCCGCGCCGAAGCCATGGCCGGGATCCAGGCTTTCGACCTTTTGATCCAGCGCCTGGAAGGGCTCGGCGGCATGGCGGCGGCCGTGGGCGCGGGCGCGCCGATCGCCACGGCCCTGCACGCCCTGACCCTGTCGGACCTCTACGAGCGTCTGGTGGGCGAGCCGCCGGTGCGTCCGTCCATGTCCGCCGCGTCCTCTGGCGAACTGACCCTGTTCGACTGATCCATGGCGCGCCCACCCACCCCCGACCGGGTCAATCTGGCGCGCTCTACGGTGCTGCTGGTCGACCATAACCAGAAGTCGCTCGATATGCTGAGCTCGATCTTCCATGGCTTCGGGGTCAAGCAGCAGATCAAGCGCAGCACCACGGCCGAGGCCGTCTCCACCATCGAGACCCGCGACATCGACCTGGTCCTGATTGACTGTTCGATGCCCGGCATGGACGGCTACGACTTCACCCGCTGGCTGCGTCAGGAGACGCCGCCGCCGATCCGCTACACCCCCGTCATTCTCCTGACCGGCCACGCGGCTCAGTCCAAGGTGCACAAGGGTCGCGACTGCGGCGCCAGCTTCGTCGTGACCAAGCCCCTGACGCCCACGGTTCTCCTGCAACGCATCCTGTGGCTGGGCGCCGACGAGCGCAGCTTCGTGGAGTGCGCCACCTATGTCGGGCCTGACCGCCGGGTGCGCAACTTCGGCCCGCCCATGGGCATGCCCGGCCGCCGCGACGGCGACCTGTCCGAGCACGTCGGCGCCGCCACCGAGGCCAATATGGACCAGTCCGATATCGACATGATGATGAAGCCGATGAAGGTCTCCCTGTGACCGAAGCCCGAACCTTCAAAGTCAGGAGCTCCCTGGCGCGCCAGATGTCCGAGCCCGGCGGACGCCGCGTTCAGGATCTGGAGCGCAACGCCGACGCCGCGCTGGAGGTCCACCGCGACGACGCCATGGCCATGGTGTCGGGCACGCTCGGCCTCCTGGAAGAAGCCTGCGCCGAGGCCGCGCCCGACGCCGGGCCGCGCGTCTATCAACTCGCCTCGTCCATCGTCGATCTGGCCGGCTTCTTCGACACAGGCCCCCTGTTCGAGGCGGCCTACAGCCTGTGCGACATTTCCGACCGGATGATCCAGACCGAGGCCTGGCACTGGCCGTCCGTCCAGGTCCACGCCCAGGCGCTGCGCCTCATCCTCGCCGGTGGCTGCCGCACGGGAGTGACCAGCGGGGCCCTGCTGGCCGGGTTGAAGTCCATCGCTCAGTGTCGCTGACCGCGGTGGTCCAGAATTCCTCGCCAACGCTTGCGTCGTCGAACCCTCTCTCCCATCCCGCATAGGTCTTTGACACCGTCAGCAACAATTCTCGCGTCGCGGTGGACGTCCGCATCGCTCTCGCGCTCCGAAATCCCAAGTCGTCGAAATCAAACGACCGCCTTGGACGGTCTGGACGGTGTTTTTGGAGTCCGCTCAGACCCGGGTCGCGCGGCGGGTCACGGTCAGGGCGAAGGCGACTCCCGCGCCGAACAGCAGCCCCTCCAGCGTCGCCGTCACCGCCCGGCTCACCGGTCCGAAGCCGATCTCTCCGAACAGCCGGCCGAGGTGGTCCAGCCTCAGGCTCGACTGCGGGAATTGATCCGCCAGCAGATCGAGACTGCCGCCCATCAACCGCCCGCCGAGCAGCGCGATCAACAGGCCGCCCACGGCCGCGCAGGCGCCGGAGATGGCCGCGCTGCGCCGGGGCGAGATCGGACCGCTCCGGTGCGACAGCCAGAAGCCCAGCCCGACCGCGCCGCCGAGCAACGCACCCTCGGGCGCGCCGGTGATGGCGCCAGGCGATTGGCCGAACAGAAGGCTGAAGGCGTCCAGCCCGACCATCTTGACGATGGCCCCCACCAACAGACCGCCCGCCGCCGCGCCGAGGACGACCAGGCTTCGGGTCCCCGCCGGGAACAGGGTCGCCGCGCCGACGCCGAACCCGACGCCCGCCCCGCCCATCAGCCCGACGATCATCGTCAGACAGGCGATGACTAGAAGGGCTGAGACCGACCCGGCTCCGTCCGACACCCCGATCAGGCCGTAGATCAACCCGCCGATCAGACCGGCCGCCCCGCCTCCGACCATCCCCGACCGCCCCAGCCGGAACATCGAGTCCCAGTCGCGATAGGGGCGCATTGGCGCGCTCGCCGTGGTCGTCGCGACCGGCTTCGGCCCTGTGGACTCCATCGTCACCGGGGCGATGAAGCGATAGCCGTGCTTGGGCGCCGTCTCGATGAATCGGGGGTTGGTCGCATCGTCGCCCAGCGCCCGTCGCAGGGACCGGATGCACTGGGTCAGCGCCTCGTCCGTCACCGGCACCCCGCGCCAGATCTCGTCGAGGAACCGGGTCTTGGACACCAGCCCGCCCTGCTCGCGCACCAGCAGCGCCAAGGCGTCCAGATACCGCGCGTTCAGATCGACCGTCGCCCCGCCGCGCGTCAGCCGGCGATTCGGGCAGTCCAGCACGAAGGGATCGAAGCGGAAGACGCCGTCGGCCACGTTTCAGGGATTCCTCAGGTCCGGCTCATGACGCTCATCGCCCGGGCGGCCACGGTCGAGCGTCAACCAACGACGGAATGAAGGCAATGGCGAACCCCACCGAAATCAGATCCTCCGACATCCCATGGCGCATTCTGGTCTGGGGCGGGCTGGCCGCCCTGCTGTGCGTCCCCCTGGTCGCCATGCGGTTCACCGACGAGGTCGACTGGAGCCCCTTCGATTTCCTCATCGTGGGCGGTCTGTTCGCCGTCGTCGGCGGCTGCGCCGAACTGGCCCTGCGGTTGTCGCGTAACTGGACCTACCGCGTCGGCTTCGCCGTGGCCGTCGTCACCGGCTTCCTGACCCTCTGGGTCAACATGGCCGTGGGCATGATCGGCGGCGAGCAGAACCCCGCCAACCTGGTTTTTCTCGGCGTCCTGCTGGTCGCCGTCGTCGGCGCGATCGTCGGCCGATTCCGCCCCAACGGCATGGCCCTGACCATGGTCGGAACCGCCGTCGCCCAGGCCTGGGCCGCCTTCTATGCGGTGACCCTGGGGGAGAGCCGCGATGCCGTCTTCATCGCCGGCTTCTGCGTCCTGTGGCTGGCCGCGGCGGGCCTGTTCCGCCTCTCCCGCCCCCGCGCGGTCTAGGCCGAGGGCAACAGGCTGTCGGCGAACCGGCGATAACGCCCCGCCCGGACACCGTCCGTCGCCCGCGCGATATCCGGCGCGAAATAGTGGTCGCTGTCATAGGCCGCGACCGCCTCGCGCACGATCGACCACACCGCCTCCAGCGGCCCCGAGCTCTTCAGCGGCCGATGGAACTCGATGCCCTGGGCGGCCGCCAGAAGCTCGATGCCGACGACGGTCGCGGTGTTCTCGGCCATCTCCAGCAGACGCCTCGCCCCGTGGGTCGCCATCGAGACGTGGTCCTCCTGATTGGCGCTGGTCGGCACGGTGTCGACGCTGCACGGGTGGCTCAGCATCCGGTTCTCGGCGACCAGGGCGGCAGCGGTCACCTGGGCGATCATGAAGCCGGAGTTCAGCCCGCTTTCCTTGACCAGGAAGGCCGGCAACTCGCTCATTTTCGGATCGACCAGGATGGAGGTCCGGCGTTCGGAGATGTTGCCGATTTCGCAGAGCGCCATGGCCAGCTGATCCGCCGCGAAGGCTACCGGCTCGGCGTGGAAATTCCCGCCCGAGATCACATCGCCATCGTCGATCAGGACCAGCGGATTGTCGGTCACCGCATTGGCCTCGCGCTCCAGCATGGCGGCCGCGTTGCGGATCACGTCCAGCACCGCACCCATGACCTGGGGCTGGCAGCGCAGGGAGTAGGGGTCCTGCACCTTCACATCGCCCTCGCGGTGGCTGTCGCGGATGGCCGAACCGGCCATCAGCTCACGTAGGGTCGCGGCCACGGCGATTTGGCCGGGCTGGTTGCGGAGCGCATGGATGCGGTGGTCGAACGGCGCGTCCGATCCTTTCAGCGCATCGACCGACAGGGCGCCCGCCGCGATCCCGGCGGCGAAGGCGGCTTCGGTGGCGAACAGGCCGGCCAGGGCCAGAGCCGTCGAACACTGGGTTCCGTTCAGCAGGGCCAGACCTTCCTTCGGTCCCAAGGTCACCACATCCACGCCCGCTCGCGCCATGGCCGCCTCGGCGTCCAGCACCTGACCCAGATGCCGCGCCTCGCCGACGCCGATCAGGACGCAGGACATATGGGCCAGGGGCGCCAGATCGCCCGAGGCCCCGACCGAACCCTTGGACGGAATACAGGGCAGGACGTCGGCGTTCACGAGCGCGATCAGCCCTTCCAGCGTCTCGCGCCGCACGCCCGACGCGCCCTTCGACAAGCTAGCGATCTTGAGCACCAGGATCAGCCGTACGACCGCATCGTCCAGCAGCGCCCCGACCCCGCAGGCGTGGCTGAGCACCAGATTCTTCTGCAGCGTCTCCAGATCGCCCGGCGCGATCGAGGTGTTCGCCAGAAGCCCGAAGCCGGTGTTGATGCCATAGACCGTCCGGCCCTCGGCGATGATCGCGGCCACCGTCGCGGCCGACTTCTCCACATCGGCCCAGGCGGCGTCGGTCAGGCTGACGGTCACCGGCCCATCGAGCACGGCGCGCAGCTGGGCGAGGGTGAGGGGCGACGCGCCGATGGTGATCTGGGTCATTCGTTCATTCCTATCCCTCTCCCGGTGGGAGAGGGCTTGAGCATCCAAGAGCGCAGCGATTGGCTATGCGAAAAGGTGAGGGTCGTGCGTCACCGGTGGAGTTCGACCCTCACCCGACCGCGCCGGAACGACGGCTGCGCCGCCGTGCGCGGTCTCCCTCTCCCAACGGGAGAGGTCATTTCAAGCTCGGCAGGTTCAGCCCATGCTCCCGCGCAGCCCCTCGCGCGATCTCATAACCGGCATCGGCGTGGCGCATGACGCCGGTGGCCGGGTCGTTCCACAGGACCCGCTCCAGACGGGCCGCCGCCTCCGGCGTGCCGTCGGCCACGATGACCACGCCCGAGTGCTGGGAATAGCCCATACCCACTCCGCCGCCGTGGTGCAGCGACACCCAACTGGCACCCGACGCCGTGTTCAGCAGGGCGTTCAGCAGGGGCCAGTCGGACACCGCATCCGACCCGTCCATCATGGCCTCGGTTTCGCGGTTCGGACTGGCGACCGAGCCCGAGTCGAGGTGGTCCCGTCCGATCACGATAGGGCCCGACAGCTCTCCCGACGCCACCATCTCGTTGAACATCAGCCCTGCCCGATGACGGTCGCCCAGACCGATCCAGCAGATGCGCGCCGGCAGGCCCTGGAAGGCGATCCGCTCGCCCGCCATGTCGAGCCAGCGATGGAGGCCGGCGTTGTCGGGGAACAGCCGCTTCATCGCCGCGTCGGTCTTCCTGATATCCTCCGGATCGCCGGTCAGGGACGCCCAGCGGAACGGCCCGATCCCGCGACAGAACAGCGGGCGGATATAGGCCGGCACGAAACCCGGGAAGTCGAAGGCGTTCGTCACGCCCTCATCGAAGGCGACCTGGCGGATGTTGTTGCCATAGTCGGTGACCGGGATGCCGGCGGCCAGAAAGTCCAGCAGGGCCTGCACATGGACCGCGCAGGATTTCCGCGCCGCAGCCTCGACGACGGCGGGATCGGAGACCCGCTTGTCCTCCCATTCCGCCACGGTCCAGCCCATCGGCAGGTAGCCGTTGATCAGGTCGTGGGCGCTGGTCTGGTCCGTGACGAGATCGGGGCGGACCCCGCGCTTGACCATCTCCGGCAACACCTCGGCGGCATTGCCGAGCAGGCCCACCGAGATCGGCTTGTCGGTCCGTCCGGCCTCCTCGATCAGCGCCAGGGCCTCGTCCAAGGTCTCGGCCATGACATGGAGATAGCGGGTGCGCAGACGCATCTCGATCCGGCTGCGCTGGCATTCCACCGCGAGGCAGGACGCGCCGGCCATCGTCGCCGCCAAGGGCTGAGCCCCGCCCATGCCGCCAAGGCCGGCGGTCAGGATCCACTTGCCGGCCGTCTCGCCGCCCCAGTGCTGGCGCGCCGCCTCCATGAAGGTCTCGTAGGTTCCCTGAACGATCCCTTGCGTGCCGATGTAAATCCACGACCCGGCCGTCATTTGGCCGTACATCATCAGGCCCTTGCGATCGAGCGCGTTGAAATGCTCCCAGGTCGCCCACTTCGGCACCAGGTTGGAGTTGGCGATAAGGACGCGCGGGGCGTCCGCATGGGTGCGGAAGACGCCGACCGGCTTGCCCGACTGGACCAGCAGGGTCTCGTCCGGCGCGAGGTCGCGCAGGCTCTCGACGATCCGGTCGAAGCTCGCCCAATCGCGCGCCGCCTTGCCGATACCGCCATAGACGACGAGGTCCTCCGGCCGCTCGGCAACCTCGGGATCAAGGTTGTTCATCAGCATGCGGAGCGCCGCCTCGGCGGCCCACGTCTTGGCCGTCATTTCGCGGCCGCGAGGAGCGCGGACGACGCGGGCGTTCGATTGAGTCATGTCAGGCTTTCCGGGCGAAGTCTGCGCAGGCGGTCAGGATGGCGCGCAGATGGCTGCGCATGGCCTCGGCGCGGGCGGGTTCGTAGGGCGAGGGCCAGTTCGCCTCGGAGACCTCGCCCTCCGGATCGAGCATGTAGCCGCGATCGGCCAGCTCCATCTGGATGGCGTGAATGCCCTTGGCGGGGCGGCCGTAGTGGCGCGTCGTCCAGCCGCCCTTGAACCGCCCGTTCAGGACGTGGGTCCAGCCGGTCACGGCGCAGGCGGCCTCGACCGCCCGGCTGAGTTCCGGTGCGCAGGTGACGCCGCCGTTGTCGCCGATGTTGAACTGCGGCAGCTCGCCGTCGAACAGGCGCGGCACCACGGAGCGGATCGAATGAGCGTCGTAGAGGACGACAGGCCCGTTCGCGCGCAGGCGCTCGATCTGCGCCGTCAGGGCGTCGTGGTAAGGATCGAACCAGGTCGCACGACGACGGTCGATCTCGGTCTGATCCGGCTCCTGACCGGGGGGATACAAGGGCTCGCCGTCGAACGTCTCCGTGGGGCAGAGGCCGGTCGTCGCCATGCCCGGGTAGAGGGAGGCGCCGGACGGGTCGCGGTTCACGTCGATGACGCTCCGGCTGATCGCCGTGCGGACGGTGGTGACCCCCATTTCGCCGACGAAGTCATACAGCCGATCCACCCACCAGTCGGCGTCCTTACGGGCCAGCCAGGGCGAGACCATTCGGGCCTCGATGTCGGCGGGAATGTCGGTTCCGGTGTGAGGGAAGGCGACGATCATGGGCGCATCGCCCTCGACGACGGTCAGCCAGTCTGCGCTCATTCCGGTCTCCCTCGCCAAACGTGCGACACGTGTTATGTCTAGACATAGTGTTCTCAACCGCCCGGGATTGTCCAGTGTCGCAAACGCCGTCCGAAGGTTGCAGCCTGTGGTTCGAACAGGCGCTGCTGCCCGACGGCTGGGCGCGCGACGTGCGGATCACGGTGGCGGACGGACTGATCTCCGACCTCGAGATCGAGACCCCGCGCGCGCCGACGGATGACGCGCACGGCGTCGCCCTGCCGGGCATGCCCAACGTCCACAGCCACGCGTTCCAGCGCGCCATGGCCGGTCTGACCGAGGCTCGAGGACCGGCCAAGTCAGAGGGGGGCGGCGACGCGGGCGACAATTTCTGGACCTGGCGCCAGCTGATGTACCGCTTCCTCGACCGGGGCGGGCCGGAGGAGATCGAGGCCATCACCGCCTTCGCCTTCTGCGACATGCTGGAAGGCGGCTTCACCCGCTGCGCCGAGTTTCACTATCTGCACAACGACCCGACTGGCGGGTCTTACGCCGACCCGGCCGAGCTGACCGCGCGTATCGTGGCGGCGGCGGAGACGACGGGCATCGCCTTGACCCTGCTACCGGTCTTCTACGCCCACTCGACCTTCGGCGGCGCCGAGTCCAACCACGGCCAGAGGCGGTTCATTACCGACGTCGATGGGTTCGCGGATCTCGTGACGCGCGGCCGCAGCCTGACCGCCCGCCTACCGGACGCCGTCGTCGGCGTCGCGCCGCACAGCCTGCGCGCTGTGACGCCGGATGAGCTGGCCGCCATGCCGGGTCTGGCGGGCGATGGACCGATCCACATCCATGTCGCCGAACAGACCAAGGAGGTCGACGACTGCCTCGCCTGGTCCGGCTCGCGGCCGGTCGAATGGCTGCTGGCCAACGCCCCGGTCGACGAGCGGTGGTGCCTGATCCACTCGACACACGTGACCGAGACCGAACGGCGCGGCGTGGCCAAGGCGGGCGCCGTCGTCGGTCTCTGCCCCCTGACCGAAGCCAACCTCGGCGACGGCATCTTCCCGGCGCGGGACTTCGTCGCGAACGGGGGCCGCTTCGGCATCGGCACGGATTCCAATATCCAGATCGGCGTCGCCGACGAACTGCGGATGCTGGAGTATTCCCAGCGTCTGGCCCTGCGCGCGCGGGGGGTGATGGCCGATGCGCACCGCTCCACCGGCCGCGCCCTGTTCGACCGCGCCCTGTCCGGCGGACGTCAGGCGACGGGCGCCGAGGCGAGCCTCAAGGTCGGCCTGCCCGCCGACATCATCGAACTGAACACCGGTGGCGTCGGCTTCGCGAGCCGGTCCGGCGACGCGGTTCTGGACAGCTGGATCTTCGGCGGCGCGCGGGCGATCCGCTCGGTCTGGCGCCGAGGCAAACGGGTCGTCGCCGACGGCCGTCACATCGCCCGCGACGCTATCGAGGCCCGCTATCGCAAAGCCCTGTCGGTGGTCCTCGGATGAGCGAAACGGCCACTCTTCATCGCCGCATCTACGACGACCTGGAGGGCCGCATCCTGTCCGGCGACTGGGCGCCCGGATCGCGAATTCCGTTCGAGCACGAGCTGACCGAACGCTACGGCTGTTCGCGGATGACGGTAAACAAGGCCATCTCCGAACTGGTTACGCGGGGTCTGGTCACGCGCCGCCGCCGGGCCGGGACCTTCGTCGCCCAGCCCCGGGTCCACTCCGCCATGCTGGCCATCCCCGACCTGCGCGCGGAGGCGACGGCGCGGGGTCTCGCCTATGAGTTCCGCTTGCTGGCGCGGAAGGAACGCAGCCCCTCGACGGAGGAAACCGAACTGGCGAACGGCGGCCTGCTGCTGGAGGTCGACGGCCTCCATCTCGGCGATGGAACGGCGCTGGCGCTGGAGCGGCGCCTGATCGCCCTGACCACCGCGCCCGAGGCCATGACGGTCGATTTCCGCAAGGTTCCGCCGGGCAGTTGGCTGCTGGACTTCGAACCCTGGACCGAGGCCGAGCATCGCATCTCCGCCGTGTCGGCGACGGCGCGTCAGGCGACCCTGCTCGGCGTCAAGGCAGGCGCGGCCTGTCTCTGTGTCGAGCGCCGGACCTGGCGGGACGGGCAGGGGGTGACCCAGGTGTGGCAGACCTTCCCCGGCGATCGCTATGATCTGGTGGCGCGGTTCTCGCCGGGCCGGGGAGATCGTGGATGAAGGCCGACCGACTGATCACCGACTGCCGTCTGGCTACCATGACCGAGGCCGCCGCCGCCTATGGCGCGATCGAAGACGGGGCCATCCTGATCGCCGACGGCCGCATCGCCTGGGTCGGTCCGCGCGCCGACCTGCCCGCGCATGAGGCCACGCAGACCGACCGCCTCGACGGCCGCTGGGTCACGCCGGGTCTGATCGACTGCCACACCCATCTGGTCTTCGGCGGCGACCGCTCGGGCGAGTTCGAACAGCGTCTGAACGGCGCCACCTACGAGGAGATCGCGAGGGCCGGCGGCGGCATCGTCTCCTCCATGACGGCGACCCGCGCGGCGGCCGAGGAGGACCTCTACGCCTCCGCCGTCGCCCGTCTAGAAGGCCTGAAGGCCACCGGCGTCACGACGGTGGAGATCAAGTCCGGCTACGGCCTCGACCGCGACGCCGAGCTGAAGATGCTGCGCGTCGCCCGCCGCATCGGCCGCGAGGCAGGGGTCCGCGTCCGCACCTCCTACCTCGGCCTCCACGCCGTGCCGCCCGAGCATCGCGCGAACCGACCCGCCTATGTCGACCTAGCCATCGACGACATCCTGCCCGCCGCGCATGTCGAGGGGTTGGTCGATGCGGTCGACGCCTATTGCGAACCCATCGCCTTCTCCGACACCGAGGTGTCCCGGCTGTTCGAGAAGGCGAAGATGCTCGGCCTGCCGGTCAAGCTGCACGCCGACCAACTGTCGGACGGAGGCGGGGCGGCTTTGGCGGCGAGATACAAAGCTCTATCCGCCGACCATATCGAACATGCGAACGAGGCCGGGATCGCGGCGATGGGACAGGCGGGCGTCGTGGCTGTCCTCTTGCCCGGAGCCTATCTGATGCTGCGCGAGACGACCCCGCCTCCGATCCAAGCCCTGCGCCGCCATGGCGTGGCCATGGCGGTGGCGACGGACTGCAATCCGGGCACGTCTCCCGTCGCCTCGATGACGGCGGCCATGACCTTGGCCTGCGTCCAGTTCCGCCTGACTCCGGAGGAAGCCCTGGCCGGCGCAACCCGCCATGCGGCCAGGGCGCTCGGCCTCTCGGACGAGATCGGCACGCTCGAGGTCGGCAAGGCCGCTGACCTCGCAGTCTGGGACGTCACCCGCCCGGCCGAGCTCTGCTACTGGCTCGGCAAGCCGATCCTCGACAGGCGCTATGTGGCCGGTGTTCGCGCCTATCCCGGGTTGGCCGCGTTCCACGCGACATAGGCGTCCAGCGCGCGCTGAGGCGAACTGATCCACCACGAATAGCCGTTGCGACGGCCGATCGAGATCTCGTTGACGTCGTCATAGATCAGCTGGTTCTTGTCGCCGAAGATCGGCAGGCCGGTGACGAGGTCGTAGTTGCGCGACCACAGCGGCCCGGCGCCCGGACGCTCGATCAGCTTTCTGCCATCGTCGGTCATCTCGAACGAATGGTCGTAGAGCCGCTTCTCCTCCAGCCAGGCGATGGCGGCGCGGACGGCGGCCTTGATCGCAGGCGAAGGGGCGGGCTGGCGCATCAGGAACATGACCACATCGGTCGTCTCGCCGCTGGCGATCGACTGGGGCTCGTAGTTGCGGGCGCTCGAAGGCCGGAGCGTCAGCGGGTCCACCTGCTGCGGCCAGGCGGTCAGCTTGCCATCGACCCGCACTTGGGCGGCCAGGATGACGGCGACGGCGCGACGCACGGCGTGATCGGCCCGCGCCTCATAGTCCTCGGACAGGAAGCCAAAGCCGTTCTGGTTCTCGACCACGTCCTCCAGCAGCATGGCCGCCTCGGCCACCGCGTTGTCGTTGAAGGTGACCGCGTCGTGAAACCCGCCTTCAACGGGGTAAATCTGGGGCCAGCCGCCGTTCGGGTACTGGGCGGCCAGAAGGTATTCGACGCCCTTGGTGATGCTGGCGCGGTAGGCGTCGCCCTCCGGCCCCGGCGCGGCCTCGGCCACTTTGGCGAGGAAGCGCATCTCGGACGTGGTCGCGCCGTTGTCGAGCGTGCCGACGAAGGTCCAGAAACGGTCGACCGGCGCGTCATAATTCTCCGGGTTCACTTCCATCGTCTCGGCGTCGTTCGAGTACCGCTGGCCGGGCAGGCGAGCGAGACGGCGATCCTGGTTCTTGCTCCAGCCGCCGGCCGGGGTCTGGAAGCTCACGGTCGCCTCGGCCAAGGCGCGGGCCTCGGCCGAGGCATACCAGGCGGCGTCGCGATCCAGCGGCAGATATTGAAGTCCCCCGCCCGAGGCGATGGGCGGCGGCGGCACGGTCGAGCCCGCCGGCAGTTCGGCGGTCAGGGTGGCGCGGTCTAGCAGGGCCTGGGCGTGGGAGCGGTCCAGATAGGCGGCCCAGGCGGCGCGGTCAGCGTCGGGCAGCCCGGCGATGCGAGCGGCGCTCAGCGACTGGGCCGGGACGTTCTGCCGAAGCACCTCGGCCTGGGCGGCGGGCGCAAGGGCGAGGCTCAACAGGAGCGGGAGCAGGGCCGCGACCCCGATGCGATGCGTTGACATGAAGGCCGTCCCTGTCTGGAAGCGACAGACGCGTCGCTTTCTCATTATGTTGAGAAGCATTTTATATGATGAGATGATGTGGTCAACATGTCGCACTCTCAGGAGCCTCTCGATGCAAAAGATCGCCTTCTGCATGCGGCTCAACCCCGGCGCCGCTCAGGACTACAAGGCGCGCCATGACGCCCTGTGGCCCGACCTCCGCGACGCCCTCTATCAGGCCGGGGTGCGCGACTATTCCATCCATCTGGAGCCCGAAAGCAGCAAGCTGTTCGCCACGCTCTGGCGGAGCGACGATCATCGCATGGACGATCTGTCGGACCTCCCTGTGATGAAACAGTGGTGGGCGCACATGGCAGACATCATGGAAACCGAACCCTCGGGCGAACCGGTCCAGGCGCCGCTGATCGAGATGTTTCATCTCGAATAGGCCGTCCGCCGTCGCTTGACGGGGTCGCTCACCGCCCTCTAGGGTAAATCCAAATAATGAACCGCATGGCGCAAATGTGGGAACGGGACGGAACATCGACAGTCGGCCTCCGCTGACCTCCGCTCTCCTTCCGACCTTCCATCGCCTGTCCGTCGTGGAGGTCTGAACCATGCCCGCCAATCCGTTTATCGGCGTCCTCTTCCACTGGCTGGGCGGTCTGGCCGCCGCCAGCTTCTACGTACCCTACCGCAGCGTGAAGCGCTGGTCGTGGGAGATCTACTGGATCACCGGCGGCGTCTTCTCCTGGGTCGTCGCGCCCTGGTTCTTCGCTTCGATCCAGACCCAGGACCTGATGGGGGTGCTGTCGGCGACGCCGTCCTCGACGATCGGCTACTGCGTGCTGTTCGGCTGTCTCTGGGGCTTCGGCGGCCTGACCTACGGGCTGACGATGCGCTATCTCGGCCTGTCGCTGGGAATGGCCGTGGTGCTGGGTCTCTGCACCGTGTTCGGCACCCTTATCCCGCCGATCTTCCAGGGGACCTTCTACGACAACCTGATCGGCAGCCCGTCGGGCAACGTCATCCTGCTGGGTCTTCTGGTGACCCTCCTCGGCATCATCGTCGTAGCCATGGCCGGGGCGAAGAAGGGCGAGCCGGTCGACAACGCCGCCATCGCCGAGTTCGACTTCAGGAAGGGCATCGGCGTCGCGATCTTTTCAGGCGTCATGTCGTCCTGCTTCGCCTTTGGACTCGCGGCGGGCGAGCCGATCCGTCAGCTCAGCGCCGCGGCCGGCACGGGTCCGCTCTGGGTCGGTCTGCCGGTCCTGTGCATCGTCATGTTCGGCGGCCTGATCACCAACGCCGTCTGGTGCGGCGTCCTGATCGCGCGCAACAGGTCGGCCGGTCAGTTCGTCGGCAAGATGGCGCCGGAGGATCCCTCCATGCCCGTCGCCGGCAAACTGCCGCTGGCCCTGAACTACCTGTTCTCGGCCGTGGCCGGCACGATCTGGTACTTCCAGTTCTTCTTCTACACGATGGGCGAGAGCCAGATGGGTCGCTTCGGCTTCTCGTCCTGGACCCTGCACATGGCCAGCATCATCATCTTCGGCGCTCTGTGGGGCTTCGCCTTCAAGGAGTGGAAGGGCGCCCCGACCAAGGCGCGTCTGATGGTCTTCTCCGGCATCGGCCTTCTGGTTCTGGCCACCGTCATCATCGGCTACGGCAACTACATCGGCCGCTGACGAGACTAGGGCCGGGCGATCGCGTCCGGCCCGATATCGCTGATCTTGTTAGAGCCGGTCAGGGTCATGGCGACCCGCATCTCCTTCGCGAACAGGTCCAGCAGGGTCTCGACCCCCGCCTGTCCGCCGGCCGCCAGCGCATAGACGAAGGCCCGGCCCAGCATCACCGCATCGGCGCCCAGCGCCAGAGCGCGGACGACGTCGAGCCCGTTGCGGATGCCCGAGTCGGTCAGGATCGTCAGCTTGCCCTTCACCGCATCGGCGATGGCAGGCAGGGCGCGGGCTGAGGACAGGACACCGTCCAACTGACGCCCGCCATGGTTCGACACCACGATCCCGTCGGCCCCAAAGCTGACCGCATCCTTCGCGTCCTCAGGGTCGAGGATCCCCTTGATGATCATCGGCCCGTCCCAGAAGTCGCGGATCCACTGCAGATCCTTCCACGAGATCGACGGATCGAAATTGGCGCCCAGCCAGCCGATATAGTCGGCCAGCCCCGTGGCCTTGCCGAGGTAGCGCGACACATTGCCCAAGTCGTGCGGCGTGCCGCGCAGACCCACGTCCCAGGCCCAGGCCGGATGGGTCATCGCCTGCACCATCCGGCGCACCTCGGCGTTCGGCCCGCTCATGCCCGAATGGGCGTCGCGATAGCGGGCCCCCGGCACGGGCATGTCGACGGTGAAGACGAGCGTCTTCACGCCGGCCGCCTTCGCTCGCTCCAGCGCGTTCCGCATGAAGCCCCGGTCGCGCAGGACATAGAGTTGGAACCACATCGGCCGATCGATGGCGGGCGCCACCTCCTCGATCGGGCAGACCGAGACGGTGGACAGGGTGAAGGGCACGCCGCGCGCGGCCGCCGCCTTAGCCGCCTGCACCTCGCCGCGCCGGGCGTACATGCCGGTCAGGCCCACGGGCGCCAGCACGACCGGTAGGCTCAGAATGTCGTCGAACAGCCGTGTCGTCAGATCGACCTCGCCGACTCCGCCCAGCACCCGCTGGCGCAGAGGCACGTCGCCCCAGTCTTCGACATTCCGACGCAGGGTCTGTTCCGCATAGGCGCCGCCGTCGACGTAGTGGAACAGGAAGGGCGGCAGCTTGCGCCGTGCGGCCTCGCGGAAATCGCCGGGGGAGGAGATGATCACGGCGACGCCTATTGCAGGTTCACGAACATCCCGCCATCGACCAGCAGGGCCGCGCCGGTCACATATTTCGCCAGGTCCGACGCCAGGAAGACGACCGGTCCGCCGAGGTCCTCCGGCTGGCCCAGACGGCCCAGCGGGATGCGGCCTTCCATGTATTCGCGCTTCGCCGGATCGGCGAGATCGTCCTTGTTGATGTCGGTCAGGATGGTGCCAGGCAGGACCGAATTGCAGCGGATGCCGTGTTTGCCCAGCGCGATGGCGCAGGACTGCATCAGGCTGTGCACCCCCGCCTTGGTCGGCGTGTAGTGGGTCTGGTACTCGCCGCCGACCAGGGCGCTGATCGAGCTGACGGCGACGATCGATCCGCCGTCGCCCTGCTTGACCATCTGGTTGGCCGCCGCCTGGGTCATGAAATAGGCCCCGTGCAGGTTGACCTCCATCGTGCGCTTCAGCGTCTCGGGCGGCATGTCGAGGAAGGCGTGAAAGGGGCAGATGCCGGCGTTGGAGACGAAGACGTCGACCCGGCCGAAGGCCTCGACCGCGGCGTCAACGAACACCTGCGCGCTCTCGTGGTCGGCCACGTCACCCTCGACGTGGATCGCGCGGCGACCGAGCGTCTCGACCTGGGCGATCACCTCGGCTGCGACCTCGCCGCCCTTGTTCGAATGGATGGCCACGTCGGCGCCCTGACGCGCGCTTTCGATGGCGATGGCCGCTCCGATGCCGCGTGAGCCCCCGGTGACGAGGACGACCTTGTTCTCAAGCAGCATGGCGGCTCCGGCTTCGTGGTTCAGGATTTGGGGGCCCAGCCGAGGTCCCGGCTGATGGCGTTGGCCGCGTCGGTGACCGTCTTGGTCAGCTCGGCCATGCGGGCGTCGGACATGTACTGGGCGGCGCTCGAAACGCTGACGGCGGCGACGACCTTGCCGTCCACGCCGCGCACGGGGGCGGCGACGCAGCGGATCTGATCCTCGTTTTCCTCCAGATCAAAGGCGTAGCCCTTGGTCGCATAGCCGCGCATCCGCTCCAGCCAGACGGCGCGAGCGGTCGAATCGAAGGGCTTGCCCTCGGGGGCGTAAAACTCGGTCCACTCCGGTTCGGTCTTGTCGAGGATCAAGGCCTTGCCCAGACCCGTCGAGGCGATCGGGTGTCGTTCGCCGAGCTTGGACCCGATGTTGATCCGACGACGACCAGCCACCTTGTCGAGATACAGGGCCTCGTGGCCGTCGAGCACGCCCAGGTGCACCGTGTCCTCGGTCTGGGCCGACAGGTGTTCCAGCCAGGGCCGGGCGATGCGGGGCAGGTGCATCTGCTGGCTGGCGGCGTGGCCCAGCTCCAGCAGCTTCGGCCCCAGGGTGTAGCCCTCGCGCGGGCGGAAGGACAGCAGGCGACGGTCGACCAGGGCGGCGGCAAGACGGTGCGTCGTGCTACGCGTCAGCTCCAGCCGCTCCGACAGTTCGGCCAGGGGCAGGGGACCGTCGATCAGGGCCTCGATCACGTCCAGACCGCGCATCAGGGTCTGGCTGCCCGACGCCTTGCCCGTGGCCGGTTCTTCCGTTTCGAGCTCGATTGACGCTGTTTGTCCCATCACGTAATCACCTGTTTCAGAATGTAGCAAAACGCGCAAGTCGGCGGCCGATTGGATCGTCAGTTTGACGCGGCACGCGGAGAAACGCCAGTGTCATCCCGCAATATGGGAAACAATCGCCAAGGAGCGATGTCGCGATGAGCCGCCTGTCTCGCATCAAGGCTGTGCGCGCCTATGTCGTGAAGAATGACGGCACGGGCGGCGGTGCCGACTATCACGACCAGGGCGACGGCCACTGGATCGACGATCACATAGCCACCCCGATGGCGAAATATCCCGAGTACCGCCAAAGCCGCCGAAGCTTCGGCATCAATGTTCTGGGCACGCTTGTCGTGGAGATCGAGGCCGAGAACGGCGTCGTTGGTTTCGCTGTGACGACCGGCGGCGAACCAGCCGCCTATATCGTCGAGAAACACCTGGCGCGTTTCCTGGAGGGCCGCGATCCCAGCGAGGTCGAGAAAATCTGGGATCAGATGTATTTCTCGACCCAATATTATGGCCGCAAAGGTCTGGTGGTGAACGCCATCTCCGGCGTCGACCTGGCGTTGTGGGATCTGCTGGGCCGCCTGCGTCAGGAACCGGTTTTCGCCATGCTGGGCGGTCCTGTGCGGGACGAGCTGCAGTTCTACGCCACCGGCGCGCGCCCGGACAAAGCCAAGGAACTGGGCTTCATCGGCGGCAAGATGCCCCTGCACCACGGCCCGGCCGAGGGCGAGGAGGGGCTGCGCAAGAACCTCGCCGAACTCGAAGCCATGCGAAACGCTTGCGGCGACGACTTCTGGCTGATGTTCGACTGCTGGATGGCGCTGGATCTGAACTACGCCACCCGCCTGGCGCACGAGGCGCACAAGCTGGGTCTGAAGTGGATCGAAGAGGCGCTGAGCCCCGACGACTACTGGGGCTATCAGGCGCTGAAGAAGAACGCCCCCGACGGTATGCTCGTCACCACAGGCGAGCACGAGGCCACGCGCTGGGGCTTTCGGATGCTGCTGGAGATGGAGTGCTGCGACATCATCCAGCCCGACGTGGGCTGGTGCGGCGGCGTGACCGAACTGATCAAGATATCCGCCATGGCCGACGCCAAGGGCGTGCTGATGATCCCGCACGGATCCAGCGTCTATTCCTACCACTTCGTCGTGACGCGCCATAACAGCCCGTTCGCGGAGTTTCTGATGATGGCCCCCGGCGCCGACGAGGTCGTGCCGATGTTCCATCCCCAGCTGATCGGCGAGCCCGTGCCCGTGAACGGCCGGCTCAAGGTCCCCGACACCCCGGGCTTCGGCGTCGAGCTGAACCGCGACATCGCCCTGCACCGTCCCTACGCGCGCTGAGAAAAGGCCCGACGAATGAAACTGCTGCGTTACGGTCCCAAGGGCGCCGAGAAGCCCGGTCTGCTCGATGTCCAGGGTCGCATCCGCGATCTGTCGGGCGTCGTCGCCGACATCACGCCGAACGAACTGCATGGCGAAGGCCTGGCCGCGCTGCAAGCGATCGACCCGACGAGCCTGCCGCTGGTCGAGGGCGAGCAACGCTATGGCGTGCCGGTCAACGGCAGCCGCAAATTCATCGCCATCGGTCTGAATTTCGCCGACCACGCCGCAGAGTCGAACTTGCCGGAGCCTTCCGAGCCGGTGGTTTTCATGAAGGCGATTTCCTGCCTGACCGGCCCGAATGATACCGTTGTCATTCCACGCGGCTCCGAGAAGACAGACTGGGAAGTCGAACTGGGCATCGTCATCGGCCGCCCGGCTTCGTACGTGGAACGGGCCGACGCCCTGGACCACGTCGCCGGTTATGTCCTGATCAACGACGTGTCCGAACGCGCTTTCCAGACCGAGCGCGGCGGCACGTGGGACAAGGGCAAGGGGTGCGACACCTTCGGCCCCGTCGGCCCCTGGATCGTGACCACCGACGAGGTCGGCGACGTGCAGGACCTGGACATGTGGCTCGACCTCAACGGCAAGCGGATGCAGACCGGAAACACGAAAACGATGATCTTCGGCGTGGCCGAGATCGTCGCCTACGTCAGCCAGTTCATGACGCTGGAGCCGGGCGACCTGATCACCACGGGCACGCCTCCGGGCGTGGGCCTGGGCCAGAAGCCGGAGCCCTTCTATCTGAAGGCTGGCGACGTGATGGAACTGGGCATCGACAAGCTCGGCGTTCAGCGTCAGTCGGTCGTGGCGTGGTCGAAGGATGTCGCGGCATGACCGCCTACGCAGGACGCTTCGCGGGCCGCACGGCCATCGTCACCGGCGGCGCCTCGGGCCTCGGCAAATGCTCGGCCGAGCGCATCATCCAGGAAGGCGGCCAGGTCTCGCTGTGGGATCTGAACGCCGAGGCCCTGTCGTCAGCCGCCGCCGAGATCGGCGCCCAGCATTGTGTGGCGCTGGACGTCTCGGACTCGTCCGCCGTCGCCGCGGCCGCCGCCGAAGCCAACAAAATGCTGGGCAAGATCGACATCCTGATCGCCTCGGCCGGGATTACGGGCGCCACGGTTCCGGTGCACGAGTTCCCGATCGACAGCTGGGAACGCGTCGTCGAGATCAACCTGAACGGCGTCTTCTACTGCAGCAGAGCGGTCGTCCCCTTCATGCTGGAAAACGGCTACGGCCGGATCGTCAATGTGGCCTCGGTCGCGGGCAAGGAAGGCAATCCGAACGCCTCGGCCTATTCGGCGTCCAAGGCCGGCGTCATCGGCTTCACCAAGTCGCTGGGCAAGGAACTGGCCGGCAAGGGCGTCATCGCCAACAGCCTGACCCCCGCCACCTTCGAGAGCCCGATCCTGGAGCAACTGCCCCAGAGCCAGGTCGACTACATGCGTTCCAAGATCCCGATGGGCCGCCTGGGCGAGGTCGAGGAAAGCGCCGCCATGGTCTGTTTCATGGCTTCGGAGGAATGCAGCTTCACCACCGCCTCGACGTTCGATACGTCGGGCGGGCGGACCACCTACTAGGCGCGGGCGGGTGGCGTCGGACCTTCGCATCGTCGATCCGCACGTCCACCTGTGGGACCTGTCGCGCGCCCGCTACGGCTGGCTGCAGGACGAGCCCCTGCCCAACAATCCGGCGGGCGACGTGAGCGGCATCGCCCACCGGAACTATCTGCTGAAGGATTATCTGGCCGACGCCGAGCCGTGGCGGATCGACAAGATCGTCCACGTCGAAGCGGGCATGCCGATCGGCCAACAGCTCGGCGAGACCGAGTGGTTGCAAGCCATGGCCGACGACTACGGCTACCCCCAGGGGATCGTGGCGGGGGCCGACCTGCTGGACCCCGATCTCGACGCGCTTCTGGAGGCGCATGCGGCGCGGAAGAATGTGCGCGGCATCCGTCAGATCGTCTGCTGGCATGTCGATCCGCTGAAGACCTACACCGCGCGCGACCTCCTTCAGGATCCTGCGTGGGAGGCGGGGTTCGCGAAGCTGGAGAAGCACGGTCTGTCCTTCGACCTGCAGCTCTATCCGTCCCAGATGAGCACGGCCGCCGCCATCGCCGCGCGTCATCCGGATATCCCCATGGTCGTCAATCATGCCGGCTTGCCCACTGACCGGGACGAGGTCGGTCTGCAGCGCTGGCGCGAAGGCCTGCGCCTTCTCGCCGCCCAGCCTCAGGTCTCGATCAAGATCTCCGGCCTCGGCATCACCGACCGCGGTTGGACCGTCGACAGCGTCCGCCCGATCATCCTCCAGTGCATCGAAACCTTTGGGACGCAGCGGTCGATGTTCGCTTCCGACTTCCCGGTGGACCGCGTCCACGGCGCATTCGACGCCGTCTATGCCGCCTTCGATCTCGTGACGTCAGGCTTCAGCCCGGCCGAGCGCGACCGCCTGTTCGCCTCCAACGCCGAGGCGATCTACCGCATCTGATTTCGCCGAAGACCGCGCAGACGGTCAGGCCCGAGGACCCCAGGAGTACCGCCATGGTCAGCCCGACCCGCACCCGGACGCAGCGCCTGATCGCCGCCGCCTGTCTCGCCGTCCTGATGGCCGCGCCCATGGCCGGCTGCGCCCAGACCCTCGCCCCGACCGCCGCTTTTGCTCCGGCCGCCCCCATCGATCGGCAGGCCCTGGTCACCCGCCACAACGTGACCCTGACGGCCATCGACCGCCATGCGCCGATCATGCTGGGCAACGGCGACCTCGGCTTCACCGCCGACATCACGGGGCTGCAGACCTTCTCCGAGCAATACTCCGAACTTGCCCCCCTCCTGACCATGGCCCAGTGGGCCTGGCACACCTTCCCGAATCCCGAGGGCTATACCGAAGAAAACGGGCTGATCGACGTGCCGGTCCCCGGCCGCGGCGAACAGCCCTACGCCTGGATGCGGTCCTGGGCCGATGCGGAGACCAACCCCGCCTACACCTGGCTGCGCGCCAACCCGCACCGGTTTTCGCTGAGCCGGATCGGGCTGACGCTGGCCGACGGCGCCGCCCTCGACTTCGCCAGGGTCGCCGACACGCGCCAGACGCTCGACCTCTGGACCGGAGCCCTGACCAGCCGCTTCACCTATGACGGGACCCCGATCGAGGTCATCACCCGGGTCCACCCGACGCTCGACATGGTCATGGTCGAGATCGATTCACCCCTAGTTCGAAGCGCGGGTCTCGGCGTCCGCGTCCGCTATCCGACCGTCGCTCCGGCCATCAATCCCGACCCGACGAGTTTGGAGAACGAAGGGCGTCAGAGCCTCTCCATCACGGCGCAGACGGATCACGAAACGCGCATTCGGCGGACGATCGACGACACCTCATTCACCTCCGCTATCTCGGGCAATGGTCAGGTCACCCAAGCGGGCGACACGGAGTTCCGCGTCGGCGCCAGCGGCCGTGATCGCCTGACCGTCATGGTCCGCTTTGATCAGGCCGAGCCCACCGTCCCGACGCCAGAGTTCGAGGCCGGCGCCCGCACCACGGCCGGTCACTGGCATGACTTCTGGACCAACGGCGGCGCCGTCGATTTCTCCGGCTCCACCGATCCGCGCGCGGCCGAGCTGGAGCGTCGCGTCGTGCTGTCCCAATACCTGTCCGCCGTGAACGGGGCAGGGGAGCTGCCGCCGCAGGAGGAAGGCCTCTTTTCCAACAGCTGGTACGGCAAATTCCATCTGGAAATGCACCCCTGGCATTCGGGCTGGCAGGCCGTGTGGGGCCACGCGGACCTGCTGGAGCGCAGCCTGCCCTGGTATGTGGGCAACCTCGACAACGCCCGCGCCGAGGCCGCGCGCCACGGCGTGCGCGGCGCCTGGTGGCCCAAGATGACGGGACCGGAAGGCCGCAACAGCCCCAGCCTCGTCTCGCCCTTCATCATGTGGCAGCAGCCGCATCCGATCCTGCTGGCTGAACTGGTCTGGCGCGCCGACAACGACCCGGCCGTGCTCGATCGCTATGGCGAACTGGTCGAGGCGAGCGCCGACCTCCTCGCCTCGTGGCCCATCGAACGCGACGGGCGTCTGAATCTCGGCCCGCCCATGATTCCGGCCCAGGAGAACTATGACCCTCTGACCACGACCAATCCGACGTTCGAGTTGGAGTATTTCCGCTGGGCGCTCGAGACGGCCCAGCAGTGGCGGGTTCGCAAGGGCCAGGCCCGCCGGGCCGACTGGGATCAGGCGCTGGCGAAGATGGCCCCGCCGCCGATGCGCGACGGCCTCTATCTGCCGGTCGAGAGCGCCCCCGACTTCTGGGAGACGGCAGCCTCCGACGCCTGCCGCGAACACGCCTCCGCAGCCCAGTGCAAGAACCGCGACCACCCCTCCTTCCTGATGGCCTACGGCTTCATCCCCGGCGCCCGCATCGATCCGGAGGCCATGCGCCGGACCTTCGCGGCGGTCGAGGCGAACTGGGACGTGCGCCAGACCTGGGGTTGGGACTTCCCGATGATGGCCATGACGGCCGCGCGCCTGGGCGAGCCCGAGAAGGCCGTCGACTGGCTGTTCGCCGATCTGAAGAACAACCAGTGGGGCCCGACCGGCATGACGCCGCGCGTACACCTCGATGAGCATGCCGACGAACTGGTGCCCGTCTCGGCCGGCGCCGGCGGTGTGACCATGGCGATCAATCCAGACGGCCCCGGATACCGCCGCGCCGCCGAGACCTATTTCCCGTCGAACGGATCGCTGCTGATGGCCGTGGGCCTCATGGCGGCGGGCTGGGACGGCTCCACCGGACACGCCCCGGGCTTTCCGAAGGACGGCTGGACCGTCCGGGTCGAAGGCCTGACCCCCGCCCCCTGATCCCAGAGAGAAGCGCCCGATGACGATCCAGACCTCGCGCCGCACCGCCCTGAAGGCCCTGTTGGCCGCCCCCGCCGTCGGGGCCCTGGCCGGCGCCGTCCAGGCCCAGACCGCGCCGGTGGAAGCGCCCGCCGGCGCCCCCGTCTTTCCGGCCCCGAACACCGCCCCGTCGATCCATCAGGTCGGCGACACGCCTCCGCCCTGGCCGACGTGGGACGGTCCGGTCCCGACCGACTGGGTCGATCCCAAGACCGGTCACCGCATCGTCCGCCTGTCCGGCGACGAGGGCGGCAACAAGCTCTATTTCTATCGCAGCATGTTCACGCCCGAGGGCGACGTCTTCGTCTTCTCGTCGTCGGCCGGGATCATCAAGGTCGAACTGAACAACGGCTTCCGCCGCTCGGTGCTGATCGCCGACGGGAACGCCGAGCTGCTGCTGACCGGCCGCAAGACCCGCACCGTCTATTACACCGTCGTCGATCCGGGCGAGGGCCAGCCCGGCGATCGCGGTCGCACCCTGTTCGCGGCAGACATCGACAGCGGCCAGTCCCGCCGCATCGCCCACTTGGAACAAGGTGGATTCTCCTCGATCAACGCCGATGAGACCCTCTGCGTCGGCACGGTCGCCTATGGGGCCCCGCCGCTGCAACCCGACGCCCCCGACCCCCGCAACCGCCGCGCCGGTCAGGCCGAGTACGCCGCCCTCGGCCCCGACGGCCGCCCGCTGAACTTCGCCAAGGCCAAGGGCGTGCGCATGCTTCAGCGCTGGGCCGCCCGGGTGCCGATGGAGCTCTTCGTCGTCGATCTCCGGACCGGTGGGCGTCGCGTGATCCATTCGGCCACCGACTGGCTGAACCACCCGCAGTTCTCGCCGACCGATCCCGACCGGATCATCTTCTCGCACGAGGGGCCGTGGCACCGGGTCGACCGGATGTGGACCATCAAGACCGACGGCAGCGACCTGCGGAAGCTGCACCAGCGCACGATGAATTTCGAAATCTTCGGCCACGAGTGGTTCGCGCCCGACGGCAAGTCGGTGATGTACGACCTGCAGACCCCTCGTGGTCAGGTCTTCTGGGTCGCCTCGGTCGATCTGGAGACTGGCAAACGCATCTACCGCCGGGTCGAGCAGAACGCCTGGTCGGTCCACTACAACACCGCGCCGGACGGGACCGTCTTCGCCGGCGACGGCGGGGACGCCGACATGGTCGCCCATGCGCCCGACGGAAAATGGCTGGTGCTGCTGAAGCCCGAACCCCTTGTCGACGGCGATCCCGACAGCGACCAGCCGGACCTGATCTCGGTCGAATATCTGCGCGCCGAACGGCTCGTGGACATGTCGCTGCACGACTACCGGCTCGAGCCCAACGTCACCTTCACGCCGGACGGCCAGTGGGTGCTCTACGTTTCGAACATGCACGGCCGGAATCACGTCTATGCGGCGTCCGTGCGCCGCGATTGATCATTTGGGACGCTGTCTCACTGTTCTGTTGCAAAAAACGAGAAGCTGTTGCAGAAAGTGGAACGGACTGCGATCCCAAGGGCCGCAACACCATATCAACTAATGACACCGGTGCCATGAGCGCCGGGCGGGGAGAAGACACTATGAGCCGGTCCAGCCACGTCACGCTTGCGTCCAGCGCGTCCGCCATCGCGGTGCTGGCCGTCGCCCTATCGCCCCAGATCGCCTCGGCCCAGGCGTCGGCGCCCGCCGCCCCGGCCGCGCAGGACGAGACCCAGGTCGACGAAGTCGTCGTCACCGGCTTCCGCTCGTCGCTGCAGCGCGCCCTGTCGATCAAACGCAACGAAGCCGGCGCCGTGGACGCCATCCTCGCCGAGGACATGGCCGATTTCCCCGACCAGAACCTCGCCGAGGCCATCCAGCGCCTGCCGGGCGTAACCATCGACCGCGTGAACGGTCAGGGCACGACCATCTCGGTGCGCGGTCTGGGCTCGGACTTCACACGCACCCGCATCAACGGCCTGGAGGCCCAGGCGGCCAACGGTGGCAACCGCAACCGCTCGTTCGACTTCTCGATGTTCGCGTCCGAACTGTTCAACTCGATCCGCGTGCGCAAGACGCAGTCGGCCGAAATCGAAGAGGGTTCGCTGGGCGCCACGGTCGACCTGCAGACCGGACGTCCCCTGGACTTCAACGAGAGCGGCTTCCGTTCGGCCCTCTCGGCCCAGGCCTCGTACAATGATCTGTCCGAGCACACGATCCCGCGCCTCGCCGGTCTGTTGAGCTGGTCCAGCGAGGACCAGACCTTCGGCGCCCTGGTGTCGGTCGCCTATTCGGAACGCGCCCCGATCCTGGGCAGCTTCAACACCACGCGCTGGCAGCAGGGGAACGCCAACCCGACGCGCCCGACCAACCCCTCGGCGATCTTCCCCTACGGCGTTGGGCAGAATTTCGGCGGCTGCATTCCCTGCACCACCACGGCCCAGCGCGACACGGTGCTGAACGCCTTCTACCCGCGCATCCCGCGCTACACCCTGGGCGAGACCTTCGAGGATCGTCTGGGCATGACGGCCGCCCTCCAATGGCGCCCGAGCGAGACGACCGAGGTCGACCTCGACTTCCTGTGGTCGCGCTTCAACTCCGAGACCGAGAGCCCCAACATGGAGGCCTGGTCGTTCAGCCGCGCCGCCGTGAACCAGGTCGTCGTTCGCGCCTATGAGATCGACACCGCGCGCAACGCCTTCTCGTACGGCGTCTTCGACAACATGATCGTGGCGGCCGAGAACGGCTTCACCCGCAACGAGTCGAACTTCTACCAGGCCTCGCTGAACGCCCGTCACGACTTCACCGACCGCCTGCATGGCACGCTGAAGCTGGGCGTCAACCGGTCGGAAGCCCGCACGCCGCTGAACGTCGCCTACCGCTTCGAAACGGGGGCCAACTCGACCTTCACCTACGACGCGCGCGAGAATAATCGCCAGCCTCTGCTGGACTACGGCTTCGACGTCACCTCGGGCTCGCGCTTCACCCTGACGAACGCCACCCGTTCGAACGGCGGCGGAAACTTCGAGAACGACGTCGCGGCCGGCGCCCTGACCTATGACCTGAACGATTCCTTCAGCATCAAGGGCGGCGGCGAATATCGCACCTACGCCTTCGAGACGTTCGGTCTGGCGCGCGCCATCACCACCCCGACCGGCGTGGACCGGATCGTCGGGGTCGATCGCGTCGGCCGGGTCGTCGATATCTCTCGCGCCGTCAACGCGCCCTCGGGCACGGCCACCCGCTTTATCGTGCCGGACATCGAAGCCCTGGCGCGCACCCTGACCATCTACAACGATCCGCTGGTCCAGAACCGCAGCGAGCGTGAGGTCGACGAGACGGATCAGGGCCTGTTCCTGCAGACCGACTTCAACACCATGCTGGGCGACTGGGTCGTGCGCGGTAACGCCGGCATCCGCTACGCCACGACGGACGTCACCGCCAAAGGCTGGCAGACGGTGACCGTCGGCGGGGTTCCCGCCTACAACTACGTCACGACCGAAAACGACTACGCGGACACCCTGCCGTCGTTCAACCTGGCCATCGAGCCGCGCGACGACCTCGTCATCCGCCTGGGCGCCGCCAAGGTCATGTCGCGTCCGACCCTGGCCGACCTGACCCCCGGCGGTTCGGTCGCGCCGACGACGCGCACGGTTTCCTACGGCAACCCGCTCTTGAATCCGTTCCGCGCCACCAACTACGACGCCTCGATCGAGTGGTACTTCCAGAACGAAGGCCTGCTGGCTGTCGCCGTCTTCCACAAGGAGATCGACAGCTTCATCACCTCGGTGACCGAAGGCCTGGCCTACAACACCCTGGGCCTGCCGCTGGAGTTGCTTCAGGGCGCCGCGCAGCCGACCGACATCTTCCAGGTCACGCGTCGCATCAACGGCGACGGCGGTACGCTGGACGGGGTCGAGATCCAGTACCAGCAACCCTTTACCTTCCTGCCGGGCTTCTGGTCGAACTTCGGCTTCACCGGCAACATCACCTTCGTCGACTCTGAGGTGGGTTACGGCACGGCCGGCAAGAACCGCCTGACGGGTCAGTCGAAGAACACCGCCAACGCCACCCTCTACTACGAGGACGGTCCCTTCCAGGCGCGGGTCTCGGCCGCTCACCGCAGCCAGTATCTGCTGTCCTTCCCCGGCGCGAACGGCAACTCGGAAGAGGGCGTGAACGACACGACCAACATCGACGCCTCGATGTCCTACGAGTTCGACAGCGGCGTCACGATCTCGCTGGAAGGCATCAACCTGACCGACGAATACGTCGACCGCTACGTCGACGTCGCGGATCGCGTCTCCGACTACCGGCACACGGGTCGCGAGATCGCTGTGGGATTGCGCTGGAAGTACTGACCTCCTCCCAAGGGACTTCTCCTCTCCATGTGCAAAACTCGGCCCGGAGCGAACGCTCCGGGCCGTTTCTTTTGCTGACCCATGGGGGAGTTAGGCGGGGCGCAACCCCGTCACGCCGGTCGAGTCCGTCACGCGCGGCCCCTTGCCGTCCAGCGTGTCGATATTGCAGTCCGTGAACCGCCAGTCGCGCGCATTGGCGATCGTCCCCGCATCCCGCACATCCCAGTCCAGCCGCTCGAACGCGAAGTCCGTCAGCGGCGCCTCGGGATAGGCGGCGGCCTCGAACCCGACCTTGCCGCCGATCACCTTCACGTCCGAGACGCGGACGTTGTGGATCCTCGGTATGCCCCGTTCCCGCTCCACCGGCGTCGCCAGAGCGCGCCAGTAGTCGGGGTATTCGGTGATCTCCGGCGGGATGCGGGCGTAGCTGTAGTTCGGATACCAGTTCAGGTTCACCCGCATCAGGGTCGCCACGTCCTGCATGAAGACGTCGCGGATGCGGATGTTGGAGATCGTCCCGCCGCGCGTGCTGCCGGACTTGAAGAAGATGCCCAGCGGAACCGGGTACTCGATCCGCAAGCCCGACACCTCGATGTCCTCGAACCCGCCCGAGGTCTCCGAGCCGAAGGTCATGCCGGCGAGCGCATCGCGAACGACGCAGTCCTTGATGCGGACTTCGCGACATGGCCGGGCGACGCGCAACCCGTCCCAGTCGCGCCCGGCCTTGATGCAGATGGCGTCGTCGTTGACCGACAGGTCGCAGTTCTCGACCAGCACCCGCTCGGAGGAGTCGATGTCGATCCCGTCCGTTGATGGGCCGCGTCCGCCCAGGTTGTTGCGGACGATGAGGTCCGACACCTTCACGTCCTTCGAATAGCAGACGTGCACGGTCCAGAAGCCCGACCGCGCCAGGTTCAGCCCCGACACCTCGACGTCTTGCGAGTCGTAGATGTGGATCAGGCGCGGGCGGCGGCAGTCGTAGTCCGCGGCCCAGCGCAGGTCGCGCGGATCGTAGTCGCGCCGCATGGCCCAGTAGCTGTCCCAGAAGACCTTGCCGTCGCCGTCGACCAGACCCTCGCCGGTGATCTTCGCGCCCCGCTGCTGGTAGACGTTCAGCAGGCCGGCGGGCCAGTCCATCTCGATCCCGGCGACGCGGGTGCGGACCGTCGGATAGGCGTTCAGGTCGCGCAGCCCCTTGATGGTTACGCCGCGCCCGATGATCAGGGTCACCCCCGACTTCACGAACAGCGATCCGCACAGATAGACGCCGGGATTCAGCACGACGTCTCCGCCGCCCTGTCCCGCCGCCACGTCGATGGCGCGCTGGATGGGGCGGGTGTCGATCGCCACGCCGTCGCCGACCGCGCCGAAATCCGAGGCGTTCAGCGTGCGCGGCCCGCCCTGGCCGGGGCTGTGTGCGAAGGCGGGCGAGGCGGTCAGCGCGGCGCCCGACAGACCGAGACGAAGCAGGGTTCTACGGTGCATGATGATCCTCCGAAGGGCGGGCGAACCGGCACACGATGTGAAGCCGTTTCCCACATTCTGTTCTTCCGTCTCACGATAGCGGACGGTAGGGTGAAAACAAGACGCGCAGCCGTCACGGAGGTAACCGATGTCATTCGCTTCTCGAGTTGGTTTTGGCCGCGCCACTTTGCCCCTCATCGCGAGCCTGCTGGCGACGACCGCGCTCGCCCCTGTCGCCCAAGCCCAGACCACGCCCGTCCTGTCGCCCGGCGTTGAGGCGGAATGGCTGACGGCGCGCCCGCGTCCGGCGCTGGACACCGACCCCTCCCACCTGCCGTCGCGCGCCGAAGCGCTCGCCGCCGCCGAATATGTCGCCTCGTCCCAGATCGCGGCCATGGCCGGCGAGCCGCTGGCCCTGTCGACCGGCAGCAACCTTTCGCAGATGTCGTCCAACTGGGTCGCGGCGACCTTCTATGTCGGCGCCGCGCGACTGGCCCGCGTGTCCGACGACCCCGAGACCCTGCGGTTCCTCACCGCCGTGGCCGAACACTACAACTACAGCGTCCGCGGCGCCCGCTCGGGCCCGACCATGCTGAACGCCGACGACATCGCCATCGGCGACCTCTACGAGGAACTCTATTCCCGGCGTGGCCAGGAAGGCGTTCTGATCCCGCTGCGCGCCCGTCTGGACTGGCAGGTCCCATACCTCAACCGCCCGACCGAAACGCCGGAGCTGGTCTGGTGGTGGGCCGACGCTCTCTATATGGCCCCGCCCGTCCTGGCGCGGATGTCGGCCATCACCGGCGACCCGAAATACCTGATCGCCGCCGACAAGGAGTGGCGTCGCACCGCCGAGCGCCTCTGGGTCCCGGAGGAGCGGCTGTTCCTGCGCGACGAGCGGTTCAAGGACGAAAACCACCGCGACGCCTCGGGCGACCGCATCTACTGGTCGCGCGCCAACGGCTGGGTCATGGGCGGTCTGGCCCGCTGGCTGGAGAGCGTCCCGGCGAACTTCACCGGCCGCCAGTTCTACGTCGACATGTTCCAGCAGATGGCCCCGCGTATCGCCGAACTGCAGCAGTCCGACGGCCTGTGGCGCGCCAGCCTGCTCGACCCCGAAAGCTATCCTGAAGCCGAGACCTCGGGTTCGGCCTTCTATGTCTATGCCCTGGCCTGGGGCGTGAACCACGGCCTGCTGGACCGCGCGACCTACCTGCCGGTGATCCAGAGGGGCTGGGCCGGGCTGAACGCCCATGTCCTGCCGAACGGCCTCGTCGGCGCGGCCCAGAAGACCGGGGACCAGCCCGTTTCGACCCAGCCGACCGACACCGGCCTCTACGCCTCGGGGACCTACATCCTCGCGGCCATCGAGATCGCCGATCTGAACGGCTCGACCCAGTCCCTGCCCGAAGCCGAGCCGGCTCGCGACAGCGCGGAGGTCATCGCCGCCACCACCCCGACCCCGCCCGCGCCGGTCACGGTCGTCGGGCCGGAGGAGCAGGCGCGTCGTCAGGCCGAGATGGCGGCGACCCGCGCCCTGGCCTACGACCCCGCCGCCCTGGGCCGTCCATCCAGCATCGAACGCCTGACGCCGCCGACGGCCGAGGAACAGGTCCCGCGCGCCGTCGCCCGGTTCGCGCCCGACCGCTTCGACGACATCCTGTGGGAGAACGACCGCGTCGCGCACCGCATCTATGGCCCGACGCTCCAGGGCCGCGAGCCGCCGTCGGGGTCAGGCATCGACGTCTGGGCCAAGCGCGTCCGCTATCCCTTCATGGACCGCCAGCTCCGCTTCCCCAGCTATCATGTCGATCGCGGCGAGGGGCTGGACTACTACGATGTCGGGCGCGGGCGCGGCGCCGGAGGCCTGGGCGTCTGGTACGACAACAAGCTGTGGACCAGCCGGAACTTCGCCACGTATCGCATCGAGGAAACGGGCGGCGACGAGGCCCGCTTCAGCGTCGACTACAATCCCTGGCCCGTCGATGTGGTCCGTCGCGTGTGGGAGACTCGCGAGTTCTCCCTGCCCATGGGGTCGAACTTCACCCGCATGACCTCGACGCTGCAGTCGGATTCACCCGAGCCTCTGATCGTCGCCATCGGCATCAACAAGCGAACCAACGCCGCCGGGACCGGCTTCATCACCCGGGATCAGGAACACGGGCGGATGATGTTCTGGGAGCCCTCGGATCCCGGCCACGGCAGCCTGGGCATCGCCATCCTGGTCGACCCGGCCATGGTCGAGGGCTTCACCCAGGACGCGGAGAACTATCTGATCCTGCTGCGCGTCACGCCAGGCGTGCCCTTCACCTACTATATGGGGTCGGCCTGGGATCAGGGCCTGGACTTCTCCACGCGCGAGGCGTGGGAGACTTTCGTGGCGAGCCAGAGCCCCGAGTTCTGACCCGCCACGTCAGGCGCCGACCGCCGCCCCGATCGCTTCGCGCATTCTCGACAGCTCCCGCGCGATAGCGGACCCGTCGGGCGCATCGCCCTCCATTCCCATCAGGGTCGCCAAGGCGTCGGCGTGAAGCCTCAGGGCGTCGGTATGCCAGACCCCGCGTGTGGCCAGCGCATCGACCATCTCCCAGATCCCCCTGGCCGTTTCCGCCAGCTCCGGCCGGCCCGCCAACCGCGCCGTCTCCACGACCCCAAGCGCCAGTAGCCCGATCTCCCGACACCGGCCGAAGGTCTCGCTCTCGCCCCGGCGACACAGACCGACCAGGTGGCGGACGTCTCCGCCCAGGCTCTCGACCAGTCGCGGCGTGATCGCCCGCACCGCCTGCTCGGCCCCGGCGACGTGCTCGGCGAAGGTTTTGCGATCCAGCCCCGTCAGGATGCGCGCCATCCGGTTCCTGGGCGTGAAGGCGACGGTCGAAGCGCGCGTCATGTGAACAGCCCGTCGATCTCGTCCTGCGACAGGGCCCGCTCGGGCTTGGAGGTCAGGATCAGGTCGGCGTTCCGCCGCTCGCTCACGCCATCCTGCAAGGGCACGGTCCGGAACCGCCGGTCGGGGCCGCAGTAGCCGGGGTCGGAGATGAACATCCGGCTGCTCTGCGCGATCCACAGCATCCGCTCCAACAGGGTGATCGGCGACACCGGCTTGGCGATGGTGAAGTTGGCGCCGTCGTCACGCGCCGCCTCGACCTTGGACCGTGGCGTCACCGCGCTCATCATCAGAACGGGCACGGTGAAGTTGGGCCCCTGCGGGTCCGAACGGATGTAGCGGAGCAGGTCGTGGCCGTCCTCGTCCGGCATCTCGCAGTCGACGATGACCAGGTCGAAGACCCGGCACAGCAGCATGTCGCGCGCCTCGGCCACAGACTGGCATTTGACCGCCTTGTTGATGCCGAACCCCATCAGGATCGCGGTGACCACCTCCAGCGACTGGGCGTTGTCGTCCACGATCAGCGGCTCGACCCCCTTCAGGCCCAGGCGCGTCGTCGGCAGGCTCATTTGTCGAACAGGGCGTCCGCGGCGGCCTGATCCAGACCGTCGCCGTTGGCCGGACCGTTCAGCAGGTGGGCGTCCGGTCGGTCGTCCGCTCCACTGCCTGCGATCTGCTTCGCCAGCCGATCCAGCCTCTGACCCGCCAGATCCTGAAACGCGCACAGGCCCAGAATCTCGGCGAACAACAGGGAGACGATCTCGCCGTCTACCGGCGTGTCGGCCGCCATTTCCAGCCCTGTCTGCGCCGCCGACATCAGGGCCTCGCACGCCCCTTCCAGCTCGACCTTCAGCGCCTCGATCTCGGCCAGCGCCTTCATGTCAGAGCTCGCCCAGCACGGTGGTCAGCTTCTGCTTCAGCACCGCCAGCGTGAAAGGCTTGATGACATAGTTGTTCACCCCGGCCTGCCGCGCGGCGACGACGTTCTCGGCCTTGGCCTCTGCGGTCACCATGACGAAGGGCAGGGCCTTCGTCCGGTCCTCGGCCCGGACCTCCTTCAAAAGCTCCAGCCCGGTCATCGGCTGCATGTTCCAGTCCGACAGCACCAGGCCGTAGTCCTTGGACCGGATCAGGGCCAGCGCCGACGGCCCGTCCATCGCCTCGTCCACATTGACGAACCCCAGCTGGTTCAGCAGGCCCCGGACGATGCGGATCATCGACTTGTAGTCGTCCACGACCAGCACATTCATGGATTTGTCGACCGCCATGGTTCCTCCCCAGACCGATAGCGCGGCCTCTGAAACAACCTTAGGATATACGGCGATAAGACTTGGTTAACGGCGCCTGGCCGCCACGACTGCCTCATTCAGACGCGATTAACCAAAAGCGCGGATAGGTTGTGTTCGAGATCGGCCGCTTCGGCGTCCGCATCGTTTTGGGGCGAACACCGTTGGACGACGTCATTCAGGATTTCGTGGCCGAGGCGCGCGAGGGCATCGAAGCCCTCGACTCCAAGCTCGTCACCTTTGAACAGGGCCCCGACGATCCGGCGCTGCTGGGCGACATCTTCCGCCTGATCCACACCATCAAGGGGACGTCCGGCTTCCTCGGCCTCGGCCGTCTCCAGACCGTCGCCCATGCGGCTGAGAATGTGCTGGGCGGCTTTCGCGACAACACACTGCCGGTCACGGCACAAGCGGTCTCGGCCATCCTCGATGCGGTCGATGCCGTGCGTCTGGTCATCGACGGCATCGCCGTCAGCGGGACCGAGCCCCAGGGCGACGACCGCGCCCTGATCGCCCGGCTCGACGCCATTTTCGCCGGAGAGACCGCGCCGCTCGCCGCGACCTCGACCCGCCCCATGCTCGACCGGCTCGGCGGAGAGGCGACGCTCGACGCCGCCTGCGAGACGGCCATCGGCGCCCTGGTCGCCGACCCCGACATCGGCCCGCACTTCGCCGGCGTCGACCTCGACGGCCTGCAAGCCTCTCTGCGCGAAGGCCTCGTCGCCCAGGCGCGCGGCGTCTCCGACGATGGCTTCTCCACCGCCGTCGCTTCCGCCTTCCCGCGCCTGACTCAGGAACAGACCGGCCAGGTCTTCGACGCCGTCGCCACGGCCCTGATCGCGCTCGAGGCCGACCCCGACGCGACCGCCGCCCTCCTGACCCGTACCTCCGACGCCGCGCCCGAACCCTCCGCCCCGCGCCCTGCGTCGGAGCCCGACGTCGCCGCCCAGACCATCCGCGTCAGCGTCGACGTGCTCGAGAACCTGATGACCATGGTTTCCGAGCTGGTCCTGATCCGGAACCAGCTGATCCAGACCCTGCGCGGCGCCCCCGAAAGTCCTTTCGCCGGACCGCTGCATCGTCTGAACCAGGTCACGTCCGAGCTTCAGGAAGGCGTGATGACCACCCGGATGCAGCCGATCTCGGGGGCCTGGGCCAAGCTGCCGCGACTGGTCCGCGACCTCGCCTCCGACCTCGGCAAACAGATCGAACTGGTCACGAGCGGGCAGGACACCGAATTGGATCGTCAGATCCTGGAACTGATCAAGGACCCCCTGACCCACATGATCCGCAACGCGGCGGACCACGGTCTGGAGACCCCCGCCGAACGGCTCGCCGCCGGCAAGCCCGCCACCGGCCGCATCACCCTCTCGGCCCGTCACGAGGGCGGCGCTATCGTGGTGGAGATGGCCGACGACGGACGCGGCCTCAGCGCTGACCGTATTCGCGCCAAGGCCGTCGCGAACGGTCTCATCTCGTCGACGCAGGCCCAGGCCATGACCGACGCCGAAGCGCGCCAGATGATCTTCCTGCCCGGCTTCTCGACCGCGCAGGCCGTCACCGCCGTCTCCGGCCGGGGCGTCGGCATGGACGTGGTCCGCACCAATATCGAGAAGATCGGCGGCGTCATCGACCTGACCTCGACCGAGGGGCACGGCACCCGGTTCACCATCCGCATCCCCCTGACGCTCTCCATCGTCTCGGCCCTGATCGTGGAGTCGAACGGCGAGCGGTTCGCCATGCCGCAAGGCTCCATCGTCGAACTGGTCAGCGCCAACGGCTCCGAGGGCCGCCGCATCGAACAGATCAACGGCGCGTCGGTGCTCCGTCTCCGCGACCGCCTCCTGCCGCTCGTCTCGCTGGAGACCATGCTGGGTCTCTCAGGGCCGGAGACCCCGCGCAGCGACGCCTGCATCGTCGTCGCCCGCGTCGGCGCCTTCACCTTCGGCGTGATCGTCGACCGGGTCTTCGACACCGAGGAGATCGTCGTCAAACCCGTCGCGACCATCCTCCGCCACCTCAAGATCTATTCCGGCGCGACCATCCTGGGCGACGGCTCGGTCATCATGATCCTGGACTTCAAGGGCATGTCGCTGGAGGCCGGCGCGCCCCAGATCGTCGGCGGCGACGCGGTCGAGCCCGAGGCCGCCACGGCCGTCGAACTGACCCAGCCCTTCCTCATCTTCCGCGCCGCGACCGAGGCCCTGAAGGCCGCTCCCCTCGGCCAGGTCGCCCGTATCGAGGAGCTCGACGCCTCCACCATCGAATGGGTCGAGGGTCGGTCGGTGGTCCAGTATCGCGGCGCCCTGATGGAGATCATCACGGCCGACGGCGGCCCGGCCGCCTTCGACGGTGGCGCCAAGCGTCCGCTGCTGGTCTTCACCCGCGACGACCGCAGCCTCGGCCTGCTGGTCGACGAGATCGTCGACATCGTCGAGGGCCCTTCGCGCACCGAGGGCGCCAGTCTCGTCGTCGCCGGCCGCGCCACCGAACTGATCGACGTCGAGATCTGGTGGCGCAAGGTCGGTCTCGCCGCGCCCGCCGAGGCCGTCGCGACGCCCGCCGCCGCCGCGACCAAACGCCTCCTCGTCGTGGACCAGAGCCCCTTCACCCAGCTCCTCCTCGGCCCGCTGCTGGCCCAGGCCGGCTATGCGGTGGAAGTCGCCGCCGACCCCCAGCGCGCCCTGGCCCTCCACGACGACGGCGCCGTCTACGACCTGATCCTGGCCGACACCTCGCCGTCCAGCCCCCATGCCCGCCAGATGGCCCAGGCCTTCGGTCGCGCCTCGTCCTGGCACGCCACGCCGCTTCTCGGCCTCGGCGCCCACCGCCTCGACAGCCCGACCGGCCTCGCCGACTTCGCCCGAAGCGGGGAGGGGGAGGGCCTCCTCGCCGCCGTCTCGGAAACCCTCGAACCGATGAAGGGCGCCGCCTGATGTCCGACGCGCACATCCAGGGCCTCGTCTCCATCCGTGTCGCGGACCAGACCTTCGGCGTCCCCGTGCTGTCGGTTCAGGACGTCATCGCCGCCGTCCGCATCGATGTCGTCCCCCTGGCCCCGCCCGAGGTCGCCGGCTCCCTGAACTTGCGCGGCCGGATCGTCACCGCCATCGACATCCGCAAACGACTCGGCATGGCGCCGCGCCCCGCCGACGCTCCGCACATGAGCGTCATCGTCGAGCGTTCCGGCGAACTCTACGCGCTTCAGGTCGACGACGTCGGCGACGTCCTGTGGCTCGCCGTCGCCGATCAGGAGCCGGCCCCCATCACCCTCAGCCCCGACTGGCGCGGCGTCTGCGACGGCCTCTACCGCCTCGACGGAGAGCTGATGCTGGTCCTCGACGTCGAACGGTTCCTGACCCTCACACCCCCTCACGCCCCCCTCCACGCCCAAGCGGCCTGACCAAGGACTCCGCCATGCTCACCTCCGCCCTCCGCGCCGAAGACGACACCGCGACCGACGCCGACGCGCTCCTGCGCGACGGCATGCTGGACGCCATCAACAAGGTCCAGGCCGTGATCGAGTTCGACCTCGACGGCACGATCCGCCGCGCCAACGGCAACTTCCTCTCGGCCGTCGGCTATTCGCTCGAACAGATCGAGGGCCGCCACCATTCCATGTTCATGGACCCGGCCGACGCGGCAAGCCCCCAATACCGCGCCTTCTGGGACAAGCTGCGGCGCGGCGAATTCGACGCCGGCCAATACAAGCGCGTCGGCTCAGGCGGCCGCGAAATCTGGATCCAGGCCTCCTACAACCCGATCCTCGACGCTACCGGCCGCCCCTTCAAGGTCGTGAAATATGCCACCGACATCACCGCCCAGAAACTGGCCACCGCCAATTTCGAGGGCCAGATCGCCGCGATCAACAAGGCCCAGGCCGTGATCGAGTTCGACATGGCCGGCAACATCCTTTCGGCCAACGAGAACTTCCTCGCCGCCGTCGGCTACCGCGCCGACCAGATCGTCGGCCGCCACCACTCCATGTTCGTCGATCCCCAGACGGCCCAGGGTCTCGAGTACCGCATGTTCTGGGAGAAGCTGGGTCGCGGCGAATACGACGCCGCCCAATACAAGCGTTTCGGCGCCGGTGGTCGCGAGATCTGGATCCAGGCCAGCTACAATCCGATCCTCGACCTCTCCGGCCGTCCCTTCAAGGTCGTCAAATACGCCACCGACATCACCACCCAGAAGCGGATCGCCGAACGGGTCACCGAGATTTCCTCCATCGTCGCCTCCGCCGCGTCCGAGATGCGCGCCACCGCCGAAGGCATGGCCCGCACGGCCGAGGAGACCACGCGGCAGGCCGCCTCCGTCGCCTCCGCCGCCGAGGTCACCTCCGTCAACGTCCAGACCGTCTCGTCGGCGGGCGAGGAACTGACCGCCTCCATCTCCGAGATCGCGCGTCAGGTGGCCGAGAGCTCGAACATCTCCCAGCACGCGGTGGTCGAGGCGGACAAGACGTCTGACGCCATCCAGTCCCTGGCCGAGGCGGCGCAGAAGATCGGCAACGTCGTCACCCTGATCAACGACATCGCGGGCCAGACCAAGCTTCTGGCCCTGAACGCCACCATCGAGGCCGCCCGCGCGGGAGAGGCGGGCAAGGGTTTCGCCGTCGTGGCCTCGGAGGTGAAGAGCCTGTCGGACCAGACCGCCCGCGCCACCCACGAGATCTCGTCCCAGGTCACCGCCATGCAGGCCGCGACCCAGACCTCGGTCGGCGCCATCGCCGGCATCACCGACACCATCCGCAAGGTCGCCGAGATCGCCTCGGCCATCGCCGGCGCCGTCGAGGAACAGACCGCCGCCACCCGCGAGATCGCCGCCAACGTCAGTCAGGTCTCCGAAGGCACCCAGCTGGTCTCCTCCAGCATCGCCAACGTCTCCGCCGCCGCCGTCCAGACCAGCCAGGCCTCCAATGACCTCCTCAACGCCTCGGGCGAACTGGCCCAGCAGGCGGAAAGCCTGACCCTGGAGATGGACAAGCTGGCGAACGCGTAGGGGCACGAACAGCTCACGACGCTTCCCCCATGGCTCCGTCGTGAGCGGGAGAGGCGCGGCTCGTCCATGGCCGCGCCTCTCTTCCCGTCAACCGTCGCCGAGGAACCGCGACCGGTCCTTCCTGACCGCCTCGACGATCAGACTGGTCACTGCCCGGATGCGCGCCAGCCGCTTCAGGTCGGCGTGGGTCACCAACCACAGGCTGCGCTCCAGCCCGACCGCCTCGGGCAGGACCCTAACCAGCCCCGGCTCCCGCGCGGCGATGAAGTTGGGCAGGACGCACAGGCCCGCCCCTGCCAACGCGGCCTGCAGTTGGGCGATCAGGTTGGAGCTCTGCAGCCGGACCCGCACCTCCACATCCGGCGCCTGCATGTAGTCGAGCTCGGGCGCATACAGCAGCTCGTCGATATAGCCGATGAACCGGTGCCCGCTCATGTCGGTCCGCTTCAGGATCGGCGGCCGGGCGTCGAGATAGGCCGGCGCCGCATAGAGCCCGAGGCGGTAGTCGGTCAGTTTCCGCGACACCAGCCGCCCCTCGCGCGGCGGACTCAAGGCGACGGAGATGTCGGCCTCGCGCTTCGACAGGTTGAGCGACCCGGCCATCGCGACCAGCTGGATCTCCAGATCCGGATGCCGGTCCGCCAACTCGGCCATCAACGGCGCGATCACATAGCTGCCGAACCCCTCGGGCGCCCCGATCCTCACCGTTCCGGTCAGGGCCTGATCCGCCTGACCCAGTTCGCCCGCCGCCCGGATGGCCAGGGTCTCCATCGCCTCCGCCGTCGGCAACAGCCGCTCGCCGTGAACGGTCAGGACATGCCCGCCCGGGGTCCGGTCGAACAACTGGGCTCCCAGCCGCGCCTCCAGCGCCGCGATCCGCCGCCCGATCGTGGTGTGATCGACCGCCAGCCGGGACGCCGCCGCCGCCAGCCGCCCGGTCCGCGCTACGGCCAGAAAGGCCCTAAGATCGTTCCAGTCGAACTCGGCCACGCTTCGCTCCGTGCAAAAACGCACGACGGATTGGCGATATATGACATGGTTTTGCAAAAATCCCTATGCGAGAAGCCGCCTCGCTCACCCCGAGGAAATCCTGTCATGGCCTTCGACGCCGAAGTCATCTCCGCCGCCGCTTTAAACGTCGATCTGACCGCCGCAGAGGCCATCGACATCGCCGGTGCGCCGTGCCCGGTGTGGGCCGCCGCCAACCCGGACCGCGCCCTGGCCTGGCTGTTCGTCGCCCCGAACGATTGTCTGGCCGTAGACGTTCTGACCGCGAACTGATCCAAGGCGACCATGACGACGATCAAGGCTGACGCCCCCGCCCTCGACCTGCCGTTCCCCGTCCTGCCGGACCCCGAGGTCGCGGCCGAGGCCCTGATGCGTCTGGCCGACGCTGCCGCCGCCGCCGCGCGCACGACCGCCGTCAAGGCGATGCAGCCGGAAGCCTTGCCCTACGATCCGACCACCCTGGTGCGCGCCGTCGTCGACTTCAACATGGCCGTCATGACCCGCCCGACCGCATTGTTCGAGGCGCAGGCGAAGAACTGGACCGACTGGACCAATCTGTGGACCTCCACCGCCCAACGCGCCTGGGGTCTGGACGCCGAGCCCGTCGCGGCCCCGGCGAAGGGCGACCGCCGCTTCTCGGGCGCCGACTGGTCGAACCCCGGCTATGACGCGCTGAAACAGGCCTATCTGCTGGCCGGTCGCCAGCTTCAGGAGTTCATCGCCACGGCCCCGGTCGACGAGACCGTCCGCAACCAGGTCGACTTCCTGGCCCGCCAGCTGACCAACGCCCTGTCGCCCTCGAACTTCGCCCAGACCAATCCGGAGGTCGCCCGACGCGCGATGGCGACCGGCGGCATGAGCCTGGTCACCGGCCTGACCCATCTTTTGGAAGACGTCGCGCGCGGCGACGGTCTGGTCGGCCGCCGCGCCCCGAATGACTTCGAACTGGGGGTCAACATCGCCGCCACCCCCGGCGCCGTGGTGTTCAAGAACCGGCTGATGGAGGTCATCCAGTACGCCCCGACGACCCAGACGGTCTATCGCCGTCCGCTGCTGTTCGTCCCGCCGCTGGTGAACAAATTCTACCTCTTCGACCTGACGCCCAGGGCCAGCTACCTGAAGTGGCTGGTGGATCAGGGTCACACCGTCTTCGTCATCTCCTGGGTCAACCCGGACGCCAGCCACGCCGAGGTCGGTCTCGACGACTACGTCACCGAGGGCGTCGTCGCAGCCATGGATGCGGTCGAACAGGCGACGGGCGAGCCGGACCTGGACCTCGTCTCCTACTGCCTCGGCGGCACGCTGGCGGCCATGACCCTGGCCTGGCTGGCCCAGACCGGCCGCGCCGACCGCGTCGCCTCCGCCACCCTGATCGCCAGTCTGGTCGACTTCTCCGACATGGGTGAATGGTCGGTCTTCACCGGCGAGAACGACCTGAAGGCCTTCCACCGCTATCTGGACGAGCGCGGCTATGTCGAGGCCCACGACCTCGCCCGCCTGTTCTCGACCGTCCGCGCCAACGACCTGATCTGGTCCTCGGTGGTCCAGCACTATCTGATGGGCGACGACGCCCGCGCCTCGGACCTGCTCTGGTGGTTCGACGACGGCGCCCGGATGCCGGCCCGCACGCTCAAGGAATACGGCGGCTGGATCCTCCGCGAGAACAGGCTCAAGGACGCCGGCGGCGTGACCATCGACGGCGTCGCCCTGGACCTGAAGGCCATCAAGACGCCCGTCATGATCGTCGGCTTCCACGACGACCACGTCTCGGCCTGGCGCGCCACCTACGCCCAGCGCGGTCATTTCGGCGGCGACGTCGGCTTCATTCTCGGCGGCTCGGGCCACAACGCCGGGATGATCAATCCGCCGGCCGCCAACAAGCACGGCTACTGGACCAATGATGACGCCCCGGCCGCGGCCGACGCCTGGCTGGCCGGCGCCGAGAAGAAGCCCGGCTCCTGGTGGCCCGAATGGCAGGGCTGGCTCGACGCCGCCGCCGGCGACGACAAGGTCAAGGCCCGCAAGGTCGGCTCCGGCAAGCTGAAGGCCGGCGACGCCGCGCCGGGCGCTTACGTGCGGGTCCGTCACCCTGTGTAGTGGTCAGCGGATGAATCGGCTGTGAGTATTCACGTTCCGATTTAGTCGATTGGCGTACAAAACTGCGTTCGGTAAATATTAGGTAGAACTACCTATTCTCCCGGCTGAGCAAAATGCTCTCGGACGCCAAAACGGCTCCGAAACCTGGGAATAGGAATCGTCGTCATGGCGCTGAACAGCGTGAATACGAACTCCGGGGCTTTAGTCGCCCTGCAGAATCTGCAGACAACCCGATCACAGCTCGACACCGTCCAGAGCCGCATCAACACCGGCAAGAAGGTCAACACGGCCAAGGACAACGGCGCCATCTGGGCGATCGCCCAGGGTCAGCGTTCGGAAATCTCGGCCCTGAACGCCGTCAAGGACAGCCTGGATCGTGGCGCTTCCGCCATCGACGTCGGTCTGGCCGCCGGCGAGTCGGTTTCCGACCTGCTGATCCAGCTCAAGGAAAAGGCCCTGGCCGCGACCGACAAGTCGCTGTCGACGGCTTCGCGCAAGGCCCTGAACGAAGACTTCAAGGCCATCCGTGATCAGATCACCACGGTGGTCAACAACGCCTCGTTCAACGGCGTGAACATGATCAAGGACGCGACGACCAGCGCCGCCTTCAAGGCGCTGTCGAACACCACGGGAACCACCATCGACGTCAAGGCCCAGAACCTGGCCCTGGGCGGCGCCAACGTGACCCTGGCCTCGACCGCCACGATCGGCACCTCGACCCTGGCCAATACGGCCCTGACCGCGATCAACACCTCGATCGACAACGTGTCGTCGGCCCTGGCGCGTCTGGGCACGGGCGCCAAGTCGCTCGACACCCATCGCGCCTTCGTCGGCAAGCTGTCGGACGCGCTGGAGAACGGCGTCGGCAACCTGGTTGATGCCGATCTGGCTAAGGAAAGCGCCCGCCTCCAGTCGTTGCAGACGAAGCAACAGCTGGGCGTGCAGGCCCTGTCGATCGCCAACGCCTCGACCTCGATCCTGCTGGGTCTGTTCCGCTAGACCCGCCGGGCGGGGCTGCGGGTCGTCGTCACGACGCGATCCGCAGCCCCGCGTGTGCGGCCGGAGCCCTGACCCGGAACACCCCGCGCAGGCCCGGCGTCGGCTCGAACGCCCCGGCCAGACCCACGACCGTCTCGGCGCTCCCCAGGATCAGGCTGGCGTCGGGGTTCAGACAGCCGGCGATCGCCTCCAGCGTCTTCGCCTTGGTCGCCGGGTCGAAATAGATCAGCACGTTGCGGCAGAAGATCAGGTCGAACCGCCCCAGCGTCGCCATCCCGTCCAGCAGGTTGTGGTGCCGGAACTGGACCATGGCCCGAACCTCCGGCGCGATGCGGAACGCCTCGCCCTCGCGCACCAAGAAGCGCGCCTGACGCTGCTCCGACAACCCCCGCCGCACCTCGAACTCGCTGTAGAGACCGGTCCGCGCCCGCTCCAGGATCGGCTGCGAAAAGTCGGTGGCCAGGATGTCGATCCTCCAGTCGCCGAACCTCGCCCGCTCCTCCTGAAGCATCATCGCCAGCGAATAGGGCTCCTGTCCGCTCGAACAGGCCGCGCTCCAGATCCGCAGCGATTTCGACGCCCCGCGCGCTCGCCACAGCGCGGGCAGGATGGTCTCACGCAGCTGGTCGAAAGGCGTGTTGTCTCGAAAGAAGAAGCTCTCGTGCGTCGCCATTCCGTCGATGCAGCGCTGGGCCAGCCGTGCGGTCGGCGCGAGCCGCACCTGACGCAACATCGCCGCCACATCGGCGATCCCTTCGGACCGCGCGATCGGTTCCAGCCGGCTCTTCAGCAGATAGTCTTTCTCCGCGCTCAGGATCAGGCCCGACCGCTCCAGCACCAGCCGGCGAAAGGCCTCGACATCGTCGGGATGTCCCAGGCTCATCGACAGGCCTCCACGATCCACGGCGCGATCTTCGAAGCCGGCAGGACCGCCTCCGCCAACCCGGTCTTCGCGGCCGCGCCCGGCATGCCCCAGACCGCGCTGGTCGCCTCGTCTTGGACGACGAACCGGCCTCCGGCCTTCGCCGCCAGCGCGCAGCCATCGGCCCCGTCATGCCCCATGCCGGTCAGGACCACGGCCAGCAGCCGGTTGCCGAAAACTTCAGCCGCCGACCTCAGCATCGGGTCCACGGCGGGTCGACAGAAATGCTCGGGCGGCTCCTGATTCAGCCGGATCACCGGCGTCGCGCCGCTGCGTCCCACCGTCATGTGCCATCCCCCCGGCGCCACATAGGCCCGGCCCGGCAGGATCGGCTCCCCGTCCCTTGCCTCGGCGCACGGCCGTCCTCCGGCCCGCTCGATCTGCTCGGCCAGAAGGGCGGTGAAGGTCGCGGGCATGTGCTGGGTGATCAGGATCGGCTGGCTGACGTTGTCCTTCAGCCCCGCCATCACCTCCAGCAGCACCGGCGGCGCCCCCGTCGATCCGCCGATGGCGATGACGCCGGGCCGCACGGCGCTCCTCGGGCGGGGCGCCGTCGCCGGGACGCTCCCCACGCCCGCCGCCGACCGCCGCCGCCCCAGGGCCAGCACCTTGCCGACGAGTTCGCGCTCGAACTCTGCGGCGTTGACCAGACTGCCGGTCTCGGGCTTGGGCACATAGTCGGCGGCGCCCTTCTGCAAGGCGTCCAGACTGATGCGGGCATTCCGCTGGCTGAGCGTCGAGGCCACCACCACCCGCACTCCCGGCTGTTTCGCCAGCAACAGGGGCAGGGCGGTCATCCCGTCCATGACGGGCATCTCCAGATCCAGCACGATGACGTCGACCTCGTGCCGGCCCAGCTCTGCCAGGGCCGCTTCGCCATTGGAGGCTCGCGCCGCGATCGCGACCTCGGGCGACTTCTCCAGCATCTGGACGATCAGGCCGCGCACGATGGCGGAGTCGTCGACCACCATCACCCGGACGGGGCGTGGCTGGGTCGAGGTCGGGGCGGGGTGGGGAACGATGTCGAGCACGCCCAAACACAACCATAGGTAAGTAAACAAACTCGTAGCGGCAGTACTGGCCCTAGCCGAGCGCCCGCCGGATCGCCGCCTCCGCCACCGGCCCCATGACTTCGTAACCCGCCCGCGTCGGATGCACCCCGTCGCGATGGAACTCGGGTTTCAGATGCTGATCGGCGTTCGCCAGCACGGCGAAATAGTCCGCCCTTGCCAGCCCCCGCTCGGCGGCCAGCGCCGTCTGCCAGGCGTTCAGCTCCGTCGTCCGCGCGCGCAGATCGCCGACCGCCGGATTCCAGCTCACGATGTTGAACGGCGTCAGCGCCCCCAGGATGACCTTGATCCCGTGCGCCTCGGCCAGCGCCAGCATGGCCAGGATGTTGTTCTGATAGTCCCGGACCGTCGATGGCCCGGTGTTGCCGGCCATGTCGTTGCCGCCGCACAGGATGTGCACGGCCTTTGGCTTCAACGCGACGACATCGGCCATGAAACGCAGCAGGATCTGCGGGCTGGTCTGGCCGCTGATGCCGCGATTGACGATTCCGCCGGTGAACAGGTCCGGCTGGGCCACGCACCAGAACTCGGTGATCGAGTCGCCGATGAAGACGACGTCCACCGCCTGTCCCGCTAACGCTTCGTTCGCCTCGCGGTACTGGCTGAGCGCCGGCCAGTCGCGCGCCTTCCTCTCCGCCGACAGGGCCTCGCGCGTCGCCCGCCGCTCCGGATCGGCCAGCTTCGCCGCCCAGTCCGGATCGAAATCCCCCGGCGCCAGATAGGCCTCGACGAAAGCGTAGTCCTCCTCGCTCGGCCCGAACCCTTTCGAGTCCAGCCGGTCGACCATGCCGACCGCCGGGGTGAAGGGACTATCGCTCACCTCAGACCTCGGCGGTCGGGGCGTCGGGCAGGATCTCGGCGGCCGGCGGCGGCGCGAACCGCATCGCCGCCCAGTAGCCCAGCAGCGAGATGATGCCCGTCACCACGCCCAGCCAGGTCAAGGTCACGCCCAGACCCGTCGGTCCTTTGAACAGGACGGTCATCCAGGCGATGATGCCCGCCGTCACCGGCCCGCCGACGAATTTGCCGATGATGGCGAGGGCCGCCAGGCTGGTCGCTCGCTCCTCGTTGGGCAGGAGCACGGCGATGGCCGCCGAGTTGACCAGGTTGACCACGGCCCCGCCCGTCAGGAGCGCCAGCAGCACCCAGGCGAACAGGGTGACGTTCGGCATGATCGGATAGGCGCTGGCCGGAATGCTCAGGGCCGTGGCGATGACGGCCGGCAACAGGATGCCGCCGCGCATCTTCAGCTTCTGAGCCATGTCGGCGCTGATCCCTCCGATGATCGAGCCGATGACGCCCGACGCCAAGATCACCAGTCCGACCCAGCCCCCGAACTCGCCGGGCGATTGACCGTACTGACGCACCAGCACCGAGCCGATCCAGAGCGCCGCGGCGCCCTCCGCCAGGGCGCCGGCGAAGTTGCCGACATAGAGCGAGCCGAGGAAATACCGCCGCCTCCAGAAGGCGATCAGCGACACCTTCAGGGACGGATTCGCCTGTTGGACCTCGTGGCGCACGGGCTCACGGATCAGGAACAGCGGCAGGACCAGGATGGCCGCGCCGATGCCGACGATCAGGTGCGCCTCCCGCCACGGCGGCATGTTCTGGACAAAGGCCGTCGGATTGGCCTCCAGCCAGCCGAACAGCGTCCCGCCGATGGCGAAGGCGGCGGCCGCCCCGGCCCAGGCGCCGATCGACACCAGCAGCATCGCCCGACCGCGCCTCTGCGGCATGCACACGTCGGCCAGCAGCGAGATCAGCACAGGGAAGGCCGTCGCCGCTCCGATCCCCGCAATCAGACGCGCGGCGAACAGGCCGTAGAAGTCCTGAACGAAGGCCGTGCCGATCGTCCCGAGAGCCCAGCAGGCCGACAGGATGATCAGGAGCCGGGTCCGCGTCGAATGGTCGACCATCCAGGCGATGGGCAGGGACAGGATGGCGGCGGGAATGGCCGTCGCGGTGCCGATGATCATCGCCAGCTGGAAGTCGTCCAGGCCGAGATCCAGCTTCACCGCCTCCTGGATCGGCGCCAACAGGCCGCCGACCGTGAGGGCCGAGAACAGGGTCATGGTCAGAAGCCAGACCACGCTCCATTTCGTCTTGCGGAATGCGCCGGGCTCGGGCGGGACGACGTCGTCGGCGACATCAACCGTGGTCATTTTCGTTTCCTCGACTGCAGGCCTTTGGACCCGTCTGTTGTTGGATGACGTTTAGAGTTCCGGCCGGGTCAGGGCGGCGTAGGTGAAGGTCCGCGCCTTGGCCCGGAACTCGCCGGAGATCGGATCGGCCAGACGCTGGATCAGGCCCACGAAGACCAGGTCGTTCTCGGGATCGATCCAGAACCAGGTCCCGCCCATGCCGCCCCAGGCCAGGGTGCCGCGCCCCTCGACCGATCCTAGCCGGCGCGGGTCCTTCATGACCGAGAAACCCAACCCGAAGCCGAAGGCCGGATTGAAGGGCAGGAGCCGCAGCGGGTGGCTGGTCGCCAGGACGGCGTCGGGAATGACGTTGGTCCCCATCAGCTCGACCGTGACGGGCGCCAGGATGCGCACCCCGTCCAGCTCGCCCCGGTTCAGGATCATCTGGGTGAAGCGGGCATAGTCGCTGATCGTCGAGACCAGCCCGCCGCCGCCGTCCTCGAACTCGGGCGGTCTGGTGAAGGAATTGATCGGGGCGCCGAGCACCTCGGTCACTTCTCTCAGCCCGCCCGCGCCGTCGTCCTGATAGAAGGTCACCAGCCGGTCGACATTGTGATCCTGGGTGGCGAACCCGGTATCCACCATGCCCAGCGGATCGAAGATGCGCTGTTTCAGGAACTCGCCGAACGACTGGCCCGAGATGCGGCTGACGATGACGCCCAGGATCCCAGACGCCACGGAATAGAACCACTCCGACCCGGGCTGGAACATCAGGGGCTGAGCCGCGACGCGGTCGACGAAGGCCTGCACGCCTTCGGGCCGTGCGATCCGCTCAGCCAGATAGGCCTTCTCCAGCGGATGGAAGTCGGGGAACAGACCGTAGGCGAAGCCGGCGGTGTGGCTCATCACCTCTCGCATCGTCGGCGGACGTCTGGCGTCCTCGACCAGCATCGCCCCATCCGGACCCACGCCCGTGAAGACTTTCAGCTCGGCGAACTCGGGGATGAATTTCGACACCGGATCGTCGAGGGTCCAACGGCCTTCCTCGAACAGCATCATCATGGCCACGGCCGCGATCGGCTTGGTCATCGAATAGATGCGGAAGACCGCGTCGGTCGTCAGGGGTGCGATCCCGCCCAGCACGGCCGACCCGTGGGTTCTGTGCGCGACCACCTTGCCGTGGCGCAGGATCAGGGTCGACACCCCGGCCACGCGGCCGGCGGCGACCATCCCGGCCATATAGTCGTCGAGGCGTCCCAGTCGGGCGCTGTCGAAGCCCAGGTCCTCCGGACGGGCCGCGACGGGAAAACCTGCGACGTCAGCCATGGCTCACACTCTTCCGTTCGTCCGCCCGTTGCTTGCAGATCGCCTTGAAACCGCCGGCCATGAAGCTGGCCATGCGCGCCTTGATCGCCTCGAAGTCCTCGGAGTGGCACAGACCCCCCGACAGGTGGTCGATCCGCCCCGTGCGGGCCAGCGACAGGGTCAGGGCGCCGGTTACGAAGTGATAGCCCCAGAAGATGTCCTCCATCTCCGCCTCGGGCATCGCCTTCTTCAACAGGTCGATCAGCTGCAGCACGACGGGGTCGAAATTCTCCCACATCACCGCCGCGCCCCACACCGGGGTGTTGTTCAGCTGACCGCCCAGGGCGCCGTAGTTCCGCCAGCCCTCGCCGCCCTCGATGTAGAGGTCCAGGTCGGTGTCGAGAAAGGCGCGCAGGGCCCCTTCGACGGTGGGATGATCGCCCGTCTCTTCGGCATAGCGCTTCATCGCCTCGACGCGGCGGCCGATGGTGATCGGCGCCCGGCGTTTGACGACCTGCTGAAAGAGATCGGTCTTGTCCTTGAAGTAGTAGTGCATCAGCGAGGTGTGCACCCCGACCTTCTGCGCCACGTCCTTCAGGGTCACGCCGTACATGCCGTGCTGGGAGAACAGCTCCTCGGCCGCATCCAGAATCTGCTCCAGGCTTTCGGCGCGCTGGTCGGCCTTGGACCGGCGAGCGGGCTTGGGTGCGGGCGTGTCGGGGGTTTTAGTCGTCATGGTCGCGGCCTTGATGCGCACCCGCGTGCGATCCGGAGCCGGTCGCGCCGATGCGGCGAGGGGATTCGTCACCCTAGGCCGCCCCATAGGTGGCGCGAAGCTGCATCTTGTTGATCTTGCCCGTCGCGGCCAGAGGCATGGAGGGCACCGAGACGATCCGGTCGGGCAGCCACCAGTCGGCGACCCGGCCCTTGAGCGCCGCGATCACGTCGTTGTCGTTCACCGCATGGCCCTGGCGCGGCTCGATCACCATCACCGGCCGCTCGCCCCATTTGGCGTCCACGCGTCCGATCACGGCCACCAGTCCGACGGAGGGCAGGGCGCCGACGATGTCTTCCATCTCGGCCGGATTGATCCACTCGCCGCCCGACTTGATCAGGTCCTTGGAGCGGCCCGACAGGGTCAGGTTGCCCTCGTCGTCGATGATGGCCAGATCGCCGGTGTCGAACCAGCCGTCGGCGTCCACCGAGGTCTCGGCATGGCCGTAGTAGCGTTCGACCACGCTGTGGCCCTTGACCTTCAGATGGCCGACCACGTTGCGCTGCTGGGGCAGGGCGACCCCCGCCGCGTCGAACAATTGCATGTCCAGCCCGACCGGCGCCCGGCCCGAGGCCCTTGCCGCGCCCGGCTCCCGCGCCGGGGGCGACAGGGTGCCCATGGGCGACAGTTCGGTCATCCCCCAACTGGTCTGCACCGTGGCGCCGAGCCGGTCTTCGATCCGTTTCAGAAGGGCGTCGGCGATGCCGGAGCCGCCCACGACGACCCGCTCCAGCGTCGGGGTCTCCTCGCCGCTGGCGTCCAGATGGTCGATGAGGCCGAGCCACACGGTCGGCACCCCCATGGCCACGGTGACATCGTGGGTGTTGATCAGTCGGGCCAGCGACTTTCCGTCGGTGACCCGGCCCGGCAGGACCATGGTCGCCCCGACGGCCGCCGCCGCAAACGGCAGGCCCCAGGCGTTGGCGTGGAACATCGGCACTGCGACCAGGACCGCGTCCGTCCCCCTCAGGGCGAGAGCGTCGGCCTGCAGGCAGCGCAGGGTGCTCAGGTAGTTGGCGCGGTGGGAGTAGAGAACGCCCTTGGGCGCGCCGGTCGTGCCGGAGGTGAAGCACAGCCCCGCCGGGGCCTCTTCGGAAAAACCGCCCCAGGCCGCCGGGCGGCCGGACTGCGCCAGCAGCGCCTCGATCCCGATCTCGCGGGCCGGATCGCCGACCGCGTCGCCGTCCATCAGGATCAGCCGTTCAAGGCACGGACAGGCCGCCATCAGGTCTCGCCCCATGGCGCCCAGACCCTGTCCGACGATCAGGACGCGGTCGTCCGCCTCCGTAATCATCGCCGCCAGATGGGCGATGGTCAGCCGTGGGTTCAGGGTGTGGCAGACCATGCCGACCCCCATGGCCCCGTACCAGACCTCGACATGGTGCTGGGTGTTCCAGGCCAGGGTCGCCAGCCGGTCACCCGGCGCCAAGCCTACCTCTAGGAAAGCGCCCGAGAGACGGTTGGCCCGCTCTCGCAGGGCGGCATAGCCGATAACGGCGTCCTCGCCGTCGATGCCTGCGGTGACGACCGAGGCCTGACCAAGCCATTTCGCGGCATGCTCCAGGAACCGGTCGACGGTCAGGCCATAGGCCTGCATCGATCCTGACGAGGACGCTGTCACTGTTACGCTCGACGCTTAGAAACTGCGCGTCAGGCGGATGCCGTACTGGCGCGGCGGTCCGGCGTAGCGCAGCCCGGCCTTGACCGAACCCACGTATTCTTCGTCGGTCAGATTGGTCGAATAGGCCTGCACGCGCCAGTCGGCCTGCTCGTAGGTCAGTTGGGCGTTGACGATGTTCCGCTCTTCCAGGCGGTCGCCCAGGGCGGCGTTGTTGAAGATGGTCACCCAGCTCTCGCCGATGTGGCTGAAGTCGATGCGCGGCGTCAGGACGCCGGCGCCCAGGGCGATGTCGTACTGGACCCCCGCGCTCAGCGTGATTTCCGGCGCATAGGTCTGCTTGTTGCCGCCGATGTTGACGCAGTTGCCCGAAGCCGGGCCGGTCCCGCCGACGCAGTTGCCGGTGCGCGCCCGGCGCGGATCGGCGGCGAAGAAGTCGCCCAGTTCCGAGTGCGAGATCGAGGCGCCGAAGTCGAAGCCCAGATCGCCGAACCGGCCCTGCGCCGAGGCTTCCAGACCGTAGATCTTGGTGTCGCCCGTGACGTTCAGGATCGAGGTGATCGCCGGCGTCGTCGGGTCGCCCAGGATGATCTGGAAATTCTCGTAATTATTGTAGTAGGCGCCGATCTGGGTGCGCAGTCGGCCGTCGAACAGCGTCGATTTCCAGCCGGCCTCGTAGTCCATGACGATCTCGCCCTCGAACTCGCGGGGCGGGACGAAGGCCAGGTTCGGACCGTTGAGGCCGCCCGCCTTGAAGCCGCGCGCTACGAAGGCATAGAGGAAGTTGTTGTCGTCCATCGTCCAGTTCAGGGCGACCTTGCCCGTCGTGGCGTTCTCTTCGAACTTGTCCTTCTGCGTCAGGCTGAGGCCCAGCAGCGGCGCCGAGGCGACCGCGTCGTTCTCCACCGTCGAACGGGTGTAGCGGGCTCCGACCTGCAGCTCGAGCGCGTCGGTCAGGTCGTAGGTGATCTGGCCGAAGGCGGCGGTCGTCGTCTTCGGATTCCGCCCTTGCAGGAAGGTGTCGTACAGGATCGGCAAGGCCGGCGAGACCTGTTGACGGGTCACGAACTGGCCGGGCGGGAAGGTGATCAGATCGTTCTGGTAATAGGCGCCCAGGATCCAGGTCATGCGGCCTTCGTCCGGCGACACCAGGTTGATCTCCTGCGAGAACAGCTCCTGATCGACCTCGTCATAGAAGGTGGCGTTGCCGGCCGGGGTGGCCAGGGCGGTTCCGTCCAGATCCGACCGGACCATCGTCGTGCCTGTCTGATAGCCGGTGATGGACCGGGCCGTGATACCGTTGCCGAACGTATAGCTGGCGTTCAGCACGTGGCGTTGCGTCTCGTCGACGGCCTCGAAGGGACCGTTGGTGCGGATGTTGAACAGGCCGTCCGTCGCCGTCAGCGGCGTGTTCGGATAGCCGCCCAGGTCGATCAGGTTGTAGTCGGTCTTGAACAGGACGCGGGCCTGGTCGTTCGGCTGCCACAGCACGCTCAAACGGGCGCTGCTGGTGTCCTTCACGCCCGGTTCGCCGCGCGACGGCGTGCCCTGGATGACGGTGTAGAAGCTGTCGCGGTTTTCCTTGTCGAAGGCCAGGCGCACGGCCAGCGTATCGGAAACCGGCAGGTTGACGGCGCCCGTCAGGCGCAGGTCGTTGTAGTTGCCGTACTGGCCGGTGATGAAGCCGCCGATGCCGTTGAAGTCCGGGTTTCGCTCGGTGATGAACAGGGCGCCGCCGGTGGCGTTCTGACCGGCGAAGGTGCCCTGCGGTCCGCGCAGGATTTCCGCCGACTGGATGTCGTAGAAGGGCTCGTTCTGGAAATAGGCGGGGAAGACCGCGACGCCGTCGCGATAGGTGATCACGCCCACGCCGACCGAGGAGGAGTTCTCGGTCTTGCCGATGCCGCGGATGTTGAAGCTGTTGCCCTGACCCGAGTTCTGAACCGTCAGCGACGGCGCCGAGAACTGCAGGCTCTCGATGTTCGTCACGCCCTTGTTCTGCAGCTCCTCGCCGCTCAGCACGGTCGCGGCGACAGCGGTCGTCTGCAGGTTGGACGTGCGGCGCTCGGCTGTGACGACGACTTCATCCAGCGTGCTGGCTTGATCGTTCGTGGACGGAGCGGTCTGTGCGTGCGCGGCCCCGGCCCACAGCAGGACGGCGGCGGATGTCGTGAGCCAGAGCTTTCCAGCCATGGGTAGCCTCCCTCGGTGATTGCGTTTCCCTGACGATCTCGCGTCGCCATGAGCGGGAGAATGATCACCGATTTCGAAGCTCGTCAACACTCATTCACTTGCGAGTGAATGTTGACATCGAAGGTCCTTCGATGGGATGCAGAGGCATCACGGCGTCGCAGAGCGCCGGAGGAAACACGCGCTCCGGCGCCTCGGGAAGGACAACCGAATGCCCTCCATCATCAGCAACGGCACGCGCATCCATTGGGACCAGAGCGGCTCCGGCGTCCCCATCCTGCTCATCATGGGCCACCGGTTCTCCGCCGAGATGTGGTATCCGCTGAAGGAGGCGATGGCCGATCGCTACCGCCTGATCTGGTTCGACAATCAGGGCACGGGACAGAGCGAGTCGCGTGCGAGGACGTCCGTCGAGGAGATGACGGCGGACGCCCTGGCCGTGCTCGACGCGGCCGAGGTCGACAGCGCCCACGTGTACGGCGTCTCGATGGGCGGCGGCATCTGCCTGGAGTTCGGCATCCGCTATCCGGAACGCGCCCGCTCGCTCATCCTCGGCTGCACCATGGCCAAAACGCCCGACATTCCGCCGCGTCGAAAATGGCTGATCAGCGTCCTTTATCGCCTCATGCCGCTTCTCAAGGGTCTGGCGTCCAAGAAGTTCAAGAGCGGCTACGGCGACGCCGCCCCCGATGACCGGATCGCGCGCGACCAGGCCGTGCTCGCCAAGGACCCCTTCTCCATGCGCGGCGTCATCGCCCAGAGCCACGCCATCATCGACTATTCGGTCACGCCGGAAGAGGTGGCGGCGGTGACCCTGCCGGCCCTCGTCCTGCACGGCACACAGGACCTCGCCGTCCCTTACGAGGCCGGGGTGAAGCTGTCGCAGATGCTGCCGAACGCCCGCCTCGTCACCTTCCAGGACATCGGCCACAACTATTTCATCGGCGCGGGCGACGAGGCGCAGGCCGCGGTCGAGACATTCATTCAGGAGGTGGAGGCGGCCCGGTGAGCGTCGTGCGCCTCGACCGCTGGCAGACCCTCGACTTCGATCCCGGCGCCGGCTCGGCCGACGCCGGCGAGGGCTGGATGCCCATTTCCGCGCCCGGCGACGTCTATCAGGCCCTGATCGCCGCCGGCCGCCTCGATCACCCGTTCGTCGATCGCAACGAAGCCACAGCCGCCTGGGTCCGCGACCGTGAATGGTGGTGGCGCACCACCTTCGTCGCCCCGGAAATCGCCGCCGACGAGACGCTCGAACTCACCTTCGACGGGCTCGACACCTTCGCCGCCGTCCATCTCGACGGCGCCGAGATCGGCCGCGCCGACAACATGTTTCACGCCTGGACCTTCCCGATCGGCGACCGCGTCCTCCCCGGGCGGACACACACCCTGTCCGTCCGTTTCGACCCGACCGCGCTCGCGCTGGAAGGCCGCACGCCGCCTCCGGCCTGGCCTGCCTTCACCGACCGCATCAGCCGCTCCAAGCGCAACCTGATGCGCAAGGCCCAGTTCGGCTGGGGCTGGGACTGGGGCCCCGACCTGCCCACCGTCGGCGTCTGGCGGGAGGCCCGCATCGAGGTCCGCCCCCGCGCCCGCATCGCCGACCTCGCCTTCACCACCCTGACCGCAACGTCCGACCGGGCCCAGGCCCGGATCGAGCTCGACATCGCCGGCGCCGCCACAGGCCTTCGCGCCGAGATCATCCTGACGGACCCGGACGGGCACATCGTCTTCCACCTCCACCGCGATGCCACCAATGCCGCTCCGGTCCAGTTCGACCTCGACGCTCCCCGCCTGTGGTGGACCCACGACCTCGGCGACCAGCCCCTCTACGCCCTGACCGTCCGCCTCCTCGACGGCGACCGCGTGCTCGACGAGACGATCCGCGCCGTGGGCGTCCGCACCATCGCGCTGGACCAGTCGCCCGACCCGGTCGAGCCCGACGCGACCTTCTTCACCTTCGTCCTGAACGGCCTGCCGATCTTCGCCAAGGGCGCCTGCTGGGTGCCCTCGACCTCCTTCGTCGCCGATGTCGAGTCCGATCCCTACGACCGTCTGATCGGCCAGATGGTCCGGTCCAACATGAACATGATCCGCGTCTGGGGCGGCGGCATCTACGAGCCCGACGTCTTCTACGACCTCTGCGACCGCCACGGCCTTCTGGTCTGGCAGGACTTCATGTTCGCCTGCGCCCCCTATCCCGACGACGCGGCCTTCGTCGCCTCGGTCCGCGCCGAGGTCGAGCATCAGGTCCGCCGCCTGCGCCATCACCCCTCGATGGCCCTGTGGTGCGGCAACAACGAGAACCAGGCCATCCACCGCATCAACGAGGACGTCTCCGGCGTCGCCGCGCCCCTGCCGGGCGCGATCCTCTATGACGACATCATTCCCGGCCTTCTCGCCGACCTCGATGCGACCGTCCCCTACTGGCCGGGCAGCCCCTGGGGCGGCAGGAATCCCAACGGCATGAAGGCCGGCGACGTCCACGACTGGACCGTCTGGCACGGCGTGCCGCCCATCCCCGACGACGTCATGAGCGAACCCTTCGGTTATGCGCCGGAGAAGATCGTCTACCAACGCTACGCCGAGGACACCGCCCGTTTCGTCAGTGAGTTCGGCATCCAGGCCGCCCCGGCGCTCGCCACCCTCCAGCGCTGGATGGACCCTGCCGACCTCGATCCCGAAAGCGAAGGCTTCCAGCTCCGCATCAAGGACGAGGCGAAAAAGGCCCTGGCCATGATCGAGCCGGTCACCGGTCCGGCGACGACGATCCAGGACTACATCGACTTCACCCAGTGGACGCAAAGCCAGGGCCTGAAGTTCGGCATCGAGCATTTCCGTCGCCGCACCCCCCACTGTTCGGGCGCCCTGATCTGGCAGTTCAACGATTGCTGGCCCTGCGTCAGCTGGAGCCTTGTAGACTACGACGGCGTCGAGAAGGCCGCCTTCCACACCGTCCGCCGCGCCTTCGCTCCGGTGCTGGCCTCGTTCAAGGAACTGGGTCACGGCGGCGTCGAACTCTGGATCACCAACGACGCGCGTGGCGTCATCGCCGACCGCGCCGTCATCGCCCTGACCACCCTCGCGGGCGAAACGCTCTGGTCCGAGGAGGTCCCCATCGACGCCCCCTCGAACACCAGCCGTCCGGTCTGGAGCGGCCAGGTCGCCGCCTCCGCCGACCACGTCCTGACCGTCCGCTCCACGACCGGCGCCTTCGAGGCCAACCGCCTTCTGACCGTCCCGATCAAGGTCCTTGCCCTCGACCCGTCCGCCCGCCCGACGATGACCGCCCGCCCCGCCGCCGACGGCGCCCTGGACGTCGAGATTTCGGTCCGGGCCTACCTCGCCTTCGTCCACCTGACGTCCGACCGCGCGGATCTCGTCTTCAGCGACAACCATTTCGACCTGGGGGCAGGGGAGACCCGCTCCCTCCGCATCACCGGCGCCACCCCGGTGACCGAGGCCGACGTCACCCTCCGCTGCTGGAACGGACGGCTAGGGTAGTTCCCTCTCCCGCCGGGAGAGGGTCAAGGCGTCGATACCCATCAACGGACGCCCGAATTCGCCCAACGAATTCAACGCCCGGCTCCGATTAAGCCCTTTATCGCAGGCGCCTCCCAAACCGGGCGTACACTCTTCCCCATCCCGTCGTTGGGGAAGGCGTCCTGGGCCCAGGACCCGGACGTGCGGCGGGGCCGATCGTAGCGGGTAGTCGTGGAGGGAGCCAACGATTTGGCTCCCGAAGCGAATGTTCGAGGGGCGTGAAACCTCGGAGCCCGGCGGGCCTGAGCCCGCCGCCCGTCGCGGGCCTATCGCCTGAGGGTCCAAAGGACCCGGGACCTGTGGTCAATCATCGTTGCGACGATGATGCAGACCCCTCCCGGGGTGTCCGTACACCCGCTGGGCGACGCTCGCGGACCCGGTCGGGGACGGAGCCTCGGCGCGAGCCGAAAAACATTCATCGGTCCCCGTAACGCGAAAGCAGGGGGCCACCTCGGTTCCGGGCGACCGCCCAGGCTCCGTCGACTTCCCCAACCCGTTCGCAGCGGAGGAGCGATGAGCCACGTCTGGCTCAGAGCTTCTCCCTCCCCCTCGGGGGAGGGTCGTCGCGCAGCGACGGGGTGGGGGCGGCAAGGCGACCAAGCGACAACGCGTCTGTGGGGCCTCGCCTGGCCGCCCCCGCCCGGTCTCCGCCTTCGGCTTCGACCACCCTCCCCCCCCCCCCCCCCCCCCCCCCCCCCCCCCCCCCCCCGGGGGGGAGAAGATCTCATCCCAGCTTTCCACCTTGCCACCACGCCCTCCATCCGCTCCCTTCATCCCATGCGCGCCCATCCCGTCTTCGACGACATGCCGGTCACCATCTTCGAGACCATGTCCGGCCTCGCCCGCCGGCACGACGCCATCAATCTCGGCCAGGGCTTCCCCGACGACCAGGGCCCCGAGGCGCTCCGCCGTCTCGCCGCCGAGGCCCTGATGACCGGTTCCAACCAGTACGCGCCCTCGCGCGGCGTGCCGGAGCTGCGCCACGCCGTCGTCGAACACTACGGCCGTCTCCAGAACGTCGATCTCACCTTCGACGGCGTCCTGATCACCTCCGGCGCCACCGAGGCCATCGCCGCCTCTATCTCCGCCTTCGTCCATCCCGGCGACGAGGTCCTGATCTTCGAGCCCGCCTACGACGCCTACCGCCCCCTGATAGAGCGCGCCGGCGGTGTGGTCGTCGCCATCCCTCTGACCGCGCCCGACTGGCGCCTGACCGAGGCCGCGATCGAACCCGCCGTCACGCCGCGAACCCGGATGGTCGTCTTCAACAACCCCCACAACCCGACCGCCCGCGCCTTCGATGCGGAGGAGGTCGCGGCCCTCGCCCAGGTCTGCGTCCGCCACGATCTGATCGCCGTCAGCGACGAGGTCTGGGAGCACGTCATCTTCGACGGCCGACGCCACCTCTCCCTGATCGCCGAGCCCGGCATGGCGGCCCGCACCCTCAAGATCGGCTCGGCGGGCAAGATGTTCGGCATGACGGGCTGGAAGATCGGCTTCGTCTGCGGCGACCCGGCCCTGGTCGATCCGGTCGCCAAGGCGCATCAGTTCCTCACCTTCGCCACCCCGCCGAACCTCCAGGTCGCGGTCGCCGCCGGCCTCGCCTGGCCCGAGACCGCCTTCGTCGAGATGCGCGCCGGCCTCCAGCGCTCCCGCGACCGCCTCGCCGCCGGTCTGACCGACCAGGGCTTCTCTCTGACGCCGGGGGAGGGGACCTATTTCCTCAATCTCGACCTCGCCGCCTCCGGCGTCCGCCTGTCGGATCGCGACTTCAGCCTGAAGGCCGTCGCCGAGTTCGGCGTCGCCTCGATCCCCTTGTCCGCCTTCGTCGCGGGCTCGACCGGCGGCTCGGTCGCCCGCCTCTGCTTCGCCAAGGCCGACGCCGTCCTCGACCAGGCGATCGAACGTCTCGGCCGCGCCCGACAGGCCTATTCGTAGTCGATGCTCAGGGGGATGGCGGCGCTGACTTCGGTGATCACCAGCCCGGGGGTGCGCCGCAGCTGACCCCCGACATGCAGCCGGTCGAACCCATGGGCGTCCATCCGCGCGGTCAGCGTCTCGGAGATGTCGCCCGAGTTGTCGCTGCGCAGGGTGAAGCTGTCGATGGTCGAGCCCAGGCCGTCGGCCTCGATCGCGGCGGGCAATCGGACGCGGTACACCCGGCCCGGATCGCCCGTGACCTCGATGATCGCCTCACTGATCTCGCTGCCGGAGACCGCGTCGATCTCCCGCCCCGACTCCTTGAAGGTCATCGGCCGGACGCCGCTGACGGTCAGGGCCCGCTCGATGACGATGCTCCCGGTCGCCGGCCGCGTCTGGGTCTGGGCCAGGCTTGGTCCGGCCAGGGCGCAGAGGCCGAGGACGATGAGGGGCGGAAGGCGGATCATGCCTGGGGCTCCGTGCCGGCGATGCGAATGAAGACGTCTCCGGCGCGGATGAACCCGCCGTCTGCGGGAGCGACCACCTCGGGCGCTCCTTCCAGCGACAGGCCCAGGGTCTGCGCCTGTTCGGGGTCCAGTTCCACCCGATACCGAGCCGGCCGCAAACCCTCGATAAAGGCCGTGCCGCTATGATCGGTCCGCGCCGCGATCGGTTCGCCCCCCGCGACCGGAACCAGTCTCAGGTCGACGGCCGCCAGGGTGCGAGCCTCGTCGCCGCGACGCAGCCGTACCGTGACCTCGGCCTCGCTCGTGATCTGCATCGGATAGGCGATGACCGCCGTCCTTCCCGGCCGCGGCACCACCTCGACGGCGGCCATGGGACCGACCAGGAAGGGATCGTCCAGCCCCTCCAGATTGACCCGCATCCGCACCCCGGCCCCGTCGCCCAGCCCGGCGGCGATCACCTGCCCGTCGATCCCGGTGACCACGGCGCCCGATGGCGCTTCCAGCATCACCTTGGACACCGCCGCCTCGTCGTCACCCTTCAGCCCGTCTCCATCCGCATCGACGAAGGCCTCCAGCGCCGCCGAACCGCCGGACGAGACGCCGGGCCGGGTGACGCGATAGCGGCGGCTGAACGGATCGAAGCCGAAGCCGAAACCGAACTGAAGCCCCACGGTCCACTCGCCGTTGGCGGTCTCGTAGGCGGTGGTCAGGGACACGTCGAAACGCGGCGCCCGGTAAAGCGCCGAGGCCTGAAGCGTCGTCGCATCGGTCTCTCCGAGCGCACGGATCACCCCCAACCGGACCGCACCGGTCTCGAAAACAGGGAAGTCGAGGTTCGCATAGGCGGCTTCAAGCTGTGCCTCCGGTCCCAACTCGTACGACACTCCGCCTCTCAACTGGGCCCGCGCCGCGATCAGGGTCGCGATGTCCAGCGCCCCGACCAGACGGTCGCGACGCCATCCGACCATGCCCTCGCTCTCGTAGCTCAGGCTGGTCGAGACATAGTAACGGTCGATCGGCGCCGAGGTCCGGGCTTCCGCCGTGAACCGATCGGTCTGGTCGGTGCGCTCGACCCGTCTCACGTCCAGCGACAGGGGCAGGTCGGCGAGCCCGAACCGCATCTGGGCGTCCAGCCTCAGGTCTGTCGCACGGCGCAGAGAGACGCCCTCGGTCAGGCCGAATTGGCGGGTCTCGTCGACGAAGTCGCCACGATACTCCGAATGCCGGCCGACGAAGGACAGGCCGAAAGGCCGTCCGGCCAGACCGAGGTTCGCGGCCTGCCCGCCCTGATCGTCGAGGGCGACATCGATCTGGGCCGCCACCGACCCGATCGACGACCTGAGCCCTGCCAGACCGACGCTGCGGGCTTCTCGGCCGCGCGGCGTATAACGGGCTGCGCCGCCGCTCAGGGTCAGGGTCGGCGACAGGCCGTATTCGAACAGGGCCGACAGTCGGACTGGCCCCGCCTCGGTGTCGGGCAGGGGGCCGCCGATGTCGAACACCGGCCGGTACTGCTCGACCGCTCCCAGACGCATCACGAAGGTTCCGGCCGCCACCTGCCCCGTGCCGAAATTGACCCGCCGCACCTGCTCCCGCGTCTGGCCCTGCGGCCCGTAGAAGACCAGTCGGATCGTATTCAGTCCGAAGGTCAGAGGCACGTCGAGGAACTCATACCACCCTTGGGTCGCGGAGGCCTGCGTCGCCTGCAGCACCTCGTTGACGTACAGCTCGACGTCTTCGCCCAGAGGCAGTTCGCCGCGCAGATCGAGCGGCGTCGACAGGTCCAGCGCCTCCAGCGGGGCCGAGGTGTAATAGGCGCCGCGGCCGCTCACGCTGCCCGCGCCGATCGCCATGGAGGGCGTGAAGACATCGCCGATCCCGGCCCGGGTGGCGCCCAGCGGCCCCAGGGCGCGACCGCCCGGATCCTTGCGCTCGAACAGGACCCGGGCCGTGTTCAACTCGCCGTCCTGATCCGAGCCCAGAAAGCCCTGAAACCCGGCGTAAGCCAGATCGCCGGCCGCACGGATATCGAAGCTGCGGCTTTGGTTGATGCCGTCCCGAGCGATTTGGCCGCCCAGATTGACGTCGAAGGCCGGCGGGCTGAACATCTGGTACGGTATCTCGATCCGGGTGGCCTGGACCTCGGCCGGCTCCAGCCCGAGGCCCGCCGCCCGCTGCTCACGCGCCAGCCGCTCCTGAAAAGGCAGGGGCTGGGTCGGCATGACGGTCAGCGTCTGGGCGTTGACGTCGGCCCGCAGCCGCAGGGGCAGGATTTCTTCCAGCAGATCGGTGCGCAGATAGATGTCGCCGTCGTAGATCGCCGCCTGGCCGGGCTCGAACTCGGTGACGACCGACCCCACGACCGCCTGATGGCGGCGAAGGTCGATGCTCACCTCCGTCTCCCGCGATCCGAACCAGCCTTCCGCGCGGCCCTCGGCCGGGAAGACGCCGACGGCGAAGTCGAGGACGCGCGAGAACTCGCCCAAGGGCACATAGACACCGCCGCGCGAGCCGTAGACGTTCATCGTTTCCGCCAGTTGATAGCCGTCGGCCGTCACCTCCATGAACAGGAGGTCGTCGGCGCTGAAGGGCTGCGGGCTGGCGGCCTGGCTCAGTTCGTCGATCAGGTCCTGGGACAGGGCGGGGGAGGCGGCGCCGAACAGGGCCAGTCCGGCGACCGCGACGGCCGCGAACGGGCGGCCCGGGCTCATGACCCCGGAACCGCCATCGTCGCGAGCGCAGCTCCGGGGGTCGCATCATCATCCTTGTAGACGATACGCAGGGCGGTCCCTTCCGGCAGGGCCTCGGCCAAAGGCGCGATCACGGTCCGTCGCTCGATCTCCGGATAGACGGCGACGCCCCGGACCACGGCCACCAGACGTTCGGCCGGGCCTTCGCCGGCATAGACCTCGACGTTGCCGTAGACGGAGTTGGCGCCGAGACGGACCAGATCCAGCTGGACGGCGCCGTTGGGTGCGCCCTCCATCGCCGGCAGGCGGCTGACGGCGTCGATACCCGCCCGGGCGTCGATCAAACCTTCTCTCAGGATCAAGGGGATGCTGACGCTGAACAGGGCCACGACCTGCAACGACACCTCGTCGGCGCCTGGCGTCGCGGCCTGGTCGACGGTGAAGCCGGTGCTCTCGGGCGGCAGGGCGGTGACGGTCAGATGGGTGCGATACTCGTGCGCCTCGCCGCTCGCCGGCGGCCGGACACGGATGCGGATGACCTGGCTCTCGCGCGGCTGCAGGGTGACGCGCCGGGGCGTGTACTGGATGAACTCCGACGCCGAGAGACTTCGCATGGCCGCGGGAACGTCCGAAGCCAGGACGATCTGGCCATCCGGCTGCATGGCCCGGTCGACCAGCTCCACGGTGTAGGTAGCTGCGGCGTCGCCTTGGTTGAACACATAGACCGAGGCCGAACGATCGGCCTCGTCGAAGGTCACGCGGCGCGGCGAGATGTTCAGGTCCGCGCCGACCTGAGCCGAAGCGGCGCCGGCCCCGGCCGTCAGGGCCAGGGCGAGCGATGCGGCGAGAATGGATTTGAACATGAGCGAGGCCTGTCTTTGCGCCGGACGACGATATCGGCCTCGGCTTCCCTACTCGTTAACCGCGTAGGACCTGCCGGGAGCGCCGGCTCAGTTGTAGGCGGCCGAGACGGTGAAGGCGCCCGTGTAGGCGCCGGTCGGGGTCGTCGAGGCGACCGGCACGCTGCCGCCGACCGTGAAGACCAGGGTGCCCGCGCCGCCGAGGGCATTGCTCAGCGTCTGGGCGCCGGCCGAACCGGTCAGGTTGTTGCTGGTCGTGACCGTCAGGCTGTCCGATCCATTGGCCATGGTGAAGGTGGCCGGGATGGTGACCGAGATCGACTGACCGCCTTCACCGGCGACGGTAAACTGCGAAGCCTGGGGCGTGTCGCCCGATGCCAGGCCGACTACGCCGCCCGTGACGCTGCGAACGCCGGCCGCGCTGACGACGGCCGTGCCCGACCCTGTCGAAGGGCGCACGACCGAGCCGAACTTCAGATCCGCGTTCTTCGTGATGGTCAGCGGGCGAATGATTGTGATCGAACCCGTGCCGGTGGTCGATGCGGTCGACTGGGCCATGGCGGGAGCGGCGAAGGCGACGGCGGCCAGAGCGGCGGCGACGCAGATGATCTTCTTCATGAGCGGGTCTCCAAGGGGCGTTGCGATGAATGTGATCGCTTGGTGACCTCAGTCGGCGGGTTGGTCCATCTCGACGCCCATCTACAAGCGCCAAATCGGACCAAAGTTATAGATTGCACGGAATAAGTATTCGAGTTGATTGTTCAGTGTATTATTTTGAGACAGACAACAGTGTTAAAAATGGTTAAATATCATATACCTTTTATTAACCGACCTCGCGGAAGAATGCCACCAAGGGTTGGTGCGTTGGGGGCAGCTCGCCCGGCTGAAGTGAGTAACCGCCATGCGGTGGATAGTGTTGATCGTCGATGACCATCCGTTGGTCGGCGAAGCCTTCGAACTGTCGATCCGTGCCGCCTATCCGCACATCGACGTCGGGCGCGTGACGACGGCCGCTGAGGCCGAGGCCTATGTGCGCGCTTATGCCGCGCGCATCCAGCTTGTGCTGCTGGACCTCATGCTTCCCGACGCGACCGGCTTCAGCGCACTGATCCGTCTGCAGCAGCTCCTTCCCGATCGTCCGATCGCCATCGTGTCGGCGCGGGCGGACTCTCATGCCGTGGCGATGGCCCGGACCTTCGGCGTCGCCTCCTATCTGAGCAAGTCCGCACCGGTTTCCGAACTGGTCAACGCCGTCGGCGCCATCCTGAGGGGCGAGACCCTGTTCCCGGTGGATGCCAAGCCGCCCACGCCTGCGGCTGAAAACTTCCGCAAGCAGGTGACCAGCCTGTCGGCGACCCAGCTGAAGGTCCTGACCGCCCTGGCGGACGGACGGCTGAACAAGCAGATCGCCGGCGACATGAACATCACCGAAGGGACGGTGAAGCAGCACCTCTCCACCATCTTCAAGAAGCTGTGCGTGAACAACCGAAGTCAGGCGATCCTGGCCATTCGGCCGTTCCTGAACGACATGGACGAGGCCTGAGGTCAGTCCGCCTCCGCGGCCGCCTGGGCCAGCAGGTGTTCCAGCAAGATCAACTGATCCGCATCCGGCAGATCGCCGACGACATAGCGGTCGTCCACGGCCATCGCCGCCGCCCCCAGCGCCGCATAGCCGAACGTGCCGGCCGCTCCGGCCATGTTGTGGGCCAGCATCCTGAGGTCGCTCGACGCGAGGTCGCCGGTCTTCAGCGCCCTCAGCCGTGCAAGATCGTCGCGGGCCCTGGCGCGAAATCGTGCGCGAAGCGGCGCGAGCGGATCGCTCACCGGGCGCCGGACAGGTGATCGCGCACCTGGCTTGCCAGCGTCATGGGATCGAATGGCTTGACGATCACCGCGATGGCTCCCAGGCCCAGAAAGCGGCTCTGTTCCTGGGCCTGGGCCCGAGCCGTCATGAAGATGACCGGCGTGTCGGAGTGCGATGGCAGCCGACGCATCCGCTCCAGCGTGCCGGGTCCGTCGAGCTCTGGCATCATGACGTCCAGCAACACCACGTCGGGCTGCCATCCGCCTTCCAGCAGGCCGAGGGCCTCCGCGCCGGAGGCTGCGGATCGCACTTCGCAGTTTGGATCGATGCCAAGCGACATGGCGGCCACTTCGCGGATGTCGGGCTCGTCGTCGACATGGAGAATTTTCAGCATCGGCGTCTCCCCTACTCCTTTACTTGTTGTCTTTTCTGGCCGTCAGGCGACGGACTGTGCGGGTCAGACCCGCCAGCGACGTGCGTGACTTGGTCAGGACCGCCTCGACCCGGTTGGCGAGGGCGCTGTCCATTTCCTGGGCCGAATAGACGATCACCGGCACGGTTCGCCCATGCTCGTCACCCAGGTCCGCCAACAGCTCCAGCCCCGACCCGTCCGGCAGGCCGAGGTCCAGGATCACCAGATCGGGTCGGCTGCGCGCTATGGCGGTTCGAGCTGCAGCCAGGCTCTCCGCCACCGTTATCTCCGCCGTCCCCGCCAGCGCCGACGCAGTGACCTCCAGGATGTCCCGGTCGTCGTCCACGTGGAGGATGGAGGGCTTCCGATCAGACATCTTCTCGTAGATGGCGGCCACAGCCTCGCGCAGTCGCACCTGATCGAACGGCTTCTCCATCCAGTCGACCACTTCGAGCGCTCGACCCCGCGCCATCCCCCGCGCCGTATCGGCCGAGACGACCACGACCGGCAGGTCGCGCGTGTCGACGCCCGCTCTCAGGGCCCGAATCAGGCCGATGCCGTCCGCGTCGGGCAGTTGAAGATCCACCAGAAGCGCCGAATAGACGCCGGTCCGCGCGGCCGACAGACCCTCGCGGCCCGTGGAGGCCACGTCGGCGGCGAAGCCGTCGCTCTCCAGCATGGTGCGCAGGATTTCGGCGGCATCGGCGTCGTCCTCCACGATCAGCAGACGTGGACCGTCGCCCGCGGCGCTGTTGTCCGTCTCGCTGGCCAGCGGCAGGTCGAGATAGAAGGTCGCGCCTTCGCCTTCGGCGGATTCGAACCACAGACGCCCGCCGTGGCGCTCCGCGATTTCGCGGGCGATGGCCAGGCCCAGGCCGGTCCCGCCCTTGGCCCGCGTATCCGATCCGTCGGCCTGGGCGAACTTGGAGAAGATTCGCGATCGGAAGCTGTCGGGAATGCCCGGACCCTGATCGACCACGCTCAGCCGGGCCAGCCGGGTCTCGGGATCGACCGTCACCCGCACCTCTCCGCCACGCGGTGAGAATTTCGAGGCGTTGGACAGGAGATTTGTCACCACCTGGATCAGGCGATCGGCATCGCCGCGCACGGGAGCGGCCTCGCCCTCGGCCAGGGTCAGGACCACGCCCAGTTCGTCGGCATAGCCTCGCACCCCCTCGACCGCCCGCCTGGCGATCTCCCGCAGGTCCAGCGGCGCCATTTCGAGTCTCAGCTTGCCGGACTCGATCTTTTCGATGTCCAGGATGTCGTTGATCAGACGAACCAGGCGCTGACTGTTGGCCTGGGCGATCTGGATCAGTCGGGCGGCCTTCTCCGGCAACGGTCCCGCGGCACCGCCCGCCAGCAGGCCCAGGGAACCGGCGATGGATGTCAGGGGCGTGCGCAGTTCGTGGCTGACGGTCGAGACGAACTCGTCCTTCAGCTGCTCGATCCGGCGACGCTCCGAGATGTCGCGCACGACGGCCACGACATGGGTGCCGGTCGGCAGATGCATGGCGCCCAGGGCCACGTCGACGGGGAAGGTCTCGCCATCCTTGCGTCTGGCCTCCATTTGCCGAAGCAGGCCGCCTTCTAGCGCCCCCTGCGATGCGCCCAGTCGCTTCAGGAACTCGCCGTCGCCGTCGGTGGCGATGTCCACCAGCAGCGAGACGTCGCGCCGGTCCAGTTCTGTCGCGGAGTATCCGAACATGCGTTCCGCCGCCGCATTGGCCGTCTCGATGCTGCCGCTGGGATTCAGGGTGATGATTGCGTCGATGGCGCCGTCGAAGATCGCCGACTGTCGCGTCGACGTCGTGACCAGGTCGTTGAGCATGGCCTGGCGCGACACGGTGTATCGCCAAGTCAACACGGCAGCCGCGCCGATCGCCCCCAGCAGCGCCACGAACAAGGCCCCGACCATGATTTCGGTCCGGGCGGTCCGGTTCTGTGCGGCGCGGGCATAATCATCCAGGGACGCGGCCTCCACCTCGGTCATGCGGGCGACGACATCGCGGACGTCGTCCATGATCGCCTTTCCCTGTCCGGCCGCGACGACGGACATCCCGGCTTCGGAGCCGCCGGTTTGTCGCGCGTCGATGGTCTGTTCCATCGAGGCCAGCTTGCGGTCGGCGAGGGTTTCGAGCTGCGCGAAGTCGGCGGCATGCGTGGTTTCGCCGGCGAATAGCTCCGCCAGGACTCGCATCTGCTCGTCCAGTTCCTTTGTCGCGTGGTCGTAGGGTTCGAGGAACCGCTCGTCGCCCGTGATGACGTAGCCGCGCTGCCCGGTCTCGGCGTCCTGCAGCAGGGAGAAGACCCGTTGTATCTGAGAGCGCGTTTCGTACGACCGGTCGACTTCCGCGCGCACGGCCCGGTTGCTTCGGAATTCGCTCACCAATTGCCAGGCGACGAACACCAGAAGGAGAGGGACGAGCACCGCGGCCACAACCGCCGGCGCCCGCGATCGCGACAGCAACGCTTGACGCTCCCCCGTCACAGGCGGCAATCCTCAATCACGTCAGGACAACCATTGGAGGCGGGGCGGATGAAGGTCTGCGTCATAGACGACGATCCGTTGATGCTGGAGCATTTGGCCGAGATGGTCACGGGGCTCGGTTGTCAGGTCGTCACCGCGTCCGATGTGGATACGGGACTAAGACTGGTCGAGTCGCAAGGTTCCGATGTCGCCGTCGTGGACATCCTGATGCCGGATCGCGACGGGCTGACCTTCATCATGGAGGTGCGGCGCTCGCGACCGGACCTGAGGATCGTCGCAATCTCCGGTGGCGGGCGTCTTGGTGCGGGCAGTCTGCTCAGCATGGCCGGAGGGCTGGGAGCGAACACGACCCTCGTGAAGCCGTTTTCGTCGAGCGACCTCGCCCAGGCGCTGGGAGCGCCCGAGCCCGGTCCAAGGGCCTCGTCAATCTAGGGCTGCATCGACTTCATGGGGGCGTCCAATGCTCTGGCGCCTAAGGACGCCAGGCCAGGGTCAGGCCGATGGTGCGGGGGCGCAGCGGCGTCATGGCCAGCCCTTCCGGCAGACGGAAGGGATCGCCGAACGCAAAGGTGTTGGCTTCGGTATCGAGCGGGTTGTCCACAAAGGCGGTCGCGGACCACCATCCGCCGTCGACCCCGACGGAAACACGTCCGGTAAGATAGTCGCCCATGCGCGATCGACGCTCCGCATCGAACGTCAGCCGCGAAGCGCCGACATAGGCCAGGTGGCCGTCCGCCTGGAACTCGAGATCGCGCCACAGGGGCCGGCTGTAGGCGGCCACGATATTGGCCGATATCGCCGGAACGCCCGGAAGCCCGGCGTCGCCGCGCGAATTGAACACTGCGCTCGGTCTCGTGATCTGCGGGTCGGCCAGCAGGGCGTTGGTGCGGATTTCCAGTCCTGACAGCGGTCGCCAGGTCGTTTCGACCTCCAGACCCGCATTGGCTCCATCGCCCACATTGACCGCATAGGCCAGCCCGCTGGGCAGGTACTGGTCGCTCTGAATATTGTTCCAGCGGGCCATGAAAACCGCGATGCGGGCCCGCAGCCTTCCGTCCCAAAGGAAACCCTTCGCCCCCCCTTCGAAATTCCACAGGGTGTCGGCGCCGTATTCACGGCCCGGCACGCCGATGGCGTTGGAGAAGGCCTGACCTGCCGGCCCCGCCGTGTTGAACCCGCCGGCGCGCTGGCCCTGCGCGGCCTGGGCGTAAAGGTTCCAGTCGTCGTTGAGACGATAGGCCACGGCGATCTTGGGTGAGAAGCCGTTCGTCCGGCCTTCGCCGCTGAAGCGTCGCTGGAATGCGGCCTGGTCCACCTGCGATCCGACGCTGTAACGGGTGTCGTAGTAGCGCGCCCCCACGGTCAGGCTGAGCCGGGACGTCAGGTCTTGGCTGATCTCGCCGAAGACGGCCACTTCATGCAGGCGGTCCGATCGCATCTCGGCGTAGGCGACCCCGGGAATCGGGCGCAGGGCGGATACCGTGGTATTGGTCCGCGTGTCGCTGGTCGAGATGAAGCCGCCCGCCAGCCAGCGGAACCGTCCATCGCGGGGCGAGGCCAGCGTCACCTCGCCAGTCAGAAGTTCGATCGACTTGTCTTCGTCCATGGCCCCGATCAGGGCCAGGGCGCCGAAGCGGTAGAGGGCGGACGAGGCGTCGAAACGGCTCTGGAAGTCGTGCTGGACCAGACCGATCGAAGCGTCCAGCCGCCCCCAGTCTTCCTGGCCGTCGACCGTTACATAGGCGGCGTCGAATTGGTTTCGATGAGGCTCGCGAACCAGATTGGCGCGTCGGAACCGGCCGAGCCCCCGGATCACATAGTGGGTGTCTTCGGTATTGATCGTCTGGTGTACAGCCCCTGCGCCGAAGTTCCAGTTGGGACCCAGGCGGGCGGCGAAGGCCACCCGGCCACCGCTCCGGCCGCCCTCGTTCACCTGCGGAAGGTTCAGCGCGACGTCGTTGATGTAACCCGAAAATTCTTCCTCGTAGGCCACGGCGCGAATCGCAGCCTGGCCGTCGAGCAAGGGCGCGTTCAGCATGGCGGAGTAATCGCTGTTCCGCCCGCCGGAATGGGTGTCCGACTGCGTCAGGGACAGTTCGCCGTAAAAGGCGTCCGGGTCAGGCCGACGCGTCATGGTCCGGATCACGCCGCCAATCGGGCCCGTGCCGTATAGCGTCCCCTGGGGGCCACGCAGCACTTCGACGCGATCGATGTCGACCAGCTTCAGGTCCGGGTCGGGCGCGCTGTAGGTGATGGGGATCTGATTCAGATACAAGGCCACCGTCGACTGGGTCAGGCCCGTGAAGGCGCCGTCCGACATGCCGCGCAGCAGGATCTTGTTCCGACCGGATCCCAGGTTGGTGACCGTCATGCCGGCCGTCAGCGAGGCCACGCCGATCATGTCGGAGACGCCGCCCCGTTCGATCTGCAGTCCCGCGATGGCCGTCAGGGCGGCGGCGACCTCTTCGGGCGTTTCGGGGCGCCGCTCGGCCGTGACGACGATGTCGCTGAGTTCGGTGGAGACCAGCACGTCCACCGCCGTCTCCGCCGGCAAGGGCGCGGATCTCGGCCGCAGGGGAGGGGGCGCTGACGATGCTGGCCGCGCGGTTCGGATCAGGATCGCTCCGTCGCCCCGGACGACGCCGGCGCAGCCGCTCCCGGCCAACAGTCGGTTCAGCGCGACACCGAGCGACATAGATCCTCTCAGGGCGGGCGTGGTTCCCCGGCAGGCGCGAACATCTCCACCGAGCGATCGGCGGGTCTGCAGCGCCAGCGTCAGCAGGGCCTCGTCGGCCCGCTGGGGCGGCAGGTTCAGGCTATAGGTTTCGGACGCGCGGGTTTGCGCCCACACGGGCGTATGCGCGAGCCCGACCGCGAGCAGCAGCGTCAGTATCAGCCATGGGGTCGCCGGTCGGCGACGGAAAAGCCTAGCCGGCGCCACGCGCCGTCAGGCGAATCCCGTCGTTCTCTCGGGTTGCCCTGATCGGAACGAAATCCTGCAACTGTCTCAACATCGTGGCCTCGTCGCCGATACGAAGCGCGCCGGTGAACCGGAGCGCCCGGGCTGACTCCGACACACTAACCGGCTTGTTGAGATAACGCGACAGGTCGTCTGCGATCGTTCCGATGTCGGTGTCCCGATAGACAAGGACACCGTCCCGCCAGGCAGAGGCCTGTTCCGGATCGACATGCGAGACGACGGGCGCGGCAGCGCCGTCATGAACGATCTGATCACCGACGCTCAAGCGCACTGTCTGGGGCATGGCCCGGCCGGACACCGCGACCAGTCCCCGCGTGACGCCAACGGAAAAGCGATCGCCGTGATCCAGCAGATTGAAGGCCGTTCCGAGGACCCGGACTTCGTGGTCGTCGGCCTTGACCACGAAGGGTCGGCTCGCGTCATGGGTCACATCGAAGGCGACCTCGCCACCGGCCATCGTGACCTCGCGGTCGCGCGCCCCGATGCGGACGCGCAGGTCGGAATGGCGGTTGATCGACAGTCGCGACCCGTCCGAGAGCACGATCTCGCGCGGCGCGTCGTCGGTGCTGTAGGTCGTGAAACGTCCTTCGCCGCTGATTTCCGGCCACAGACCGACCACCATGACTGCGGCGGCCGCCGTCGCCATCATCGGCGCGAGCCACGCACGGTTGATCCACTGGCCGCGCGGCGCGGGCCCGGCGTCGTTCGCGGCGATCGGCGCCACCACATTAGCCGGTGCGTCGTCGTCCAGGGCGACCCACACCTGTTCGATCAGGTCATAGGCCTTGCTGTGGTCCGGATCGGCCTCCAGCCAGGCCTGGAAATCCAGCCAGGCGGCCTCGGGGGCGTCGGCGTCGCTGAGCCGGACGAACCAGTTCAGCGCCTGATCGTGGTGGATGGTGGTCGTCATGCGTAGGTCAGCCGAGTTCTAGTCGCCGACACGGGCGTCTGATCCTTAGACGGCGCCGCCGTGCCCGCGCCTCCACCAAAGGTCGCAGGAATTTCGTAAAGCCACGCTTTCATACGCCCACCTTGGCCGCGAGGACCTTCAACGCGCTCATCATGTGCTTCTCGACGGTGCTCTTGGAGACGCTGAGGCTTTCCGCGATCTCGGCGTAGCTGCGTTCGTAGAATTTGTGCAACCGGAAGATGGAGCGGGTCCGGTCCGGCAAATTGTCCAGAGCCGTCAGCAGCCGTCCCAGCCTCTGCTTGCTTGCCATGACGGCCTCGGCCGACGGGGCGTCATCGATGTCTTCGGCTGAGCCGAGCACATGGGCGACATCTCGCCAGGCCGCGTCCCGCGCCGCCGAGCGGCGTACCGAACGCCAGCGATCCATCATCAGGTTCGACGCGAGACGGTACAGATAGGCTCGCGGCTCGCGCACCTCGGCGGTGGCTTCAAGGCTCGCGACCTTGAGATACAGATCCTGCAACAGGTCCTCGACATCGGCGGAGCCCCCCAGACGCGCCTGGAAGAAGCGGCGCAAGGCGTCTCTCTGCTCGAAATAGGTCGTCAGCAGTGCGGGCGACGGCGGTGCGGTCAAAGGTCCGAAACCCTCCGTATCCGGCCTCCCGAGGGCCGCTGGAATGTAATGCAGTGCTGAATTTGATGAGGCAAGCGGCGCGTCGCTTCGCAAACGCGTCGCAACTCGAAGATTGAGCGCATTTTTTCTTGAGGCGCCCCGCCCCCGGCGCCGTCTTCCTTGTGAGGCCGCGACGGCGGCCGGTGGGGGACCTCGATGTACGATCTGTGGCGTTCCGGGTTTGTCAGGCGTTCGCTGACCCGCGTCCACGCGTCGGCCATCGCTCCCGACGACGTGACCTGGCTGCCGGATCAAGGCGCTTTCGCCTATGTCGCCGACCCTTTCGGCATCGAGCGCAACGGCCTGCTCACCATCTTCGCGGAGCATTTCGACTACCGCAGCCGGCGAGGCGAAATCCGCTATTTTCAGTATGATCCGGCCAATGTCCTGGTGGGCCAAGGCGTCGCCCTGGCCGAGCCGTACCACCTGTCCTACCCGGCGCTGGTCGAGGACGGCGGCGAGCTCTACATGCTGCCGGAAGGCTACAAGTCCGGCGGCCTGACCCTGTATCGGTGCGTCCGCTTCCCCGATCATTGGGAGCCCGCGCACCGCATCCTCGACGTTCCGGCCATTGATGCGACGGTCGCCCGTCACGGCGGTAAGTGGTGGATGTTCTACGCCCTGCCGGGCCCGTCCGACCGCGCCATGCGCGAACTGCATGTGGCCTCGGCCGACGTCCTCACCGGTCCGTGGACACCGCATGGCGACAATCCGGTGCGTTCGGGTTTCCACGCCTCGCGCCCGGGCGGGACGGCGTTCGAGGTCGACGGCGTCCTGCATCTGCCGCTTCAGGACTGCGCCGAGACCTACGGGGCGGCCATCAACCTCCTTCGCATCGAGACCCTGACCCCCGATGCCTTCCAGGCGTCCGTGGTCCGCCGGTTCGACGCCTCTGGCCTTCTCGAGGGCTATGGGGACGGCCTTCACACCCTGTCGGGCTACGGGGACGCGACCTTCATCGACGTGAAGAGCATCCGCCGCTCAGCCGCCGAAGGCTGGGTCCGCACCCAGTACAAGGTCCGCCGCCTTCTGGGCCTGAACGGACCCCGCGCCCGCCGCCGGTCGATGTCCGCCACCCCAGCACAACTCGCCGGACGGAGAGCCTGAGAATGCGCGTCGCCGTCGTCATGCCCAGAGGCTCCCAGATGAGCCGCGCCAAGCCCAACTCGATGGAAACCGTCGCCGGCGCCCTCCTGGCCCCCAGCCGCCTGAAGCCGCATACCCACGTCATCTGCGACGCCGGAGCGTCCGACCCCGCCCTGCCGGACCTCGTCGCCGTGCCCGAAGGCCTGGGAAAGTCGCGCCGCGCCGACGCCGTCGCCCGCACGATCGAATCGCTCAATCCCGACTACGTCGAATATCACCAGCAACTGGAATCCTCGGCCGCCCTGGCGCGTCGTCTGCCGGGCCGGGTCCACGTCCTCTATCGCCATACCCGCATCAAGCCCGCCCGCGGCCTCGTCGACCGCATGCGATACGGCGCCCGTCTGGCCGCGTTCGACCGCCTGGTCTTCGTCAGCGAGGCGGCCCGTGCGGAATTCGCCGCCGATTACCCCCGCTTCGCCGATCGCGCCTCGGCCATCTGCAACCCGATCGACGTCGAGGGCTGGACCGCCGACCCGACCGACCGCGACAACCTGATCGTCTTCTCAGGCCGCGCCATGGCCGAGAAGGGGCTGGAGCCCCTGTGCCAGGCGCTGGAAGTCGTTCTGGATCGGTTCCCGGACTGGCAGGCCGCCCTGATGCTGGGCGACTTCGACCGTCATGCCGACTGGGCCGAACCCCGTCTGAAGCCGCTCGAGCGGTTCGGCGACCGGGTCGCGATCCACAAGTCCGCGTCATTGGCCCAGGTCAAGGCCAAGACCCGTCGCGCCGCCATCGCGGTCACGCCGTCGTTCGTCGCCGAGGCCCTCGGCCTGTCGGCTCTGGAAGCTCACGCAGCGGGCGCGGCCCTGATTTCGTCAGGCCGGGGCGGCTTGCGCGAAGCCAGCGGCCCCCACGCCGTCTACGTCGAGAACCCACAGGCTCCGGCGCTGATCGAGGCGATCACCGGACTGATCCTGGATCCCGTCCGTCGCGTCGACATGGCCCGCGCGGGCCAGGCATTCGTCATGGCCAACCACAGCCCGGCCGTACGCGCTGCCCAACTGGACGCTCTGCGCGAAAGGCTGGTGGCGCAGCGGGTCGCGCCGACTGCGCGCTCCAGCTCGCTCATCCAGAGGATCGCGGCACTGCCTGCGCCGCGATTGCGTTGGGCATGGCCGGCTTCACGGTCTCAGGAGACCCTCACGGGGGCCTGAGGCGTTCACATTTCGGCGGGGCCTCCTGAACCCTTGCCGAATGGATCGGCGCCGTCTCACGGCGATGATCCTCGACGGGCCGGTTGGGCATTACGCCCAACCGGCCCGAATTTGTATTCGAGGCGAGAGGTAGTCGAGTGGGCGCACGCACGTTTCTGACCAGACTGTTCGCGGGCGACGCGGGCGTGCAGGCGCTCAAGAGCCGCCGGTCGCAAAAAATCCGTGACCTGCCGGACCGCAAGCTGCTCGCCGAAGCCTACATCCCCGCCTTCGCGACCGAAGGCGGCAAAATCCTGTGGGTCGGGTGCCGGGCCTACACCGCCGACGACTATCCGGTCCTGGAAGCGCAAGGCGGCGAGGTCTGGACCACCGACATCGATCCCGCCGCCGCGCGCTGGGGGGTGGAGGGACGCCACCGCACCGGCGACATCTGCGAGGCCGACACCCTGTTCGCAGACCAGATATTCGACGCCATCGTCTGCAACGGCGTGCTGGGTTTCGGCGTCGATGCGCCGGATCAGCAACGCAAGGCCCTGCAGGCCCTGTCGCGCATCCTCAGGCCCGGCGGAAAGCTGTTGCTCGGCTGGAACGTCGACAAAATCGGCGATCCCATCGCGGCGTCTCTGACCGAACCCTGGTTCTCGCATCAACCGTTCGCGGGCCAGCCTGCCCGCGTCACCTTCGCCGAGACGACACACGTCTACGACGCCTTCGTGCGCCGCCCGCCCGCTGCCTGAGACCGCGCGTCAGAGGCCGAGTTCAGCCCGGACCTTCTTCGTCAGTTTCGCCGCGACAATGCGATGGCCGATCGCAAAATGCTCGGCCAACTCGTCATCATCCCAGGCGTCAGGGTCCGGCAGGTTCACCCATTTGGCCCGCGCCAGATAGGGCGCCGGTCGCGCCTTGCCGGTCTCGGTCAGGATCGCATAGGCGATGTCGGAAACCTTGAACGACACCCCGCCTTCCTGGCCGACCATCACGAACATCTTTCCGCCGACGCGATAGGCGTCGTGATGGTCGCCGAAGGGATGATCCAGCGTGGCTCCGGGCAAGGCCAGACAGGCCCTGCCTATTCCTGCCCGGTCCATATCGTCACGCCTCGACGCCGACTCCGATCGGACAGACCACCCCCGTGCCGCCGATGCCGCAGTAGCCGTCCGGGTTCTTGGCCAGATAGCCCTGATGATAGCCCTCGGCGAAGTAGAAGGGGCCGGCCGGTGTGATCTCGGTCGTGATCTGTCCGCGCCCCGCCTTGGTCAGGGCGCCCTGATAGGCGTCGCGCGACGCCTCCGCCTCGGCCCGCTGTTCGTCGTTCAGATAGTAGATGGCCGAACGATAGGTCGAACCGACGTCGTTTCCCTGGCGCATGCCCTGGGTCGGATCATGCCCCTCCCAGAAGGTCTTCAGCAGTTCGGCATAGGAAATCTCGGCCGGGTTGAAGACGACCTGGACCACCTCGGTCTGACCGGTCAGTCCGGTGCAGGTCTCCTCATAGGTCGGGTTGGGCGTGATCCCGCCCGAGTAGCCCACCGCCGTGACCCAGACGCCCGGCAGTCGCCAGAATTTGCGCTCCACGCCCCAGAAGCAGCCCATGCCGAAGAGGGCCGTCTCGAACCCTTCCGGATGCGGCCCTTTCAGCGGCCGCCCGTTGACGAAATGGACCTCGTCGGTCGGCAGAGGCGTGGACCGGCCGGGCAGGGCGGTTTCGGCGGTCGGCAGGGTGGTCTTCTGGCTCAGCATCGCAGCGATCCGTGAAAGAATGAACATGGCGACCATATGGGAAGCACGGATCGATTTGACCAGCGCGGCGCTTGCCGGAAGCGCCGCGCTGTTCTATCAGCCTCGCCTCCCCGGGCGACCTCCCGGGCGTTAGGCCCTCGTGGTTCAACGGACAGGTGGCGGAGTGGTCGATCGCGCACGCTTGGAAAGCGTGTGTAGGTGAAAGCCTACCGAGGGTTCGAATCCCTCTCTGTCCGCCACAGGCTCCCCTTTCCTCATCGACCAGGCTTCGCGGCCGGACCTACTTTTGTTCGGCGAATGTTAGCTCGACTTCGTGATCTTCGGGCGCTCTGGTCGCCCTGCAGAACCTGCAAAACACCAACGCCGAGCTGGCCACCGTCCAGCGCGCATCAACACCGGCAAGAAGGTGCACTCGTCCAAGGACAACGGCGCCATCTGGGCTATCGCCCAGGGTCAGCGTTCGGAAATCCCGGCCATGAACGCCGCCAAGGACAGCCTGGATCGTGGATCTTCCGCCATCGACGTCGGTCTGGCCGCTGGTGAGTCCGTTTCGGACCTGCTCGTTCAACTGAAGGAAAAGGCCCTGGCCGCGACCGACAAGGCGCTGTCGAACACTTCGGGCACCACCATCGACGTCAAGGCTCAAAACCTGGCTCTCGGCGGCGCGAACGTGACCGTCACGGCTGCGATGACCATCGGCACCTCGACCCTGGCGACGACCGCTCTGGCCGCCGTCAACGCCTCTATCGACAACGTGTCGTCGGCCCTGGCTCGCCCGGGCACCGGCGCCAAGTCGCTGGACACGCACCGCGCCTTCGTCGGCAAGCTCTCCGACGCCCTGCAAAACGGTGTGGGCAACCTGGTTGACGCGGATCTGGCGAAGGAAAGCGCCCGCCTCCAGTCGTTGCAGACGAAGCAACAGCTGGGCGTGCGCAGGCTCTGTCGATCGCCAACCAGTCGACCTCGATCCTGCTCGGCCTGTTCAGCTAGTCTGAAGGCGCGGCGGGTCCGGGCCCGCCGCGCCCCTATCCTTGGGCCGAACCCCGCCGGCCGCGGTCCATCTCTGCCCTGTGCCATCGCCAGGCCGTCCGAACGATGTCGTCCAGAGTGCGCGTGGGCCGCCATCCGAGGGTCTCGCGCGCCCGGCTGCTGTCGGCGACCAGACAGGTGGGGTCGCCTTGCCGTCGGCCGACGATCTCGACCGGGAACGGCTGATCGGCCCCGCGCTGAATGGCCTCGATCAGTTCGCTTACCGTCGTGCCGGTTCCTGTGCCCAGGTTGAAGGCATTCGTTTCCCCGCCGGCCAGCAGATACTTCAGCGCCCGCAGGTGGGCGTCAGCCAGGTCGGCGACGTGGACGTAGTCGCGCACCGCCGTGCCGTCGCGCGTCTCGTAGTCGGCGCCGAACACCTTGAAGCCTTGCCGCAGGCCCAGCGCCGTCTGGATCGCCAGCGGAATGGCGTGAGACTCCGGCTCGTGTCGCTCGCCGATCCGCCCCTGCTCGTCGGCGCCTGCCGCGTTGAAATAGCGCAGGCACACCGAGCGGAAGCCGACGTAGCGGTCGTAGTCCGCGAGAGCCTCCTCGATTTGGAGCTTGGACCTGGCGTACGGACTGAGGGGTGCGCGAGGGTGCCCTTCCGCCATGGGCAGGCTCACGGGATTGCCGAAGATCGCGCAGGTCGACGAAAAGACCATCACGCCGATCCCGCCGCGCCGAGCCGCCTCGATGAGTGTGATGGCCCCCCCCACATTGTTGTCGAAGAACCGGCCAGGCTCTCTGAGGGATTCACCGACCTCGATGAGGGCGGCGAAATGCAGGACGGCCACGGGCCTGTGTTCGGCGATCACGGCGTCCAGCCTGGCGCCGTCACGAATGTCGCCCTGTTCGAGCGGTCCCCACTGTACGAACTCGGCGTGGCCATTGCTCAGGTCGTCATAGACGACGGGCGTGAACCCCGCCTTGGCCAGGGCCAAGCAGACGTGGGATCCGACATAGCCGGCGCCGCCGGTGACCAGGACGCAATCGCTCATTGCATGGGTTCCTGCGTCGGATCGACTGCGTCGATATCGAGGGCGAGCCGCATATTCGCCACGTGGCGGTCGATCAGGAAGTGACCGGTCGCATAGCCGTACCCCGCCTCGGCCATCGCACGTGCGTGATCCGGTCGATCGACAAGGCCGCCGATCGCCTCGGCCAGGGCGGCCGAGTCGCCCGGCGTGACCAGAATCCCCGTTTCCCCGTCACGGATCAGTTCGACAGCTCCGCCCGCTCGCGTCGCGATGACGGGTTTGCGCGCCAGTTGCCCCTCGACGATCACCCGGCCGAATGGCTCCGCGGAAGTCGAGGTATGCAGCACGACGTCGACGGCGCACATGAGCGAGGGCACGTCCTTGCGAAACCCGGTCATGCGCACGCGACCGTCCAGGCCGAAATCGGAGATCAACCTGCGCAACCGCGCCTCGTAGGCATCTTCGCCGAACAGAGGGCCGCCGACGATAACGGCCTGAACGTCCGACAGGCGCGCCAAGGCCTCCAGCAGAACGTGCTGGCCCTTCCATTCGGCCAGGCGACTGAAGACGCCGACGATCGGCCGTTCCGCGCACAGGCTGGTCTCGGCGATCAGCGCGGCTCTCGCCGCCGACCTATCGACGACCTCGAAGGGCGTCGGGTCGATGCCATTGTAGACCACGCGAACTTGCTCGCGCCGCCCGCCGGTCTTCACGAATGAGGCGGCGGTGGCTTCGGAGTTCATGATGGCCCGCCAGGCCGCCAGGCGGGCCAGCAGGACGACGCCAATCCGCAGCGGCAGGCTGAAATGTTCGGCCGTCAGCAGATCGTGCAGATGAAACACCACCGGCCGGCGATGCAGCGGTCGCGCCAGGGCGGCGATGACGAAGGCCTTCAGTGTATTGCCGATGACGAGATCGAAACTTCGGGCTCGTTCTCCCAGTCGCCGCCCCGTGGACCACAGCCCCGACGCGACGCGCATCAGGCTGAAGCCGCTGTCGCCCCGTCTGATCTCCGACACCTTGCCGAGCGGGATGACGCTGACCGCTACGCCGCGTTCCCTGGCGAGCGCCGCAAACGGCCCCTCGGCCAGAACGCAGATCTCCAGCGGGCCGTCGTAGCGGGTCGCGAAGTCCAGCATCGACAGCTCGGCCCCGCCGATCTCTGCGGACTGATCGACGATCAGGATGGAGGGCAGCGCGCGGGTCATCTCCCGGCTCCCGCCACGATGGCCATGTCGTAGGTCCGAAGCGTGCGGACGGTCATGACATCGGCGGTGAACTCTCTGCGCGCCCTGGCGTGGGCCGCGTCCGCCAAACGATGTCGAAGGTCCGGATCGAACAGTCGCTCGATGCGATCCGCCAATGCCGTCGGGTCGGCGAAAGGCACGATGAAGCCCCCGACCCCATCCTCGATCTGATCGGACGCCCCTGCGGAAGGGGTGCGAACCGGCACGCAGCCGGACAGCATCGCTTCGACGACGACCAGCGCAAAGCCCTCGTTGTGGCTAGGCAGAAGCAAGACGTCCGCCGCCTGGAAAACCGCGCGCAGGTTGGGGAGTTGGCCAAGGAAGCGAAAGCGCTCGCGGTCCCTGTCAGTGACAAGAGCATGGCGGATGATCTCGTCCGCCCCGTCGCCGGAGCCGGGGAAAAGGCAGACGACGGGTCGTTCCTTGCCCAGACGGCGGATGGCCTCGACGGCGATGTGATGGCCCTTGGTCCTGTCGAGACGGCCGGGCAGCACGCAGACCAGAGCCTCGGCCGTCAGGCCGAAAGCTTCGCGTGCAGCGCTGCGCTGGGATGGCGTCGGAATCGTGTAGTCGTCGCTGCGGATGCCGTTCGGGATCAGGTCGATTCTCGAGGAGCGGACCCCGAGGGTGTCGGCGAAATAGGATTGCAGGGCTGACGATATCGCGATCATCCGGTCGCTTGGCATCATCCTCGCCAGCAACCCGGCCTTGACCCGCTGGCTTCGCCTCGGTTGGTCGATCAGGACATGGCTGGTCGTGACCAGCGGCGCGCCGCTGATCCAGGACAGGACGCGCCCAAGCGCCGAAGCCGACAGTCCGTGGGCGTGGATCACGGTCGGCTTGAACGCTCGCGCGGCTTTCAGCCCAGCGGGCAGCAGCGAGCGAAACAGACCATGAGAGTTAACGGCGTCGATCCGCTCGGTCGCCGACCGCAGGCGCTCCAAACGCTCGGCCATCGTCTCCTGACCCGAAACTGGCCCCGACAGGATCATCGCGGCGTGCCCCCGGCTGGCCAGTTCCCCGCATAAGGTATCCAGATGCGAACTCACCCCGTCGTTGAGGTCGAGCCGCCTGAGCAGGAACATCACCCGATGCTGCTTGCTCATCTCGAGGCTCCGTAGGCGACGGCCAGGCGCTGTATGATCACGCCCCAGTCGAAGCCTGCGGCGTGCGCGCGACAGGCCGACGCCGTTGGCGCGCCGCCGGGTTGAAGCAGTCGCAGAATACCGTCGGCGATGCCTGCGGCTGACGCGTTTTCGAATACCAGATCGGGCGAGAGCGGCCCCACGATCTCGGGCAATCCGCCGACGGGCGTGACGGCGGCCGGCGTTCCGGCGGCGAGGGACTCCACGGCGATCAGTCCGAACCCCTCCAGCGCCTGGGTCGGAACGACGCTGAGATCCGCCGCCCGGTAGGCGATGGGCAGATCATCGTCCGGCACGAAGCCCAGAAGCCGGACATGGTCGCCCAGCCCCCTCTCATCGATCAGCGTCTGCAGGTCCTTGGCCATGGGGCCGCGTCCCGCGATCAGCAGCAGCGCATCCGGATGCATCCGCACCACGGCGGCCATGGCTTCGATCAGCACATCCAGGCCCATGCGGCGCACCAGCCGCCGCACAGCCAGCAGGATCGGCCTGTCATTTGGCCAGCGCAGATGGTCGCGCGCCTGCGATCGTGTCTGTGGGACGTCGAACCGGACAACGTCCACACCGCCCGGGATCACCTGAATGCGCTCCGGGGCGACGCCGTAGTCGCGCGTCAGGATCGTAGCGAAGGCCTCCGACAGGACGATGGCGCTCCCGGCGCGGCGGTAGACGGCCGTCTCCACCATCCGCTTGATCCTCACCCGCAGGCTGTCCTGACCTTCCACCGCGCTTTCGGCCGCCCAGGGTCCTTGAAAATGAACGACGTGGGGCCGGTTGATCATGTCCAGCACGGGCAGGGCGAACAGGGCGAAGTGCGACACCACGACATCGGGATCGGTCGCCGCCAGCCGCCGTCGCATCGTGCGGCGCAGGCCTGACATCTTGGTCGGGAAGCCGTCCTCGGAGCGGGCGAACGCTTCGACCCGCCCGCCGGTCTCTTCGGCGATCCGCTCCGAGCCGAGCACCAATCCTTCGAACCCGAAATGGGGCGGGGCGGCGCGCATCACATCGTGGAAATAGCGCGGCAGTCCGCCCGCCCGCTCCGGAAACCACTCGAGGCCGAGGTGGAGGGTCTTCATGATGCCGTGCTCGTCGTCGGGGCGAGGCGTTCGAAAGCGTCGATGTAGCGACGGGCCATCCGGTCCCAGCTGTGCTCGACGGCGATCCGTCGTCCCGCTAGGCCTGCCCGCGCCATCCGTGCGGCATCGGCCAGCAGCACCCCCGTTTCGCGGGCGAGTGCTTCGACGTCGTCCGGATCTTGCAGAACGACGCCGTCCGCATCGCGGACCAGTTCTGCCGCGCCGGCCGCCACGGTGGTCACCACTGGCAGGCCCGTCGCCAAGGCTTCTAGAATGACCAGGCCGAACGGTTCGTAACGCGAGGGAAAGACGAACAGGTCAGCGTCGCGCATGACGTCTGCCATGTCGCCGCGTTGACCCAGGAATCGAACCCTGTCCTGCAGGCCCAGCGACCGAGCCATTTCAGGATAGGGGCTGCCGGTGGTGTCGCCGGCGACGTGAAGTCGAGCGCCGGGAAGGCGGGTGAGCGCCTGCAGGACGGTGTCCAGGTTCTTGCGTGAGGTTCGGATGTCGCCCGCGAACAGGATCACAGCCTCCTTCGGCCGAACCTCGCCGGCGTCGCGCGGATGGAATTCCTGGCAATCCACCCCGTTGGGGATGATCTCGATCGAAGCAGACGGACGGACCCGCCGGATTTCCTCGGCCACGGCCGGTGAAACCGCGGTCAGCAGACGGGATCGGTCGAACGCCCTCCGCTCGCTGATGATGTTCAACCGGCCGAGAAGCGTCTGGTAGAGACCCTTGAGGCCGCCGGCGGTCCGGTAATGCCGCGACGCCCGCCATCCCCCGTGCACGAAGTGAACGGCATTGAGGTCGCTGCGTCCCGCGGTGACCGAGCCGTTGACGACCACGACGTCCGCCCCCTTCCTCACCTTGCGCAAGGCGAGTCCGGACGAGGCCCAGAACCAGGCGTACTTCAGCAGGGCGGTCGGCAACGGACCGTGCGTCGCACGCGTCCAGGTGATTCCCGGCGCCTCGACCAGGTCCGGCGCGACTTCATCAGCGATCAGATGGACCTGGTGGCCGGCGAGGGCGGCGGCGCGCGCCACCTCGGCGTTGACGCGTCCCTGACCATCGCTAGCCTTGAAACAGTGGGTGACGATCACGATCCTCATGGCGTGCGCCGTCGCGCCGGCAATCCGTTCGCCTGAGCTCCGGCGGCCGACTGAGCGACCGCCAGAGCCGCAAGGGACAGGGCGACAAGGCCCGTCGGGCCGGTCAGGGTGTTTGAAAACACCATCTGGGCCACGGTCGAGATCATGATGGCCGAACAGATCTGGGATGCGTTGTTGCGGCCGCCCACCCGAATGACTGCGACCAGGATCATCCCGATGGCGATGAAGCCCGGAACGGCTGCCCAACCGAAGGTGAACAGCATGTCCAGCAGACCGCTGTCGAACGTCCCGTTGGTGCCGATCTCTCCCTGCCGGGTGGTCAGGCGGGTCGCCAGCCCCGTCGATCCCAGTCCGTTCCCGACGGTCAGGGTCAGGACGTCGGCGCCCATCGACCCGTAGAACTCCGAGCGCGCCCGGAAGCTGGCGTCCTGCTCGATGCGCGTCACCGTCTCCAGTCGCGTCTGCACGCTTTCGGCGATGGGGCCAATGGTCAGCAGAGGCAGGGTCAGCAGCGTCACCGCCATCGCTACAATCATGTAGCGAAACCGATCCAGCCCCTGTCCGAGGATGAAGAGCACGCCCAGTCCGACGGCCAGGCCGCCCCAAGCCGAGCGAACCAGGGTCATGGCGAAGGCCGCGAGCGCGGGCGCCGCCGCAAACCAGCGGAGGCGCGCGACCATCGGCGACAAAAGGATCAGAAGCCCCGCCGATAGCAGAACGGAGAACGGCCCGGGCGAGTTCATGGTGCTGAAGACGCGCATCTGCCCGGCCACAGGCCTGCCGATACTGGTCATCGCGGAGTTGATCATCCACAGGATGTCCCAGGGACGTGGCGCCAGATACTGCAGCACGCCGTAGACGCCCATGATCAGCGCGCCCCAGGCCATGGTGGTGAAGACCGCGCGGGTCATGCCGCCTACGTCACGTCGATGGGCCAGGATGTGCAGCCCGGCGGCCAAGGGGGCCAGCCAGTTGAGCAGGGCGTAGACCACCGCCAGACCGTGTCCCTGCAGCAATCCCAGGATCGCCCCATACAGGCAGACGGCGATCATCAGCGTGAACCCGGACATCGGTCCCCGGACCAGCGATCGTCCCATCCGCGCGACGGTTATCAGGGAGAGGCCGGTCACCACGAGGGGAGCCAGCATGGCCAGGCTTATGACGTGGTACGAGCTTTGCCAGTCGGCGATGCGGCGCACCATCGGCGTCAGCATCCAAAGCCACAGACTGAAAGACAGATAGTCCCGCGTCGGCGCCTTCACATACAGATAGCCGCCTGCCGCCAGCGCCAGCGGAGTGAAGGCCAGCGTCAGAAACCCGCCGCCGCCGATCGCGAGCAGGCCCGCCGTGACGATGACGAACGCCCACTGGACCAGCGTCTCCGGCCGCGACAAGAGGCCGGGCCCCACGGGTCTGTCTGCGCGCCTCAGCGTGTGCGCAACCATGTCCCGATCCCTTGCGCTCGTCCCTTCATCGTGGCGGCGAAGCGGTCTCGCCCCTCTCGCCGGTTCGCCGTCAGCAGCGCTAGCGCCGCCCCGGGCGACTGCCGCGTGCCGACGATCGTCGCCCACAGGACGAACAGACCTCTGCGCGCCCACGGCAGATAGTCGAGCAGGGCCAAAGTCTCGTTGTGGACGGCGTCGACCTGCGCTCCGGCGGAGAAGCCCGTTCTCTGATCGTCGTCGTGCCGCCGAGCGGGAAAATGATCCACCCGCACCTCCGGATCGTAGACGACGCCCCATCCGGCTTTGAGAACAGCGGTGCAGAGGCCGATCTCGAGATGGACCTGCGCGCCGGCGCCTCTCAGTCGGGCATCGAACCGGCGGCCCGTTATGGCGGCGCGCCGGAAACTCATGTTCACGCCCTTGAGCACATGCACAGGTCGCGGTCCGTCGCGCCCCAGATGGTGGTTGCCGATCACCCGACCGAACCACTGTATGCGCCCGACGACGGATCGGCTCGCGGCGATGGCGACGCCGTCCTCGTGCACGACATCCCGGCCGCCCACGGCGCCGAGTGTTTCATTGGCCGCGAAATGCGTCTCGATCCGCGCCAGCCAGTCCGTGTGCGGGATCGCATCATCGTCGGTGATCGCGACGAGGTCCCCCGCCGCCGTGTCCAGGCCGAGGTTGTAGGCCCTGACAGCGCCCGGACCACTCACCGCCGCCGCGACGACGGGCAGGGTCTTTGCGAACCGGCTGAGGACGGTGCGGGTTTCGAGATCGTCCTCGCGATGGACGACGACCACTTCGTCCGCGCGCCGGGTCTGCCTTTCCAGACCGGCGAGACAGCGCGCCAGATCGTCCGGACGCCGGTAGGTGGGGACCAGGACCGAGATCAGCATCGCCCGGTCCGTCGTTCCAGATGAAGCGCGTAGGCCTGCGCCACCCCTTCGGCGAAGTTTCGCCAGGTCAATGCGTGGGCCGTCTCGATCGCCTCGGCGGACAGGGCCGACCTCAACGCCGGGCTCCGGAGAAGGGTCACGATCTGGCGAGCCGTCGCGGAGGGCGCCTGCATCGGGACCACGCAGCAGTTCCGGCCGTGTTCCAGCCAGTCGTACATTCCGGTGTAGGTCGTGACGCAAGGCATCCCACGCGACATCGCCTCCAGCAGCGCTAGGCCGAACCCCTCTGAAATCGACGGGAACAGGAAGACGTCGTGCTCGTCCATGATGTCGCTTTGCTGCGCCCGCGACACGAACGGCAGGACTTCAACGCGACTGGCCATCGCCGGACCGAACGCACGGAGGATGCTGGCTTTCTCCGAGCTGCAGCCGCCGATCGTCAGGGTCACCTCGGGAACCTCCCGGGCGATCAGTTCGAGCGTGCGCGGCAGATAGGCCCGACCCTTTCGCTCGGTCCAAGAGCCCCACCACAGGATGCGGATCGCGGCCACGGTGAAGTCTCGCGGTTTCACGGGGCCGGAATCGACGCCCAGGGGAACGACGGCGATCTGGTTTTCGCCCTTCAGCCCCGCCACCTGAATGGCGTCGGCTTCCCTCGAACTGTGGCAGATGACCAGATCGGCGTTCCTGATCGCCCGAAACTCATGCCAGTTCCGCAGATGTCGGCCGAAGAGCCTGTAAAGGAGCGGCGTTTTCAGGAGCTGGGAGGCTTCTTCCATCATTCGCGCCTGGTCGTCCTTGAACTCCAGCCCGTGGAGATGACAGACGCGAAGCGGGGCGCGGCCGCCGGCCTCCCGACCGAGCCGGTCGAACAGTTTCCAGCCCAGGCCGCCCGTCACATCGACAACGTCAGCCTGTTTGACTTCGTCGTACAGCACCCGATCGAGCAGCAAGGGATCGACCAGACCGGCGAGCCGACCCACCGCTCCCGACGCTCCGTAGCGGTCGTAGTGATGGATCGACGTGTCGTGGTTCAGTGAACCGAGCTGCTGATGCAGGTTCAGATAGACGCTCGACGCCCCCGCATCCCAGTCGGCCTTGTGACCGGATGTCAGGACTATGCGCAAAGGGAGACGTTCCGATCCGAAGGCTCGTCCACGGCGCCGCTGGCGCCCGCAGCGAGCGACCGGATGGCCACGAGGTATTTCTCGGCGAACCTGGTCGCGGTGAAATGCCGGTCGAAGGCCGCGCGGTTCGATGCCCCGCGTCGGGCGAGTTCGTTCGCGTCCAGGGCGGCGACCTCCTCCAGCGCGCCCCTCAGACCGGCCTCGGTGGGATCGAACAACAGGACGCCGTCGGACAGCCGCTCCAGAACCTTGTTGCCGCCCGTCCGGCTCGCGATCAACATCCTTCCGGCGGCGAGGACCTCCAGGGCGACGAGGTCGAAATAGGTGGCCTTGTTCGGCAGCACGAAGGCGTCGCACCGGCTCATCACGCTGCGGGCATTGGAGATCCACCCCAACTCGCACCATCGCGGATGCTCGGGTGTCGGCAGCGGGCCGGCGGCCCCGGCGACGACCATCACCGCATCATGCCGTTCCAGCAGCGGCGCCGCCGAGCTGAGAAGGTCGTAGCCCTTCACCTCGTTGTGCCGTCCGGCGAACATCAGCTTGAGCCTGCCGGCGGGCAACGGATATGTGGACGGCGTTTGGGCCGACTCGGTGATGCCCGTCAGCACGTACCGAAGCGGTTTCTCGGAGAGCGCTTTGGTCAGGGCGGACCACGAGGCGAAATGCTCGATCGCCTCCGCCGCCGGGAAGATGAAGCCGTCGGACACCCGCACGGCCGTGTCGTCGATGGTCTTTAGCCCTCGCTCGGCGGTCCGTTCCAGCGATCGGTGAAGGCCATGCCCGTGGAAGCCCGCCAGGCTTTCCAGATAGGGCGGCTCGGGCGAATGGACCGTGGTGATGATGCGTGTCCGGTCTCGCAATCCCAGGCATTCGAGCGAGTTGTGCGCCCGGACGGCGTCCTCCACGCAGTGGCAGTGAATGAGGTCGAAATCGCCGTCCCGCAGTTCGACTTCGGCCCAATCGGGCAGACGGAGCTCGGCGACGTTCCTGGTGGCGTCGATGACCTGGCGTCTCAGTTCCGAGGGGCCATAGGACTTGGCCAGCCTCCACAGGCCTGGGCTGACGTCGCGAAGCCGCTGCATTAACCGCGAGGGCGGGGGGCGGTTCGGCGCCGTCGCCGTGTCGCCTTCCAGAAACACGATCGAGTCGTCGCCGAGGGTCTCGAGGCCGCAGCGTAGGTACCAGAGATAGCCGGGCGGACCGCTGGCGCCTTGTCGCAGCCTGTATCGTTCGTAGATCGCGACTTTCACGGCATGCCCTCCACAGCGGACAGCGCGGCCCCCACGACCTGGTCCATGTTGTAGTAGCGGTACTGGGCCAGACGGCCGACGAACGTCACGTTCGGCTCTCCGTCGGCCAGTTCGCGGTATCGCTTGAACAGGGCCTCGTTCTCGGGCCGGGGGATCGGATAGTAGGGATCGCCCTCCGCCGTCGGATACTCGCGAACGATCGAGGTCCCAGACATCGTCTGCCCGCTCAGATGCTTGAACTCAGTGATGCGGGTGTAGGCGTGGTCGTTCGGATAGTTGACGGTCCCGACCGGCTGGGCCTGATCCACGTCCGGCAGATGCTCGTGCTCGAACCGCAGGCTGCGATAGGGCAGGGGGCCGAAGCGGTGGTCGAAATAGGCGTCGATCGGTCCGGTATAGACGATGTGGTCGAAGCTCGAACGGTCGATGTCGTGGAAGTCCACGCCCAGCTCCACCGTGATATTGGGGTGGTCCAGCATTCGCGCGAACATCGCCGTGTACCCATGGGACGGCATGAACTGGAACGCATCGGTGAAATAGCGATCGTCGTCGTTGGTGCGGGTCGGGATGCGCGCGGCCACGCCCGCCGAAAGCTCCGACAGGTCCAGGCCCCACTGCTTCTTCGTGTAGCCGCGGAAGAACAGGTCGCAGAGCTCGGGCCCGACGCTGTTGAGGACGACGTCCTCGCTGGTCGCGATCTTTTCGCGCGGGGTGCGCGCCTGTTCGATGAAGGCCGCGGCCCCTGCTTCGTCGAGTTCGAGACCGTAAAGGCTGTTCAGCGTCGTGCGATTGATCGGGATCGGAAGCTGCTGTCCGCGCGCTTCGGCCAGGACCCGATGCTCATAGAAGCGCCAGTCCGTGAAACGGCTCAGATATTCGAAGATGCGTTTGGCGTTGGTGTGGAAGATGTGCGGCCCGTAGCGATGGACCAACACGCCGTGCGCGTCATGTTCGTCATAGGCATTGCCGGCGATGTGCGGCCGCCGGTCGATAACCCGCGCCCGTTCGCCACGCGCCGCGAGGCGTTCGGCGCAGACCGCGCCCGCGAAACCGGCGCCGACGATCAGGATTTCACGCATACCGGACGCGCCCCAGTCTTACCCAGGAGAATCGCCGTCGCAGGGCGAACACCATGGTCGCCGTGACGCTGAACTCCGCCAGACAGGCTGCGATCGAGGCGCCGAGCGCCCCATGCGAATGGGCCAGGGGGAACAGAGCCGTCAGGCCGACGATGGCCCCGGAAAGGATGCACAGGGTGAACGCCCGCTTCATCCCGAACGGCAGCATGATCATCAGCCCCAGAACATTGCTGAGCCCGGTCAGGAAGATCAGCCCGGCCTGGATCTGCAGCACGGGAACCACCGGGTCGAAGGCGTCGCCCAGCAGAATGCGCACCACCAGGGGCGCGGACGCGATCAGCGCCAGGGTGAGCAGCAATGCTGCCCCGCCCTGAATCATCAGAAGCCGTCGCGCCATCCGCTCCGCCGCCGGCGGATCCGATGCCGCCAGCTCTCCCATTCGGGGGAAAAAGACCAGATTGATCGGCGACAGCAGGGTGGCGAACGGCTTCCTCACCCGGTCCGCCGCAGCGAATAGCCCAACCTGGGCCGTGCCCGCGAAGAGACCCAACCCGGCGGTGACGGTGTTGGTGTAGAGGCTGGTCATGGCCATCGAGCCGAAGACGTGGGCGCCCCCTCTGATGGCCCGCCAGGCGTCGCCCACGCCCGTCTCGGGCCTGCCGATCAGACCCATTCGAACGCCCCGCCAGATGCCGAGGGCTCCGGTGATCAGACCGCCCACGCCCAGGCTGAATACGGCCATGGCGGCGTCCCCCCGATCGCGGACCAGGATGAAGATCAAGGGCACTGCAGCGGCCCGGCCGATGATGGACGTCGCGGCGAAACTGGTTGTGGCGTGCACTCCACGGAGCGCCCAGTCGACGCTGATGATCATCCCGACAAGAGTCACGATTGAGGCCCACAAGACAGGCCTCAGGTCGGCAGGGGCGAACAGGGCGCCGATGCCGATCGCGGCGCCGCAGACCAGGCCGAGACAGGTCTTCGCCAGCAGGGTCGACCAGATGATGCGGTTGACCGCCGCCGCGTCCCCCTGGCTCTGGGCGACGGCCTGGGTCGCGGTCAGGCCGAACGCCCACTCGGTGACGAGCAGGGCGTAGCCGACGACGGCGGTGGCCAGACCGACGAGACCGAACCCTTCCACGCCCAGCACACGGGCCAGGTAGGGGAAGGTGATCAGCGGCAGCAGATAGGTCGCCGCCTGATACAGGGTGGCGGCGGACAGACCCTTGCCCGACCGGGACGCCGCGAAGTCACGAAGCCTTTTCCAGGCGGATTTCAGGCCGACGACCTTCATCGCACGCGTGCCTGCGGCTGGCCGGTCGGCGACTGCAGCGCCACGCGCGTCAGCCGATCCAGTTCCGTCAGGACCGCCGGCTCGGAGAAGGTGCGCTCGACATGGGCGGCAGCATTCGTCCTCAGCCGGTTCGCCAGGTCACGGTCCGTCAGGACGCGCGTGAGCTGGCGGGCCAGGTCCTCGGGGTCTCCGGGGCGGGCGACTAGGGCGGTCTCCTCGTCGATGGAGATGTCCGTGACCCCGGTAGGCAGGTCGCTGGCCACGACCACGGCGCCGACCTGCATGGCCTCCAGCTGGCTGACGCCGAAGGCTTCTGTGTTCTCGGTCGAAGGGAAGGCGAAAACGTCGATGGCCGACAGCAATCGCAGCTTGTCGGCGTGGTTCAGCGCGCCAGGGAAGTCGATCCGGTCCGCGACGCCGAGCGCGTTCGCCAGCGTCATGGTCTCGGCCCGCGTCGGCCCGTCGCCTGCGATGACCGCGCGAACGTTCGGCATTTCGGCCAGCGCCCGCACCAGCACGTCCAGCCCCTTGTACCGTGCATGCCGGCCCACGAATCCGACCAGCGGCGCCTTGCCATACCGCGCACGTCGCCAGGCCAGGGTCTCGGCCCTGGTGGAAGCGCTGATCGAGTATTCGTCCGCGCGGACGCAGAACGGCAAAGTCACGATCGGAGCGTCGGCCGGCAGGTCTCGGGACAGCGCGAAATTCTTGCGGGACGATACCGCGACCCACGCCGCGCGCCTGACCAAAGCCAGGTATATGGGCTGCACACAGGCGCGGATCAGTCCGCGCCCGTGAATCTCCATGTGGTGCACGATCACGAGCACGCCGCGGAACCGGCTGCAGGCCAGATGCAGCCACAGCACCAGCCCTGCGAACGGGTTGGGCGCGTGGAATTGAACCATGTCGTAGTCCGACAGACGGAGCTTCCACATCAGCGAGGGCGCGATCGGCTGGGAGAAGGCCGAAAACCAGGTCCGCAGTCGTGTCAGCCTGGCGCGACCCAACCGCTCCTCGCCGCTCGTTCGGTCATGGGCGTTGACCATCGTGCGGACGTCGTGGGTCTGCGACAGTCGGTCGACATAGAGTTGGGTGACGTGTTCGATCCCGCCTTGGAAAGGGGGATAGTATTTGCCGATGACCAGGATGCGTTTTCGCTGTCCCGCCAGAGCCTGAGGGCGCGGACGGCCCACTGAGCCGTCAGTCACGGAATGATCGCCGTAGTCCGGCATCAGGCCGCCGCTGATGAGGGTCACGTCGCCCTCCCGTCGCTGCGCTCTCGCGCGATCCGAAGCACGAAGGCTACCATCCCGAGGGCGCCGCGATGCGTTGCCGCTGCCGGACAGGCGGGGCGGTGGGACTGGCCAGCGGATCGGCCATGATCGGCGCGTCGCGTTGCAACACCACAGGACGCGTCAGCGGGGCGGTCGGCGTCTGAGCCGTGGTTTCGGCGCCCTGCAGCGTCTCCGGAGCGGCGGCGGCCGGTTCCCCATCAACCAGCGACACCGTCGGCGCCAGTCTGGCGGCCTGGGGCAGGGGGCCACTCTCAGTCTCGAGAGCAGGCGCGTCGAAAGCGTCGAACACCTCGACCGGCGTCTGGAACGCGATGGTCGACAGGCCCGCCATCTTGGGCACGACGGGTTCGGCCCCCGCGTAGACGCCGCGGAAGGCGGCCGGCAGGCCCCAGGCCCCGTTCCAGCGATAGAAGATATGCGCCCCGATCATGGTGATCTTGGACAGGCGCGGCGCCCAGTAGGGGGCGACCCAGTCGGTGTGATAGTGGGTCGCCGTGCCGACGGCCGCGACGACATGGCCGTTCAGGGCGGCGGCGGCCACCGCCCTGGCCCTCTGCCAGCCCGCGACCGAGGGCGTGCGGGCCATGGCTCCGTCACAGGTGAAGCTGAACTGACAACCGGTGGTCCGCTCCGAGCCCTGGAACACGACTCCGCAGACCGTGCGCGGATAGGCGGGATGGCGTGCGCGGTTCAGCACGACCTGGGCGACGGCGGCCTGTCCGGCCGCACTCTCGGATGCGGCCTCGTAATAGACGGCGGTGGTCAGGCAATCGAGCGCGCGGCCATAGCTCTCGACATCCGTGGGCGGGGCGAAAAAGGGCGCCGACGGACGGATCGGATCCGTCGAGAAGGGCAGGGCGGCGTTCCAGGCGCGCGCGGCATCTCGGCTGATGTTCTGCACGGCCTCGGGAGCCAGGGTGAAATCAGCCAGGTCCTGAATCGGCGTCGCGCCTGTCGCGCTTAGGGTGGAAGTCTCGGCCGGCACGACCGGCGGCGCCGCGTTGATCCGCGGTAGGATGACGACGGCCGCAGCGGTCAAGAGCGCGCAGATCAGCAGCAGACCGACGATGATCCAGCCTCCGACTTCGGTTGTCGCCCAGACGCGCAGGCGTCGGCCGACCATGGCGGCGCGACTCGCCAGGGTTGTGGGTGCGGTCGCCTCGGACGTCAGTCTTGGAACTGTCATCGGCGCCCCCCGCCACGTCCATGCTGCACCGCACGCGTAGCATGGTCCGGACGGCGCCCGAAGCCTTGCCAACACATCGTTATGGCAAAGACTCTCATCGCCGGATGCTCGAGGTCTGGGCCATGGCGAACCCCAGGCCGAGGAGAAGCGCCCAGAAGGCCTCGAAGGACGGCGTGTTGAGCGGAACATCGACGGCCGCATGGACCAGAACCAATCCGGAGGCGGCCAGAAGACCGGCGAGGACGGTTGAGTTTCGCTGTCTTTGCAGCATGCGCCACAGCGTCCAACCCAGGATCGCGGCGATCAGCAGAACGATTGCTGCGGCGCCGAAAACACCCCCTTCGACCAGCCACTGGAGATAGGCGTTGTGCAGGATCACGCTGTCCGACAAGGCGGGGGCGTTCAGCGACGTCATGATCTGGTTGTTCAACTGTGAGTAGCTGCCCAGCCCGTAGCCCGACAGGGGCGAGGCCAGGAAGGCGCGCCAATGGGCGTCGTAGACCGCCGCCCGGATCTCGCCGCCCGAGGCGAGAGTGTCGAATCGATCGACGAAGAGGGTATTGCCGCGCGCGAAGACCACCGCCGCCAGGACGGCGACTAGGCATCCCGCCGCGATCGTAGGCCAGCGGGCGCGTCGGTCGCTGATCGCTTGCCAGGTCGTCAGCGCGGCCATTGCCAGCCCGGTCGCTCCGAGCGCCGCGCGGGACGCCGTCATCATCAGGCAGACCAGAAAGAGCAGAAGCGCGGCCACGGACGGCGCCACCTCGGTGACGCGGCGGGCTGTCGGCTCGTGCCGACTCTGCCGGAGCTGCCGCATGCCCCAGCTCAGCGCCAGGAGCGACAGGACGCCGAACTGGGCGCCGGCGACGTTGGCAGTGGCGAACCCGCCCGTCAGCCGGCGGCTGGCGTGACCCAATTCTTCACCGCCCAGAAAGATCACGAGGCTGACGAGGGCGTAGGCCGCGCCGAGCCAGAGCACGAGCTGAAGGCTCCGCCGCGCACGATCTCTGGTGGCCCCCATCAGACATCCGAGCACGAAGACCGCCGCGAGCCCGATCAGCTTGACGATCTCGATGAGGGTCGCCGAGACATTGATGCTCGCCGCAGGCGGCGCGTCGACCCAGGCCCAGATCGGGTGGCCGCCACCGGGCGCCCAGTCGGTCAGGCTGAGCAGGGCGGACCCGATCACAAGTCCGAACAGGGTGACCAGCGGCCAGACCGGCCTGATCGAGGCGACCTCCAGACGGGCCCTCCGCGTCGACAGGGCGATGCACAGCAACCCCGACAGAACCATCAGCAGGATCAGCGCCGGCAGCGGCAGCGCCGCCCCCAGGAAGAAATGGCCGAGATAGATCGCCGCTGGGGCGAGGCCCAGCATCGCCCACTGTGCGGCCTCGGTCTCGCCCGGCCGGACGCCTCGGGAGCGAGCCCCGGTCACGCGGTGTAGTACGACTTGTAGGCGCCGTAGTAGTAGCCGGCGTCGCCGTAGCCGTAGCGCGCCTGCGACCGCATATCGACCTGGACCAGGGCGACACCGGCGACATGGGCTCCGGCCTTGTCGAGCAGTTTGAGAGAGTTGGTGATGGCCTTCTGTGGCGTGGCGCGCCAGCGCGTCAGGAACACCACCGTGTCCGCCTTGGCCGCGAGGACGCGGGTGTCGGCGACGGCCAGGACGGGCGCCGTATCCAGGATGACCAGGTCGAAGTTTGCGGTCAGCGTCTCAACCAACTGATCCATGGCCTGGGAGTTGAACACGTCGCGGGGAGTGAAGGCGGTGTGGGTCAGCGGCAGGACGTGGGCGCCCGACGGCGCGTCGAGATGCAGGGCCTGCTCCAGGCTGGCGGATCCCCCCAGGACTTCCAGCAGACCCACCTCCGGCTCGATCCCGATCAGCCGATTGACCGAGCGACGACGCAGGTCGCAGTCGATGATCACGACCCTTTGCCCGGCCTGGGCCGCCGACCGGGCCAGGCAAACCGACGTCGTCGTCTTGCCTTCACCGGGGAGCGTCGAGGTCACGGCGATCACGCGGACCGTCTGGCCGACCCGGGAGAACTGGATCGAGGTCCGGAGCGCGCGAATGGCCTCGGCGAACGCCGACAGCGGCTTGGCGAGCAGATAATCGGCCGGCGCCATGCCGCGTTCGCTCGCGGTCGCGATGGATTCCACCAGCGGCACCGACCCGATGTGCGGCAGGCCCAGCTTGTTCTCGACGTCCTCGCCGGTGGTCATGCCTGCGTCGAGCATTTCCGCCAGGATCACCCCGGCCAGACCAGCGCCGAGAGCGACGACCAGGCCCAGCATAAGGTTCAGCGGGACATTGGGCGAACTGGCTCCGCCCGGAATGATGGCGCGCGACACGACGCGAGCGTCGGATTCCTCCAGGCCTTCCTGGCTGGTGGTCTGTTTGAAGCGGTCGAGCAGACCCTGGTAAAGGGTGCGCGACGCCTCGGCGTTGCGTTGCAGTTCGTTCAGCCGCACGCCCGCGCTGTTGTTGGCGGCCAAGGCCCCCCGAGCACCCGACAGGCTGCCCTGCATCGACCGCGTCCGCTCGCGCGAGACCTGGACCCGAGCCTCCAGATTGGAAACGATGCGGCCGATTTCGGCCTGGATCTGACCGTCGATGTCCGCCAGCTCGCGTTCGGCGCGCAGCATGTCGGGGTGCCGCGGACCGTATCGGCTGGACAAATCCGCGACGCGACCGCTGACCTCGGCCCGTCGGGCGCGCAGTTGCTGGACGACGGCCGATCCCAGGGCCTCGCCCACGTCGTCGCCGGTCGATCCGCCCGCCAACTGACGCCGCGCGGTGTTGAGCCGGGCTTCCTCTTCAGCCTGGGTGGCCCGCACCGTGGCCAGTTGCTGGTTGTAGGTCGATATCTCCTGCTCGGTCAGCGTCGCGCCCGAGGCGCTCAACAGGTTGTTGGCGTTGCGATACTGTTCGACGGCGGCCTCAGCCTGGATCACCTCGCCGCGCAGATCGCCCAGACGCGTATTGAGCCATTCGTTGGCCTGACGCGTGGCCTCGAACTTGGCCTGAAGCTGTTCCAGCAGATAGTTTTCGGCAAAGGCGTTGGCGATGCGCGCCGCCTTCTCCGGGCTGGTCGAGGTGAAGCTGACGCCCATGACATAGGTCATGCCGACGCGACGGATATCCAGACGGCTGCGAACGCCGTCGACGATCTGTTCGCGTTGGCGCTGGGCTTCCAGCGGCGACGGTTCTTTCGCGCCGTTCGGAGCGGCGGCGCTGAAAAGCTCTTTCAATGCGTTCGTCGCTTGCTGGACCATCCCGGGAGGACGCAGGGCCCCGTTGAACTCAGGGTCCTGATCCAGGTTCAGGGTCTCGACCACGCGTTCGGCCAAGCGGCGCGAGCGCAGGACCTCGACCTCGGTGTCAACCGTGGCGGCGTCGGCCGGCAGCCCGGACAGCACGGCCTGGGTGTCGACGACCTGTTCGGTGCGGTTGTCGATCATCACGCTGGCCGTCGCCGTATACAGGGGCGTCGCCTGCAACGTGGCCACCAGCACGAGCACGAAGACAAGCAGGGCCAGCGCAAGGAACAGCTTCAGCCGCCGCCGGAACGTCGCCAGCATGTGATGGATGTCGAAGGCGCGCGCGAAGGCCGTCGATCCGAACGCGCCCTGCGGCTCGTCTCCAAGCGGCTGGGCGGTCAGGGCATTGGGATCGAACGCTTGATTCATCGACGACGCTTCACTGGAGCAGGTTCGGCCGACCGGCCGGAGACCGTTTAGAACTGGGCGACAAGCGCGACGGCGAGCCTGTTGACGGTGAAATCGTTATCGCGCTGGGCGCCCTCGGAGCTGGTGTCGAGCAGCGAATAGGAGGCGTTCACCCCGAGATTTCGATTGATCAGGTAGGTGGCGCCGAGATTGACGCCCAGCCGCGTGTCTTCGCGGTCGATGCCCTCATACTCGTCGCGCCCCCAGCTCACCCGGCCGTTGAGGATGACGTTGCGCAGCAGTTCGTGGTCGAGGCCGATGCTGAGATTGGACGACAGCAAACCGCCGACGCCCGGCGTCGCCGAATCCTCGATGGATCGACCGCCCGCGACGGTTACGGTGGTCAGTTCGGTCGGGAACCACTCCAGCTGGGCGCGAGCAGCGAAGCCATCGGTGTCCTGATAGACCGCCTCGTCGAAGTCCTGGCTAATGTAGCCGACCGCGACCTCGCCGCGCATGCCCGCGCTCACCTCGAAATTCGCTCCGATCAGATATTCGGCGCCCGTCGAATCCCGGTTCTTCACCGTCGTCGTAGAGGCGATGTCATAGGACCGCCCGTTGCCGGTGGCCTGGGCGAAGAACGCCGTGTCCGGGCTGATGGCGAAATCCACCCGGCCCGACACGCTGAGGACGTTGCGGTCTCGGGTGTCCTGCTCGATGACGGCCCCGGCGCCCGTGCGGCCGTCCTGGTAGTCGAAGGTCCGCCAGTCGGCGCGGCCGCTCAGCTTGACGTAACCGGCGGCGCGCGAGCCGCTGATATAGGCTTGGGCCGTGTGGAGGGCCGTGGGTTCGATGGCGTTGGCCGGAGAATCCGGAGCGGTGCGCGGTTCGAACGAGCTGGTGTAGTCCGCACCGAGGCCGATGTTGGCTCCGCGGGTCACGTCGATCCGCGCGGACGAGCCGACGCCGAACTCGTCGGTGTTTTCCCCGTCGAGGTCGGCATAGCGATTAATGGACCCGCGCACATATGCGGACAGGAAGTTCTGGTTCCAGTCGGACTCGATCGACACCTCCGGGCGGATGTGGGCGATCGTGTCGTCGGCCTCGTTGGCGGAGGTCGCGTAGACGTTGTCGTTGCGCTCGACCTGAACCTCCAGGCGGGGATAGACAAGAAAGCCGCCGCTGCGGATGCCGGCCGCTTCGTAGGCGGGGCGCTGGCGCTGCTGCACGGAGGTGTTGCGGTTGCGCGAGAAGTTGTCGACTCCTCCGCCCGTCGCCACCTGGGCGGACGCGGCGGCGCTGACCAGCGCGACCGAACTGGCGGCCATGGAGGCGACGGCGCGCTGGATCAGCTTGGACATGGTCATGCCTCGCACACTTTATCAGCGCGACAACGTCGCGGACTGAAGAACGGAAATGGGGGAGCGTCCCAACCGGACGCCGGACGGTATCAGGCGGGTAGGACGTTCAGCCGCGATAGACGATGACGTTGACGACGGGAGGAGCGGTGGTGGTGGTGACCGCGCCGGTCGAGCTGGTCGTCACGGTGGTCCCGGCGCCCGCGCTGCTCACGGCGGCCGTGACGACATTGGCGGCGGCGATCGTGGCCGTCGCGGTCGCGGTCTGGGCGGCGGCCACGACGTTGGCGACGACGGCGGGCGGCAGGGACGGGACGGTCGCGACGGCTGTATTGATCGCGGCGTTGATGGCGGCCGACGAGCTCAGGCTGGCGGTCGCCGTCTGCGACGCCGCCAGGGCGACGCTCTGGCTGGCGCCCGAGGCGCTGATCGTGGCGGCCATGGAAACCTGCACCGCATTGGCGATGACGGCCGCGATAGCGTTGGCGACGGCCTGCTGGATCAGGATGGCCGCCGCCTCGGGGGTCGTGCCGGCGGGCAGGTTCTGAGTGACTTCGGCGACCAGGGAGACAAGGTTCATGTCGGCGACGGCGGCGGCCGCGTCGCGTTCCGCATTCGCCGTGATCTGAACGGCCAGAGTGGCTGCGTCGATCGTGGAGGCCGGAGCATCGCCGACACTGCCCCGAACCTGGCTTTCGCCGATGGCGACGCCGCTCCCGGCTACCAGCGCGGCAGCCGCTGCGGCGCCGGCGATCTTGAGTGCGTTGTTGGCCATGTGTGCCCCCTTCAACGCATCGTTAACTCAGGTATCGGTGTTTTCAAACCGCGATACGCGAAGTTTTTGCGACGCACCACACGGTGGCCGTGCAACCGTGACCTTAAAGTGACTCTCGGCCAGTTGCTGCGGATGCGGCCCTAATCGGCCGCTATAGCTGACCGTCGCGTCTATTCGGCCTCCAAGAGAACCAGGCTGACGGCCACCTGTCCAGCAGAGTCCGACACGTCATGCGCGAGCTGCACCGTAGCGGCTCTGCGGTGCGTAAGTGCGAAGCGCAGCTCGTTCAGCACCAGAAGACGGGTGGTCGCGTCCAGCCGGCTCCAGTGATTAAGCGCGAACCTCAGACGCCAGGCCGTATCGTCAGGGCCATAGGGGGCGGCGTCATAGGAGCGTTTCATCGCGGCGATGCCGAAGGCTCCCAAACCCTCTTGCCGCCGACTGTCGATATAGGCCAGGCGCAGCCACGCCGTGGCGTTGGCTGGCGCCGAGCGCAGAGACCGCATTGTCTCCGCCTGGGCTTGTGCGAGATCCTCCTTGCTCGGGCTCGCATCGCCCAGCAATCGGCTGGCGCGGGCTTCGTGCGACGGCGCCAGGTTGAGAATCCGGCCGGGCGCTGACTCCGGCCAGGCGAGGGCCGCCGCTGTGACGCCGCTGGTCGCCAGAGCCAGCGCCCCGATGGCCGTCGCGACCCAGGCCTTGTCGATCGCCGTCCGCACGGTCCGTCCTCCTCGCGCCGGTTTCCTGGCTCGCGCGAGCTAAGACACCACCGCGCGCGGACGCAAGCCCGGCCGTCAGACGGCGGTGCGGACCCAGGTCAGCGGCCGACCCGGGGCCTGCCGCTCCAGCCATTCGTAGGGCGCCTCGCTCCAGGGCAGGACCCAGGGCGTGAGGTTGTCCAGGACCTGCTCGCCCTCCGATGTGGCGACCAGAAGGACGGCATGGACCTCGCCTTGCCGCGTGCGCACGATCGCGATCGACAGGGCCGCCGGATCCACGCCCTCCTCGATCAGGACGCGACGCTTGGCCAGGACATAGTCCTCGCAGTCGCCGCTGGGGCGCGGGCCTTCGGGCAGGACCCAAACATCCTCGCGGCCGTAGGCGTCGGTGTCGGACGACCGGCGGATGGCGCGGTTGATCCGTCGGGTGACGGCCTCAAGCGTCTGCATCGACACCTCGGCGACCGGGCGCGGCGGGGAGGGGACGGCGAGGACCGCCGGGCGTCCGACGACGGGGTTGGTCTTCGAGGGCTCCGCCGAGCCGCGCTTGCGACGTGCGTCCTTGAGCGCGCGGATCTCCTGCGGCGTCACGGCCTTCGCGTGCGGGACGGCGGTCAGACGAGGCGCGATGGGCGCGGGAGGAGGCTCGGCCTGCTCGTTCTCGGGGATGGCGGCGGGCGTCGTGGCGATCCCGACCGTCTGGAAGACCATCGCCCACCGCATCTGTCCGGCCCAGACCCGAACTTCGGACAAGGCTTCGGCGTCCGGACGTGCAACCGAGAGGCACTGCTCCGGCCTGCGCTCGCACAGCGCCACGAACCCCGCCGGCGCCATCGTCGGCGCGCCCAGAGGCATCTGGAACCCGCTCTCGTCTGCGGCGCTGGCGGTCCCGCATCCCAGAGCGCCGATCAGGGCGACCAGAGCCGCCGCATGTATTGTGACACGAAGATGCATGTAACGTCTTTCTTAGCGAGACGAATACTGCACAGGGTGTGATAATGTTCAGATTATAGACACAGTATATACTGCGTTTACGAAGATGGTTTCAAGCGCGTTAGCCTTAACCCTGTGAAGCGCTGCTGATCAGTCGACCCGCGTTCATGGGACGCTGGTCTCTCGCATTGCGCTGCGGTATGCACCTTGTGCGGGTAGCGGAGGCGGGACCTATGTTGCGTACGATCTTGATCGTGGTTCTTGGGGTGTTGCTGGCCGCGCTGGCGGCGTCGTGCGCCGAGGGCGTGATGGCGTCCGGCGCGCCTGACAGCGGCGATGCTCGCGTCATCGAGGAATATCGCCTGGGCGTGGCGGACAAGGTGCGCGTCACGGTCTTTGGCGAGGCGGCCCTGACCGGTGAATTCCTGGTCGCCGGCAACGGCAAGATCTCCCTGCCTCTGATCGGCGAGACCCAGGCCGGCGGCCTGACCATCGGCGAATTTCAGGAGGAGGTGGCGACCGCTCTGCGCGACGGATTCATCACTGAACCCCGGGTCAGCGCCGAAATTCTGAACTATCGGCCGTTCTATATTTTGGGCGAAGTCAACACGCCCGGCGAATATCCGTACACCAACAATCTGACTGTTTTGAATGCGGTAGCGACCGCAGGCGGCTTCACCTACCGGGCCGACAACCGTCGCGTCTTCATCAAACGGGCCAGTGGCGACGCCGAAGAAGCCTTCCCCCTGACCACCTCGACCCGGGTAGCGCCGGGCGACACCATCCGTATTCGCGAGCGGTTGTTCTAGGTCAGGATCACGATCGCGGCGACCAGAGCCGCCCACGTCGCCGCGGACCCTCCGATCGCCAGGCCGTACCCCAGTCGGGACGACCAGCGACGAGCGGGTCTGTCCTCGTCGATACCGACGGAAGCGGCGGTTTGATGGGCCACGAGCGAACTCCAGCTTCGGATCGACGCACGTCCTGACATCCTCCGGGTATCGTCCCCCGTAACGATCAGGGTTAAGGCCCGTTCATCGCCTGGTTGTGTGTCGGCCGAGACACGGATCATCGTTCCTTGAACAAAGTCTTTCCGAAGCCTTGCGTTGCAACATTCGCCGACCTTAACTGCTCGTTAAGCAACGCCTGCAGGCGGGGGGGCGGTTTAAACATGTTCGACGGCGTCGTATCGCAAAGATCCCGCTCGGCCGTCGTCTATGGAGCGAACGGTGCGCATTGGCGGCCCCGGTTCGGTCGCTCGGCATTGTGCGCAACCCTGAAGCGCGCCTTCGACCTGACAGCCGCATCGCTGCTTCTGGTCTTCCTTCTGCCCGCTTACGCCGCGATCTCCTTGGCCATCGCGCTCGACAGCCCGGGGCCGATCCTGTTCCGCCAGAAGCGGACGGGTCTGAACGGCCGGGTCTTCACCATCTACAAGTTCCGCACGATGACGGTGGCCCAGACGGCCGCAGACGTCAGCCACGCCACCCGCGACGACGCCCGCGTGACCCGCACCGGCCGGGTTTTGCGCGAGACCAGCCTGGACGAGGTCCCGCAGCTGCTGAACGTCCTGAAGGGCGAGATGGCCCTGGTCGGTCCGCGTCCGCACGCCATCGAGCACGACCGTCACTATGCGGCCCTCCTGTCGAACTACGACCGCCGCTTCGCCGTCCGCCCGGGGCTGACGGGACTGGCCCAGATTCAGGGCCTGCGCGGCGAGGTGCACGACCTCAGTTGCATGGCCCGACGCGTGGACGCAGACGTCCTCTACGCCCGCCACTGGAGCTTCCTGGGCGACATGGCCATCGTGGTCCGCACCCTGCCTCTGCTGCTGGCGCGGGTGAACGCCTATTAGGTCCGCCTGGCGCTAGGTCTTGGCCGTCCAATCCAGGCCTCCCGATCTCAGCCGCATTGGGCGAAGAACCGCTCGACCCCGGCTTCGGACCCTGGATGGGGAGCATAGACCTCGCGCTGGCCGCCGACCCATTGGGCTATCCAGCCCACGCGGCGGAAGCGCTGCATCACCGGAGCGTCGGCCCGGGCCGAGGCGGTCAGGATGTCCCCGTCGTGGACCTCTGAGGGCTCGCCCTCGGCGGCGAACCGTTCGGTTTCACCGCCGGATTCCAGATGGATTTCGCGCTCTCCCGTCCGACCCAGCACGGTCAGGTCGATCTTTCCCGATCCGGCGACGCAGTCCAGGCCCAGACGCAGATCGTCGCTCTCCTCCACGCCGTAGGCCAGCCGCGCGGCGCCGTCCTGGGGCGTGAAGTGCCAATCATAGCCGGCGACGGGCGCTGGCGCCGACGGTTCGACGGCCGCGGCGGGCGTGGGCCCGGGCGTCTCGACGCTGGCGCAGGCCGCCGTCAGCGCGGCCAGTAACACGACCGGCAGCCACAGAATCCGCATGAGACCTCTCGTATTCAACCGCTGCAAAGCTCTGCGAACCGGCGCAGCTTGGCAAGATGTCCGGCAGGCACGGCGACGGCCTGATGGTCTCCCGCGACCGCCACATCCAGCACCCCGGTGATCAGAAACTGGCCGAAGACGGGGTGGTCGGTCCGGAGCGCCACGGACTGATGGTCGGCGGTCGCCTCGCTTTGCCCGGTCGCGGTCGCCGTGCCTGAAACGATCGTGGCGATGCCGGCGCCGGTCGCTCCGAACAGATCCAGCCTCGCCACCCCGGTGCCGGGCTGGCACTCCAGGATGGCCCTCAGTTGGGGCGTGTCGGGGATCTCGTTGGCCAGAACGACGGGCCCGTCCTCATAGAGGGTCCAGGTCCAACCGCTCTGCAGGGCTGCGATGGCCGCCAGCGTCGCCAACATCGTCATGGTTCAGGCCCCCCGGCCAGACAGCGTTACGCTCGGCCCGGCGAACAATAGGCCAGAAAATCGCGTACGATGCGACGTTCGTCGGTCGAGGCCGCCAACTGGAAACGACCGGCGTCGCCCGTCACCGTCATCCGGCCGTCACGGGCCAGGCCGGCCAGCGAAGGGTCGTTGATGGAGATGAGGGTTTCCTCGGCGTCACCGCCTGACAGCGGATCGATTGAATAGCGGGCCTGCTGGACCCGCGCGCCATCGAGCTGAACATCGCCATAGACGGCGGCCGTCGATTCACCCGGCATGCAGGTGACCATCAGGGCCAGTTGATCGGAGTTTGCGACGCCATAGGCCAGCTTGGCCAGGGCGCCTTCGTGATGAACGCTCCAGGACATGACCGGCGCGGCCATGACGCCCTCGTCCTCCCCTGCGGGCGCGACATCGCGGGACTGGGCCGCGAAGGCGACCAGGCCGAGGGCGGCGACGGCGGGAACGAGAACCTTGAACATCGTAGGAACACCTTGCGTCTGACAGGGCAAACGCGGCCTCCCGTTAACGGTTCACGGCAAAGCTTCCTGTCTGACAGACCCGTGATGTTCAGGACACGGTATTCGGCGACGGGTGAGAGAACCCAAAGACTCGGGCTCAAGCAGTGAGCCGCCGCACGCCAAGCGGCAGCCCGCTAGAACGGGCTAAATCGTTCCACCAGGCTCTGCGCCGCCGGGGTCGCCTGGATTCGGCTGATGTCCCCGCGGCCGCCATAGCTTATGCGCGCCTCGGCGATCTGGGTGTGGGCGATGGTGTTGGCCGAGGAAATATCTTCCGGGCGCACGATGCCGGCGACGGTCAGTTCGCGAACCTCGCGGTTGGTGCGCACTTCTTGCCGACCCTGGATGACCAGATTGCCGTTCGACAGGATGTCGGTGACGACGGCGGCGATGGTCAGGCTGACCTTTTCCGAGCGGCTGACCGAGCCGGTGCCGTTGGCGTTGGATTGCCCCTGCACCCCGACCAGGTTCTGGGGATCGAAGCCGCCGGGGAAGGCGCGGCCCAGGCTGTTCTCCAGGCCGAAGAAGTTGGTGACGCCGCCCGTGATGTCGTTGCTCCGGCTGCGGTTGGTGGTGTTCGAGGTCTGCGCCTGGTCGTTGATGTCGATGTTGACGGTCAGGATGTCGCCGATATTGCGCGCCCGCTGGTCGCCGAAGAAGGCCCGGGCGCCGGTCCGCCACAGAGAGTTGGCGCTGGCCGCCTGACGCTGTTCCGGCGGGGCCATGTAGGCCTGGCTGACCGGAACCAGCTGGGCCGGATAACCGATGGGCGCCAATTCCGGCCCGCGCACGGCCTCGACGGCGGTGGAGCAGGCGCCGAGCGAAACGGCGGCGAGGGAGAGGGCGACGATGGACTTACGCATGACTGACATTCCCTGAGGCGGGGGCCCTATCGGGCGAACTGGTTGGGAGCGGAGGCGCGGGCTGCGGCGCCCGCGCGGGCCTGACCGGGACCCGAGGCGATGGCGTCGATGGTGCGGCCGGACGTGGTGTTCAGGATTGGCACCGGCTGGCCGACGGCGGCGTCGCGGGTTGCACGGCCGGTGACGGTCAGGGTCACCCCGCCCGCGATATAGGCGACTTCGACCATGTCGTTCCTGGCGATCACGCGCGGAGAGATCAGATCCCGCTGGCCGACCACGGCCCCGGCGCGCAGGGCCCGGCGGGCGCTCAAGCCAACGACCATGTCCGGATCGGACGGCGACCCGCCTTGCGCCAGATGCGCCTGTACGGTGGACCAGATGACGTCTTCCGGCTGGATCACGTCTCCGGCCGCCAGGTTGCGGGCGTAGGTCAGAACCTCGACCGTCGCGCCCTGACGGGCCACGGCCGGCGTCGCGGCTCCGGCGGCGGGCGCGGCGCCCGGCGCCATGGCGGCGTTGCGCACCACCACGCGGCGCAGCCCCTGGGGGTTGGCCCACTGCAGACCGGCGCGCGAAGCCATCGCCTGCAGCTGTCCGGCCTCGAAGACGACCGAGGGCCCGGCGCGGCTGGCGACCACGACCCCTGCGGCCGATCCGGCCCCGTCGAAGATGTCGCCCAGGGTCACGCTGCCGTCGGCGTCGACCGGATTGGCCTTCAGCGTCACCGGTCCGGCGAAGGCAGGGGAGGCGGCCAGGGCCAGCGCCGCCAGCGCCATGAACAGGGTGGGGGCCAGAAGACGGGTCATCAGCTCTTCACCTGGGCCGAGACGCTCATCATCTCGTCGGCCGTGGTGATGACCTTGGAGTTCATCTCATAGGCGCGCTGGGCGATGATCAGGGCGCTGATCTCGGTCACGGCGTCCACGTTCGACGCTTCGGTATAGCCCTGCAGAAGTTGCCCGAAGCCGGTCTCGCCGGGCGTGCCCGTGGTGGCCGGACCCGAGGCTGCGGTTTCCAGCAGCAGGTTGTCGCCGATGGCTTCCAGACCCGCCTCGTTGAAGAAGGTCGCCAGCTCCAACTGGCCGACCGTCGCGGCCTCCGGCGAACCCGCCGAGATGACCTGCACCTGGCCGGTCTTGGAGATGATCACATCGACCGCGTCCTGCGGGATCGAGATGGCCGGCTCCACCGCATAGCCGTCCTCGGTCACCAGCTGGCCTTCGCCCGACAGGGAGAAGTTGCCGGCCCGGGTGAACCCGATCTCGCCAGAGGGCAAGGTCACCTGGAAATAGCCCTGGCCGTCGATGGCGACATCATAGTCGCTGCCGGTCTGGGTCGGGGTGCCCTGGTCGGTGATGCGATAGACGCTGCCCGCCTTGACGCCCAGGCCGACCTGGATGCCGGTCGGGACGACCGTGCCCTGGCTGGACGACTGCGCGCCCATCCGTTCGACGTTCTGGTAGATCAGGTCCTGGAATTCGGCCCGTTGGCGCTTGTAGCCAATGGTGTTCATGTTCGCGATGTTGTTGGAGATGACCTCCACGTTCAGCTGCTGGGCGGCCATGCCGGAGGCGGCGGTGCGAAGTGCGCGCATCTAGGTATTCCTTAGCTCGACCGGCCCAGCCGCTCGACTGAGCGGCGGGACAGGTCCTGGACGTTCTCGATCATCTTGGTCGCGCGTTCGTAGGCGCGGCTGATCTCGATCAACTGGGTGATTTCGACGAGGGGATTGACGTTCGAGCCCTCGAGCATGCCCTGACGGACCTGGGCGCCGGCGGCGTCGATGGGCGTGGCGTTGGAGCTGTTGCGGTACAGGCCGTCGCCCTCCTTGGAGAGGACCGCCAGGTTGTCGAACCGCGCCAGGGCCAGCTGGGCGATGGTGACGCCGTTTTGGCTGATGTTGCCGTCGTCGGCGACGGTGATGGGGCCCTGCGCCGGGTCGATGACGATCGGGCCGCCGTCGCCCAGCACCGGGTTGCCGGCCTTGGTCGTCAGCTCGCCCTCGGGGCTGATGGTGAAGGCGCCGTCGCGGGTGTAGGCCTCACCGGCCCCGTCCTGCACCTTGAAGAAGACGCCCTCGCCGTCGATGGCGAAGTCCAGGTCGCGGCCCGTCTGCTGCAGCGAGCCCTGCGCGAAGTCCCGGCCCACGCCCTTGTCCAGCACGAAGCTGACGCCCGGCCGCACCGCGTCGTTGCGCGCACGGCTGCCGACCTCGGTGCCAAGCAGCAGCTGCTCGACCTTGAAGCCGGTGGTGTCCGCATTGGCGATGTTGTTGGCCGCGATGTCGAGTTCGCGACGCAGAGTCATCTGCCGGGACAGTCCGATGTAGGCGGCGTTTTCCACGTGGGCTCCGAAGCTCCTTCGGCACCTCCCACGCAACGACCGTGCCAACAGGGTTAACGCCCGTCCTGACGGGCTTTCGACCGGTTCCCGACCCTTGGAGCCCGGCAAATCTTGCCGGATTTACACCTCGCGTTAACCAAACACGCGCGATGTCGGTCGCCAGGGAATTCCGGGACGACCTTCCGCATGATCAAGCTTGGCAAGAAGAAGGACAAGGCTCCGGCCGACGCCGACGACGCGACCAAGCTCGCCGTCGCCCACGGCGCCGAGGTGGAGGGCGAGGCCCCGGCGAAGAAGAAGCTGCCGCTCCTGTTCATCATCGCCCCTGTGGCTCTCCTGGTTCTGGGCGGCGGCGGGGCGGGGGCCTTCTTCATGCTCCAGCCCAAGCCCGCCGCGGCCGAAGGCGAGCACGGCGAGGGAGCCGCCAAAGGCGGCCACGGTGAAGAGAAGAAGAGCGGCGGTCACGGCGAGAAGAAGGAAGGCGGCGGCCACGGCGGCGGCGGCGAGGGCGGCGAAGCCGATCCGTCGCTGGGCAAGATCTCGGAAGGCCCCGACGGCGTCACTTTCCTGACCCTTCCCGACATGGTCGTGAACATCCAGTCGCCCGACGGTCGTCCGACGGTGATGAAGCTGGGCCTCACCCTGGAGATGCACGACGCCGACCTGGCTTCACAACTCCAGTCCGAGATGCCGCGCATGCAGGACATGTTCCAGGGCTTCCTGCGCGAACTTCGTCCCGAGGACATCGCCGGCTCGGCCGGCCAGTTCCAGCTGCGCGCCGAAATCCTGCGCCGCGTGAACCTGATCGCCGCGCCCTCCACGGTCGACGCCGTGCTGATCGAAGAAATGCTCGTCCAGTAATGGCCGATACGGACGAACTGGATCCGTTCGCCGCCGCCGACGCCTTCGGCGAGGACCGGACCAGTGCGGCCTCCGAACGGGTCCTGAACCAGGACGAGATCGACAATCTCCTGGGCTTCGACCTCGGCGACGGAGACGATTCCGAACGCACCGGCATCCGCGCCATCATCAACTCCGCGCTCGTCTCCTACGAGCGTCTGCCGATGCTCGAGATCGTCTTCGACCGCCTGGTGCGGTTGATGACGACGTCGCTTCGCAACTTCACCTCCGACAACGTCGAGGTGTCGCTCGACAACATCTCCTCGATCCGCTTCGGCGACTATCTGAACTCCATCCCGCTGCCGGCCATCCTCGCGGTCTTCCGCGCCGAGGAGCTGGACAACTACGGCCTGCTGACGGTCGATTCCAACCTGATCTATTCGATCGTCGACGTGCTGCTGGGCGGTCGTCGCGGCACGGCGGCGCTGCGGATCGAGGGCCGACCCTACACCACGATCGAGCGCGTCCTGGTCCAGCGGATGGTCGAGGTCATCCTGGCCGACGCCCAGGCCGCCTTCGAGCCCCTGACGCCCGTCCACTTCAACCTGGACCGTCTGGAGACCAACCCCCGCTTCGCCGCCATCGCCCGTCCCGCGAACGCGGCGATCCTGGTCAAGCTGAGGATCGACATGGAGGATCGTGGCGGCCGGGTCGAACTGCTCCTGCCCTACGCCACCCTCGAACCCATCCGGAAGATGCTGCTGCAGCAGTTCATGGGTGAGAAGTTCGGCCGCGACAACATCTGGGAAGGCCACCTGGCCACCGAGCTCTGGACCACGGACACCGAGGTCCGCGCCGTGCTGGACGAACAGTCCGCCCCGCTCTCGACCGTTCTGAACCTCAAGGTCGGCGACACCTTCATGCTCAACGCCACGCCCGAGTCCGACGTCTCGATCCGCTGCGGCTCGATCCCGGTCACGACCGGCAAGATGGGCCGCAAGGGCCAGCATATCGCCGTGAGGGTCGAGGCTCCGATCTCGATCGAGGCCGCCTCCAGCCTGACCAAGGGAAAGCGCTGACATGACCGGCATGATCCTCGACGCCGTCCTGATGCTGCTGCTGGTGGCCGCCCTCGGCTACGGCGTCCGCCTCGAGAAGAAGCTGACCCAGCTCCGCGCCGGCCAGCTGGCCTTCGCCGGCGCCGTCACCGAACTCAACGCCGCCTGCACCCGCGCCGAGAACGCGCTCGGTTCGCTCCGCGCCTCGGGCGAGGAGGCGGACCTCCTGCACGACCGCATCCTCAAGGCCCGCGCCCTGAAGGCCGACCTGGAACAGCTGATGGCCCGCAGCGGTCGCGCGCCCCTAGCCGAAACCCGCGCCGGTCCGCGCCTGGAGGAGACTCGCGCCGAGGTCCGCGCCGCGCCTGCCCGCCCGGCGCCCGAGCCTGCCGCCAGGCCCGTCGCCCCCGTCGTCGCCGACCCCGACGACCGCGCCTTCCGCATGGCGGCGCTTGCCGAGCGCATCCACGGCCTGGCTGCTCCGGCCCCCGCCGCGGCCGGCGCCGGCAACGTCCAGGCCATCCTGCACGCCCTGACCGCTAACCAAGCCGCGAAGCAATCCCTCAACCGTGCGCGCGTAAACCTCGCTGCCGACGACGACCTTTTCGCCGCATAAAATCTCTCCCGGATTCCTGACCTTATGGCCAAGCTGCCTCGCCTCCTGCCCCTGATCGCCGTCGCCATCGGCGGGGTCGTGGCCGTGCGCGCCGTCGGCGCCGGACCGGACCTGTTCCAGGGCGCTCGCGCCTGGGCCGAGGAAGCCACCGCCGCGGCCAGCGAGGCCGTCGCCACCCCCGCCGCCTCCCGTCCGGCCCCTGCGGTCTGCGCCCTGACGCCCGAGCAACTGGCCCAGCAGGCCGGCATTTCCCCGGCCGAACTGCGCATCATCCAGTCGCTCTCGGCCCGTCGCACGGAGCTGGACGCCCGCGATGCCGACTTCGCCACGACGCTGCCGCTGATGGTCGCCGCCGAACAGAAGCTGGACGCCAAGATCACGGCGCTGAACGCCATCAAGGCCGAGGTTCAGGCCCTGCTGGGTCAGGTCGATGAGCGCGAGGCCGCCGAGACCGCCCGTCTGGTCGCCGTCTATTCCGCCATGCGTCCGCGCGAGGCCGCCGCCGTCTTCACGACGTTGGACGACAGCGTCCGCCTGCCCATCGCCGCCGCCATGCGTCCGCGCGGCCTCTCGGCCATCCTCGCCCAGATGCAGCCGGCCGCCGCCCGCGAACTGACGGAGAAACTGGCCCGCCGCTTCCAGGCCCAGCAGCTGGCCGCCCGCGCCGCCGCCGCCTCGGCGCCGGTCGCCCCGACCCAGACGGCCGCTACGACCACGCCGCCCGCTGGCGCGCCGGCCGCGAACGCACCGGCCCCGACCCAGACGGCCGCCCCCGTCGCCACGACCCCGCCGACGGCCCAGCCCGCCGCCAATCGCGCCCCGGCCCGTCAGCCCGCGCGCCAACCGGCCCGCCAGCCCGCTCGCCAGACCCCGCGCGCGACCACGCCGGCTGCGACCCCGCCCGCCGGACCCCAGCCCTACCAGCCGGCCGCTGGAAATTCGGCGGCTTCCGCGAACCCCGCCGCACCCCGCCAGTCGGTTCAGTAGGATCCGCCCCTTCGCGTGTTCCATCTGGACCCCGGCCTTCACCGGGGTGCACGGTGGCGTAGACAACAAGGGGAGACAGCCATGGCGTTCGATTTCGCCGGCAAGACCGTCATGGTCTTCGGCGGCACCTCCGGCATCAACCTCGGCATCGCCAAAGCCTTCGCCAGAGCCGGCGCCAAACTCGCTGTCGCCAGCCGCAGCCAGGACAAGGTCGACGCCGCCGTCGCCCAGCTCTCGGACCTCAACCCGGCCCTGGGCTACAGCCTCGATGTCCGCGACTTCGATGCGGTGAAGGCCGCCGTCGCCGACTTCCGCGAGAAGCGCGGCACGATCGACGTTCTGGTCTCCGGCGCGGCCGGCAACTTCCCGGTCCCGGCCGCCGCCCTCAGCTCCAACGGCTTCAAGACCGTCACCGACATCGACACCCTGGGCACCTTCCACGTCCTGCGCGCCGCCCACGAGCACCTGACCAAGCCGGGCGCCAGCATCATCAACATCACCGCGCCCCAGGCCTGGATCCCGATGGCGCTTCAGGTCCACGTGTGCGCCGCCAAGGCGGGCGTCGACATGATCACCAGGACGCTCGCCATCGAATGGGGCGGGGAGGGGGTGCGGGTGAACTCCGTATCGCCCGGTCCCATCGACGGCACGGAAGGCATGGATCGCCTGGCCCCAACACCCGAAGCCAAGGCCGCCGCCGCCCGCGCAGTGCCTCTGCGTCGTCTCGGAACGGTCGACGACGTGGCCGACGTCTGCCTGTTCCTGGCGTCAGACTACGCCCGCTATGTCTCAGGCGTCGTTCTGCCCGCCGATGGGGCCTGGAGCGTCGGCCGCGGCTTCTCCGGCCTCGGCTAGACCAACGTTGTCGGATTGAGCGGGGGCGGCTATGCACCGCCCTCAAGTTTTCCGAAGGCCCTGCCATGTCCGACACGCCCCCCGACCGCCTCTCGGTCAACCCGAACAACAAATACTACGACGCCGAGGTGCTTCAGCGCGGCGTGGGCGTGCGTTTCAAGGGCGAGGAAAAGACCAACGTCGACGAATACTGCGTCTCCGAAGGCTGGGTCCGCCTCGCCGTCGGCAAGGCCGTCGACCGCAAGGGCAACGCCCTGACTGTCAAACTGCAAGGCACGGTGGAACCCTACTTCCAGAGCGGCGTGGACGAGGGCGAGTAACTCTCCCCCACCTCCGTGCGCCCCAGCGAAGGCTGGGGCGCAGATCACGGACACAGTCCGCGCGGATCGCTCACCTGATCTGCTGATCAGTTCATCGTGCCCGCCAGCTGGAACCCACGACGAATTCCTGTCGAGCATAAAAATCTATTCGACAGTCTGAGGTAGGGCGCCGCCTGCCCCAGAGCCGCGTCTCACCCGATTTGCTCGCCTTGGTATCTCGCTGGCCTACAATGGCGACTTGGGTTCGCGGAGAGAGAGAGCGCTGGTGATTTCGTCCGTTTCGTCACGTTTTGTCACCGTGAATCCCGTCATGACGAAACGGACGAACCCGGCTCTCAGGCCAGCGCGATCGCCGACATCAGGCGTCCGAAGTCCGGCTGGTCACGCTGATACGCCCGCCGGTTAGAGTAGAAGGCGGCCTCGTCCGCACAGGTGTCGTGCCCAGTCCAAGCGGCCTCGCCGACCCCGGCCTGCTTCAGTCGCCACAGCACGAAGCCCGGCAGATCGAACATCCGCTTGTCGGCCGTCCCACCCTTTATGAAGAACCTCTCCGAGCCCGGATCGTGGTGCTCGAACCGCTCCTGAAAATCGGCCCCGACCTCATAGGAGCTCTGCGCGATACAGGGCCCCACGACGGCGACGATCCGCTCCGGCCGCGCGCCCAGCGCCTCCATCGCCGCGACGGCCGAATGCACGACCCCGCCGAGCGCCCCCTTCCAGCCCGCATGAACCGCGCCCACCACCCGCGCCTGCGCATCGGCCAGAAGCACGGGCGCGCAGTCCGCGGTCAGCACGCCGGGGATCACTCCCACGGTCGCGGTCACCACGGCGTCCCCCTCCGGTCGCTCCCCGGCCCAGGGCCCTTCGGCCACCCGCGTGATCGCCGAATGGATCTGATAGCAGGCCGCCAGATCATCGGACCCGCCCCCCAGATGCGCCGCGATCCGCCGCCGGTTCTCCGCCACCGCCTCCGGATCGTCCGCCGACCCCAGACCGGTGTTCAGCCCCTCATAGAGCCCGGTCGAGACCCCGCCCCGCCGCGTGAAGAACCCATGCCGCACCCCGGCGGTCTCCAGCAGCGGATGGGTGATCGGTTGCAAGTCGCTCATGCTTAGAACCCCGGTACGCCCAGACTGCGCGGCGCGAAAATCGCCGCCGCCTTGAACAGCTCGCCCATCTGATCGGCCGCCGTCAGTCGGGCCAGTTGTCTCGCGATCACCGGCGCCGCCTCGGGCCGTCCCGAAGACAACCGCTCCGCCCGCGCCTCGATCCCCAGCCGCCTCAGAAACTCGCCCTGGCCCAGGCAACCGGTCACATCCGCGCCCGTTCGCACCGCCGCTTCCAGCACAGCCGGGAAGTCCGCCCACTGGGTCAGATCGGCCTCGCCCGGCTCCGCCAGAACATCCACCTTCTGGTGCCGCTTCAGCCCCTGCAGCGTATCCCCCGGCCCCGGCCGGTCCCGCCCGTAGTCGATCAGAAGGGCCGCCCCAGTCGCCTCGTTCAGCAAGGCCCCGAGATCCCGCCCCAAGGCCGCCTGCTGCTCGGAAACCTCGATCACCTGGCCCGGCTCCATCCCGTAATCCGGCTTCTCGAACCCGCCCGTGATCCCGACCAGCCCGAAGGTCAGCCCGCCGTCGTCGGTGACCCCCACCCGCCGCTCGGCCCAGCCGCCCTCGGTTCTCACGAACTGGCGTGCCGGCAGACAATCCAGCACCTCGTTGGCGATCAGGATGACCGGCGCATCCGTATCGATCTGCGCCAGCGACCGGACCCAGCGCGGCGAGACGTCGGCCTGTCCCAGTCTGCGTTCCTGCACCGCCCTCAGCGGTCCCGACGGCTCGATCAGGATCAGGTCGCAGGCCTCCAGGAATCCCGGAGCGAGCCGCGCTGCCCTCAGCGCGTCGTCCATCAGAGTCCCGTCGCCCGGCCCCACCTCGACCAGCCGGAACCGTTCCGGAGCCCCCAGCCGATGCCAGGTCTCCACGGCCCACAGGCCGATCAGCTCCCCGAACATCTGGCTGACCAGGGGGGCGGTGATGAAGTCTCCGCCTTCCCCCAGCGCGGGCCGCGTCGCGTAGTAGCCGTCCTTCGGATCGTGCAGGCAGCGGGTGACATAGTCGGCCACCGTCATCGGCCCCGTCAGAGCGATCTCCCGCGCCAGCCGGTCCTTCAGCGCCATGTCAGGCGGCGGCTGCCGGCGGCCGGCTCCACGCCCGCCAGATCAGCCAGGCGCCGATCAGGATCATCGGCGTCGACAGCATCATCCCCATGGTCAGCCCCAGCGGGAAATGCTCCATCCCGGCGTCGGGCTGGCGGACGTTCTCCAACAGGGCCCGCGACGCGCCATATCCGACCAGGAACAGGCCGGTGACATAGCCGGGCTTGGCCAGCAGTTTCCACTTCCAGATGGCCAGCCCCAGCACCACGAACAGAACGATGCCTTCCAGCCCCGCCTCATAAAGCTGGCTCGGGTGACGCGGTTCGTTCCCGGCCGGGCAGAAGCCATAGACCTGTTCGATCCGGGCGTTGCAGAACCGGATAGCCCAGGGGACATCGGTCGTGCGCCCCCACAGCTCCCCGTTCACGAAGTTGGCCAGCCGCCCGAAGAACAGTCCGATCGGCGCCGACGCCAGCGCCATGTCGCCGATGCTGAGCGCATTGGCCCTGGTCTTCCAGGCGTAGATCAGCACCGCCGCCGTACAGCCCAGCATCCCGCCGTGGAACGACATCCCCCCGGTCCACAGCTGGAACAGCTCCAGCCGCTCGCCGATGTTGGCCCCCGTGAACAACTGGGCGAACATGACCGGCTTGTAGAAGAGGGCGTATCCGAAACGCCCGCCCAGGATGATGCCGAGCGTGATCCACAGGATCAGATCGTCCAGCTGCGGCCCCTTCAGCGGCGGCTGACCCGGCGCCCAGACCCGCTCGCTCTTCAGGATCCGCGCCGCATAGACCCAGCCCAGCACGATCCCGGCCACATAGGCGAGTGCGTACCAGCGGATAGGCAACGGCCCCAGATGGATCAGGACCGGATCGAACTCGGGAAAGGTCAAGCGAGGCTCCTGCAACGGTTCTCCCCGGCTTTAGCAAGCGCCGATGCGTCGCGCGAGGGTGACACGTTTCAGCCGCGATTGACCTCGAACAGGGGGTGTCTGGAAAGGTTTCGTTCACCATATCAGGCAACCTTCCCTTAACGACGCCCGCCGCTGGGCCGGAGCCTTCGATGCAGACGCGCAATCCCTTCCTCGACGAGTTCGCCAAATTGTCGACCAGCGCCATGGGACTGGCCCAAGCCGCTGGCGAGGAAGCCAAGACGGCGTTCCGCGCCCAGGCCGACCGCTTCGCCGCCGAAATGGACCTGGTCCGCAAGGACGAGTTCGACGCCCTGAAGGCAGAGGTCGCCGCACTGCGGGCCGAGTTGTCTGCGCTCAAAGCGCCTGCACCCGAGCCCGACAAGCCTCAAAAGGGAACGTCCACAGACGGAACTCGTCTGCCGGACGCAGCCGGTTGAGACGAATCTCCGAACACGCCTACCGTCAAATTCACAGGCGACCCTGAGTCGGTCGCTCTTCTTCCGCGAGATCGAGTTCACCTTATGGATGCTGCCGGACCCCAAGAGGTCGACGTCCCCTACGATCCGCTGGACGTGGTCGAGCATGTGCTGAATGCCGAGAACCTGCCGTTCGATCGGACGGACGACGGCGATCTGGCCTTCGCCCTCGCCGGCGACTGGAAGGACTACGAGCTCTGGTTCGCCTGGCGTCCGGAAGGCGATTGCCTGCAGCTGTGCTGCGCCCTCGATCTGCGGGCGACCAAGTCGCGTCGCAACGCGGCCTATGAACTGGTCTCCATGGTCAACCAGCGCACCTGGATGGGCCATTTCGAGGTCTGGTCCGAGGACGGCGAGATCGTGTTCCGCCACTCCCTGGCCCTGCCGCACGGCGAGCGGCCGACCCTGGCCCAGGCCGCGTCCATGATCGACGCCGCCGTCGAGGCCGCCGACCGCTACTATCCGGCCTTCGACTTCATGATCCGCGGCAACAAGAAGCCCCAGGACGCGATCGACAGCTGCCTGTTCGAGACCGTCGGCACGGCCTGAGCCGCCCTCCGATGACGGTCGTACTCCTCGGCCACGGCCGTCTCGGCTCCGCAATCACAGAGGGCTGGAATCTGAGCGGCTCCGTGGCGAACCCGACCATCCTGACCCGCGCCGTCCCGCCGGTCTGTCCGCCGGAGACGGAGGCGCTGGTCATCGCGGTCAAGCCCGCCGCCTGGCGCGAAGCCGTCGCGCCACTGCTCGACACCCTGCCGGCGAAGACCGTGGTCGTCTCGGTGATGGCGGGCGTTCGCGCCGAGGACTTGTCAGTCGCCCTGACGGGTCGCGCCGTGGTTCGCGTCATGCCGACTACCGCCGTGGCGCAGGGGCAAGGGGTGGCCGCGATCTGGTCGGATCACGCGGAGGCCCGCGCGCTGGCCCATCGCCTTTTCGACGGCATCGCCGATACGGTCGACCTAGACGCGGAGGCCCTGATCGACGCCGCGACCGCCGTGGCCGGTTCGGCCCCGGCCTTCTTCTACGCCCTGGCTCAGGCGCTCGCGAAGGCGGGTGTAGAGGCCGGCCTGACGCAGAACGTGGCCGAGCGGCTGACCCGGGGTGCGCTGCGCTCCGCAGGATCGGGCGCCGCTACCGATGCCCCTCTGGAAGACCTCATCGCCCGCATCGCCTCGCCGGGTGGAACGACACGCGCGGGCCTGGACGCGCTCGCGGCGGCCGACCTGAACCGAGCCGGTTCGGCGGCGGTGCGCGCCGCCGTCAGTCGGGCTCAGGCGCTGGCGAAGGGCGGCTAGCGCGAGACCAGCCGACCCGAGACCAGGTTGCCCGCCAGCCGGGCATAGGCCCGATCGGCGTCCTGCCAGGTGGTGTAGCCCTGCACGTCCGCCAGCGAGGAGGAGTAGCGCGAATAGCGCACCGGCATCCGACGGCCGTCGGCGGTGATGACCTCGCCCTCGATCGTCGCCCCGCCGATGGAGATGCTGTCGATGATCGACAGACCGGGCTTGTCGGCGGCCTGCCGCCAGGTCGGGCGGTTGGGCTTCAGATCGGTCAGGATGAGGTTCACCTGAGCGCCCTCGAGGGCGCCGTCGCGAGCGAGCCGGCGCTCGACGACCGTCTGCAGCCGCTCGATCTGCTCATTCACATCGCGGTGGCCCAGCTCCTCGACGTCGTCGGTCAGGTCTCCGCCCACGGTGACCGTGACCTGCTGGGCGAAGGCCGGGGCCGCGAGGGCGGCCGCGAGGGCGAGAGGAGCGATGAAGGCGAACGGGCGCATGACGATCTCCGGGTTTCCCTGTCCACTGCAAGATGCGCTCGCGAAGGCTCTTTCGCCAGTAGACGCCGCAGAAAGTGAAAGGCCTATCCGGGCAGGCGGATCAGGGCTCTCAAGCCCCCCAGATCGCTGCGCGCCAGGGTGATGTCGCCGCCGTGCCCGCGCGCCACATCCCGCGCGATGGCCAGGCCCAGACCCACCCCCTTCCTGTTCTGGTTCCGGCTCTCGTCCAGACGGCTGAAGGGCCTGAAGGCCTCCTCATGCATCTCGTCGGGAATGCCGGGCCCGTCGTCCTCCACCGCGATCTCCAGCCCTCCGGAGGGCAGGGGACGCGCCGACAGCCGCACATGCTCGCCATGCGAGGCCGCATTGCCCGCCAGATTGGTCAGGGCCCGCTTGAACGCCAAGGGGCGCAGCGAGGCGATCAGGTCGGCGGGCGCCGTGATCTCCACCTCGGCCCCCGCGCGCTTCACATCCTCGCCCGCCGCGTTCAGCAGGGCGGAGACATCGACCGGCTGCGGCGCCTCGCCGGCCTCGCCCTTGGCGAAGGCGAGGTATTCGTCGATCATGTGCTCCATCTCGTCGAGATCGCCCTTCATGGCGCTCTGACGCTTGAACTGCGGCGCCAGGGCCAACTCCAGCCGCAACCGGGTCAGGGGCGTCCGGAGGTCGTGGCTGACCGACGCCAGCAGCGCCGTCCGCTGTTCGATGTGGCGCTGGATCCGGTCGCGCATGGCCAGGAAGGCGAAGGCCGCCTGCCGCACCTCACGGGCGCCGTGCGGCTTGAACTTCGGCGACATCTCGCCGCGTCCGAAGGCCTCCGCCGCCTCGGCCAGCCGCTCGATGGCCCGGACCTGATTGCGAATGAAGAGAATGGCCACGCCCATCAGCAGCACCGTCGCCAGCATCAGCCAAAGGACGAAGATATGCGCCTGGGTCGCCACGGCCCGCTCGCGAGGCGCGATGATCCGAAGCACCCCCTGCGGCTGTTGTACCTGGATGTCCACATAGGCCGGATAGCGAGTGGTATCGAACCAGAAGGGTTGATCCAGCCGTGCCGCGAGCGCCGCCTCCAGCGTGCGATCCACCACTCCGATCGGCCCTCGTCTCTGCTCCTCGGGCAGGGTCGCCCCGGGCCGGAGCGCGATCGAAAGCTGCATCGACCGCTCGCCCCGGTCGGCGATGGCCGCAAGGTTGGCGTCCGTCGGCTCGTCGCGATAGCTCTCGGCCGCCCACGCCACGTCGCCGGCGAGCCCCTCGGACAGGCGCGCCGTCACCGTCTGCCAGTGCATGTCGAAGAAGGCCCAGGTCACCGCCCCCTGCATGATCAGGATGGGCAGGACGATGATCAGCAGCGACCGTCCCCACAGCGACGACGGCAACTGCCGCTTCAGGAACCGCGCCAGGACCGGGAAGGGCAGCAGCCTCATGGCGTGTCGGCCGCCGCTTCCTGCGCGGCGGTCTGGCGCAACAGCCGGTAATCGTCGGCTTTGAGGGCCAGGTAGAGGGCGCGCCCCGCCGCCTCGGATTGCTGCCCCCATGATCCGTCATCGTCGAGGGATCGGGACATGGCGCCCATCAGGACCGCCAGCCTCGCGCTGGCCTGAGCCGTCAGGTCCAACCGGTCGTTCTCGGCCGCTCGGACCGCCTCGTCGTCGAGGCCGGTTCGATCTCCGCAGACGAGCGGTCGCGGATGATGTCGCTCCAGCATGACCGTGCGAATCCAGGCCTGACTGGTTCCGTTCTGCCCGGCCTCGCCGTCGCAAGGATCCGCAACCTCGCCCGCGGGCGTCGCCTTGACCCAGAGATCTTCAGGCGGCGGTCCGTCCTGAGCTCCGCCCAGAACAAGAGCAGCGGCGATGGCGAGGAGACCCATGCGCTCGTCTCAATCCGGCGCCAGCATGTATCCGACACCCCGGACGGTCTGGAGATAGCGCGGGTTCTTCGGATCGGCCTCGAGCTTGCGGCGTAGGCGCGTGACCTGAACGTCGACCGCGCGGCCGGTGATGTCGGCCGTGTCCGGCGACAGGTCCATCCGCTCGACGGGGGCGTGGGCGTGGAGCGCCAGGGTCTTCAGCAGTTGCGCCTCGGCCTCGGTCAGCCGCATCGGCGCGCCGTCGCGCGTGAGCTCCAGCCGCTCCAGATCGAACATCGCCGTGCCCAGCCGGATCTCGCGCGGCATGATCGGCTTGACGCCGGTGCGACGCAGGATCGCATCGATCCGCAAGGCCAGTTCCTTCGGGTCGAAGGGCTTGGACATATAGTCGTCGGCCCCGCGCGACAGGCCGTCGATCCGGTCCGACGCCTCGCCCCTCGCGGTCAGCAACAGGACCGGCGTCTTCGACAGCTGCGCCTTCGATCGCACCCAGGTCGTCAGCTCCAGCCCGCTCTCGCCGGGCATCATCACGTCCAGGACGACCAGGTCGAATTCGATCAGCTCCATCAGGCGACGCGCGGCGGCGGCGTGGGCGGCGCCGGTGACGCGATATCCCTCTCGCGCCAGATACTCCTTCAGCAGCTCGCGAATCCGGTCGTCATCGTCGACGATCAGCAGGTGACGACCCACGCCGGCGCCGGCAACGGGGCCCGAACGTCCGCCGCTCATGCGAACATTCCCGCGCTCATGGCGTTGACCTTGGGCGCTTCGGGCGTTCTAACCGGCAAATCTTCGCAGGAGACGTTGTTCAATGGCCTTGGTTCCTTTCGACGATCGTGACGGTTGGATCTGGATGGATGGCGAATTCGTTCCCTGGCGGGAAGCGAAAACGCACGTTTTGACCCATGCCCTTCACTACGGCTCGTCGGTGTTCGAGGGTGAGCGTATGTATGGCGGCGAAATCTTCAAGCTGACAGAGCATTCCGAGCGTCTGGCGCGGTCCGCCAATCTGCTCGACTTCGAACTGCCCTACTCCGTCGCCGAAATCGACCAGGCCTGCAAGGACACTTGCGCCAAGATGGGCATGGAGGACGCCTACATCCGGCCGGTTGCCTATTTGGGGCCGGAACAGACTTCCGTATCGGCGCTAAACAACAAGTGCCATGTGGCCATCGCGGTCTGGGATTGGCCAAGCTATTTCGACCCCGAGGTCAAGAAGCGCGGCATCAAGCTGGAGTGGGCCAAATGGCGCCGCCCGGATCCCGCGACGGCTCCGACGACGGCCAAGGCCGCCGGCCTCTATATGATCTGCACCATGTCCAAGAACGCGGCCGAGAAGCGTGGCTTCGCCGACGCCATGATGCTGGACTGGCGCGGCTACGTCGCCGAGGCGACGGGCGCCAACGTCTTCTTCGTCCAGGACGGCGTGATCCACACCCCTGACGTCACCCACATCCTGAACGGCATCACGCGCCAGACGGTGATCGACATCGCCCGCGCCAAGGGGATCGAGGTCGTGGTGCGCCACATCCGTCCGGAAGAGCTGGCGACGTTCTCGGAATGCTTCCTGACCGGCTCGGCCGCCGAGGTGACCCCGGTCCAGTCGATCGGCGAATACACCTTCACGCCGGGCGACCTGTCGCTGACGCTGATGGACGACTACGGCAAGCTGGTACGCCGTATCAAGTAAGCGTTCCGCCGTCTTCGAGAACAAACGGCCCGGCGGCGACGCCGGGCCGTTTCGCGTTCGGGGGTGCGACAAATGGGCTTGCGGCCCGACGCACAGTCGCGTTCAAGCGACGACGGACCCGGCGTCGCCGGTGTGGGGAAAACCATCGTTCCATGTTCAGCGTCCTGAACCTTCAGAGCCTGCTCGGGCTCGTCGTCATCGTCGCCGCCTGCTGGGGCCTGTCAGAGAACAAGCGCGCCTTTCCCTGGCGTCTCACCCTGGGCGCGATCGGCGTTCAGGCGGCGCTGGTCCTGGCCCTGTTCGCCATCCCGGGGTCCCAGAACGTGCTCGCCGCCGTGACCAGCGCTGTCGACGGTCTCGCGGTCGCGACCACCGAGGGCACGAAATTCGTCTTCGGCTGGTTGGCGGGCGGAGACCAGCCCTATGCGGTCACCAATCAGGCAGGCCTGTTCACCTTCGCCTTCAACGTCCTGCCGCTGATTTTGGTCATCTCGGCCCTGTCTGCTCTGCTGTGGCACTGGAAGATCCTGAAGTGGCTGACCCACGGCTTCGGCCTCCTGTTCCAGAAGACCATGGGTCTGGGCGGCGCCTCGGCGCTGGCGGTGGCGGCCAACATCTTCCTCGGCATGATCGAAAGCCCGATCGTCATTCGCGCCTATCTCGACAAGCTGACCCGGTCCGAGATCTTCCTCATGATGGTGGTGGGGCTGGCGACCGTCGCCGGCTCGACCATGGTGGCCTACGCCTCGATCCTGTCGGCGACCCTGCCGAACGCCGCTGGCCACGTGCTCGTCGCTTCCATTGTCTCGGCGCCGGCCGGCGTTCTGCTGGCCCGCATCATTATCCCCGAGAAGCCGGGCGAGGGCGGTCAGGTCGCGGACTACGGCTCGGCCCTTAAATACGACTCGGCCATCGACGCGATCGTGAAGGGCACGGCCGACGGCCTGATGGTGGTGCTCAACATCTCAGCCGTCCTGATCGTCTTCGTGGCTCTGGTCGCCCTGGTGAACATCATGCTGGGCGGCTTCTGGCTGTTCGGCGATCACATCACGGTCGAGCGGCTGCTGGGCTGGATGTTCATGCCGATCGCCTGGCTGATCGGCGTCGACTGGGCCGAGACGGGCAAGGCGGGCTGGCTGCTGGGCGTCAAGCTGACGCTGACCGAGTTCGTCGCCTTCATCCGTCTGGGCGAGGTGCCGGTCGGCGAAATGAGCGAGCGGACTCGCATGCTGCTGACCTATGCGCTGTGCGGCTTCGCCAACATCGGTTCGGTCGGGATCACCGTCACCGGCCTGTCGGTTCTGATCCCCGAGCGTCGCGAAGAGGTTTTGGGCATGGTGTGGAAAGCGCTGTTCGCCGGTTTCCTGGCCACCCTGATGACTGCGGCGGTTGTTGGCGCGATGCCGGCCTCCATATTCCGCTGACACCGGAGACTGCCCTATGAAACTCTACGACAGCCACCGCGCCCCCAATCCCCGGCGCGTCCGCTGGGTGATGGCCGAGAAGGGCATCGAGGACGTCGAGATCGTGCCCATCGACATCATGTCGGGCGAGCATAAGACGCCGGAGTACCGCGCTCGGGTCGGGGTGCCCCACGTCCCGGCGCTGGAGCTGGACGACGGCACGACCATCTCCGAGTCGGTCGCCATCGGCCGATATCTGGAGGCGCTCTATCCGGAGCCCAACCTGTTCGGCGTGGATGCGCGGGAGCAGGCGATCGTCGAGATGTGGACCCGCAGGTGCGAATTCTATCTGGCCAACCCGATCATGCTCAACGTTCGCCTGACTCACCCGGCGCTGGCCGCGCTGGAAAGCGCGCAGCAGCCCCAGGTCGCCGACTACAACCGGGTCGCGGCCGAGCGCTTCATGCGGACAGTGGACCGGCATCTGGCCGATCATCCGTTCATTGCGCTGGACCGGTTTACTATCGCAGACATCGTGGGCGTGGTCGGCCTGGACTTCGCCAGGCTGGTCAAATATCGGCCGCCAGAGGATTTGACGAACCTTGCCCGCTGGCTTGGCGACTGCCGGGCTCGTCCAGCCGCCAAGGTCGGGGTTTGACGCCGGACGCCGATCCGCTGATCGTCAGCGTGGGCTTTGACGCGAGCGCAATCGCGTGTTTCGACCGTGTGCGTCGCGCCCATTTTCCGCCCGAGCTCAATCGGATCCCGGCCCATCTCACCTTGTTTCACCATCTGCCGGGCGGGCGCATCGCCGACGTCTGCGACGCGGTGGAGGACGCAGCTCGCCGCTCGACCTTTCAGGTCACGGTGTCCGGCCTGCGGAAGCTAGGTCGGGGCCTGGCCCTGTCGATCGACAGTGTCGATCTCGTCGAAGTGCGCGCGCGGCTCGCGTACCGGTTCGCCGACGTTCTGACGCCTCAGGACCGCCAAGGCTTCCGGCCGCATGTCACGATCCAGAACAAGGTCGATCCGCAGGTCGCGGCGGCGCTTCACGATCAACTCGCCGAGAACTTCGACCCCTGGACGGCGACGGTCGAGGCGCTGTTGCTATGGCGCTACCGGGGAGGGCCCTGGGAGGCTGCTGGGCGCTTCGACTTCAGCCGCGCGGCATGAACTTCTTGATGATGCCCGAGTAGGTCATCAGGGTTCGGTCCCCAGTGGTGATCTGGCCGCGGACGAAGATGAGCGAGCCGCCCGCCCTCACGACCTCTCCCGTAGATTCGACCAGTTCGCCGACGCGAGCGCCGTCGATGAAGGTGGAGTCGAGCTGGACCGTCACGCCGTTCTTGCCTTCCATCTCCTGATAGGCCGTCTGGAACAGGGAGATGTCGGCGAATGTCATCAGGCAGCCGCCGTGCATCCGGTGGCCCGCGTTCATGTGCTTGGGCTCGGCGCGGAAGGCGCAACGCATGCGGCCGTCGGGATCGGGCTTGAAATAGAAGGGGCCGACCGTCTGGTCGAAGGTGCCGTGTAGGTCGTAGGTTTGCCAGCCGGCGAACTCGCCCTCGGTCACAGTAATCTTGGCTACCATCGTCCTTAGTCCCGCGTCCGTCAGGCGGATACCGCCTTCTTTTTGATCTTGCAGTGCAGCATATAGGCCCGATGAGCGATCCAATCGAAGCGGCAATTTTCGAAACCCTTGCCAAGGCCAACCCCAAGGGCGTTGAGGGCAAGTCCGTGGAGCCGGCGGATGTGGCCAAACACATCCAGACCGAGCAGTGGCAGCGCGTCCTGCCCAAGGTCCGCGCCACGGCCTTGGGGCTGATGCGCCAGGGGAAGCTGACCATCACCAAGAAGGGCAAGGTCGTCGATCCGTCGAACTTCCGGGGCGTGACCCGTTTGCGCCTGCCGACCGAGGCCGAGACCGCCGCGGCGCTCGCCGCCCTGCCGCCCAAGCCCGAGGGCGATGACGACCTCGCCTGATCTTGCAGAGGTCCTGAGCGAAATCAGGGCATGCCGGGCCTGCCTGGGCGAACTCCCACATACCCCGCGACCGGTCATCCGGGTTTTTCCAGAGACCCGATTGCTGATCTGCGGTCAGGCCCCGGGACGACGCGTCCACGAGAGCGGACTTCCCTTCACCGACCCGTCCGGCGACCGGCTCCGCGACTGGATGGGCGTCGACTACGAGACCTTCTATGCCGATCACAGGCTGGGCGTGGCGGCCCAGGCCTTCTGCTATCCGGGGACCGCGCCCCAGAAACATGGACGGAGCGGCGGGGACTATCCGCCGCCGCGCCGGTGCGCCGAGCTGTGGCGGCCCCGGCTGCTGGAGGCGTTGCCGGAGATGGAGCTGACGCTTCTGATCGGAGGCTATGCCCAGGTCTGGGCTCTGGGGGATCGGGCCAAGGCCACCATGACCGAGACCGTTCGGGCCTGGCGGGAGTACGCGCCCGCCATCCTGCCGATGCCGCATCCGTCCTGGCGCAACACCGCTTGGCTGAGGCGCAATCCGTGGTTCGAGACCGAGGTCGTGCCGTATCTTCGCCAGAGGGTTCGGGGCATCCTCGCCGCATGATCCGCCGCCTCGCCCTGACTGCCCTGCTGCTGACCCTCGCGGCCTGCGCGACGCCGCAGGTGCAGGCCTCGCTGACGCCGCCGGCGGGGTTCGCCGGACCGAGGATCGAGGCCAACGCCTTCGTCGTCGATGACGGCGGGCGTCTGCCCTATCTGCGATGGGGGCCGGCGGAGCCCGAGGCCGTCGTCATCGGCCTGCACGGGATGAACGATCATGCGGCGGCCTTCCGGCTGGCCGGGCCGTATTGGGCTGAGCACGGGATCGCCACCTACGCCTATGACCAGCGCGGCTTCGGAGATGCACCCGGCCGGGGCGTTTGGGCCGGGGAGGCGCGGATGGCCGAGGACCTGCGCACCGTCGTCGCCCTGATCCGGGCGCGGCATCCGAATGCGCGGATCGCCGTGGCCGGCGAGAGCATGGGCGGAGCGGTGGCCGTCTCGACCTTCGCCTCGGACCGGCCGCCGTTCGCCGACCAGCTGATCCTGCTGGCTCCGGCCGTCTGGGGCTGGTCGAGCCAGGACCCCCTGAATCGCGTCAGCCTGTGGACCGCCGCCCGTCTGATGGGATCACGTTCGATCGAGCCGCCCGAGTGGGCCGTGCGACACATCCGGGCGACCGACAATCTGATGGAGCTGGTCGCCAACGGCGCCGATCCCGGGTTCATCCGCGCGACCCGGTTCGACGCCCTCTACGGCCTCGTCGATCTGATGGAGAGCGCGACCCGGAAGCTGGGAGAGGTGAAGGCGCCTACGTTGCTGATGTACGGGGCTCACGACCAGATCATCGAGAAGCGACCCATGCGCCGCGCCCTGATCCGCGCGGGCAACCCGCCGAACCTGAGGACGGCCTGGTATCCGCAGGGCTGGCACCTGTTGAACCGGGATCTGCAGGCCGAGGTCGTATTCCGCGACGTCGAGGCGGTTCTGCGGGACCCTAACGCAGTCCTGCCCTCAGGGGCGGGGTCGGTAAGCGAGGCCTTGCGCTGAGGTTCGTCCAGCTGGTCCGGACAGAAGGCGCCATGACGAAGCAGACGAAATCCTCGATGTACGCTCTCTCCGCGAACTGAAGTGAGCATCATAAGGCCGTCCCAGACCAAGGCTCCTCAAGTCTGTGGAAACAGGCCAGTGGGGCAGGCCAGGCGGTGTTTCAGGCTGTCGAACTGATTTTTATCTCCGACAAGAATCAATTCTCCGCGTCGCTCAGGCCCACCCCGGCCTCTGCGATTAACCGCGAATATCCCGTCGTCCACCCCGACACTTAAACCGCCGTTAACCACGCAGGCGGCACTTTCTGCCTAGCGAGGGCTAGTCGACGACCCCGCATCAGTATCAGGCGGGACGCGTGGGCGGCTTCACGGCGGCATTGCAGAGATTTGGGATCGGGCGCCTCGCCATGATCCTGGGCGTCGGGGCCGGCGTCGCAGCCATCCTCGTGGCCGTGATGATGCGCGTGGGCCAGGCCCCTGACGCCCTGCTGTACTCCAACCTCGACCTGCGCGAAGCGGGCGAGATCACCGCCTCGCTGGAACAGGCGGGCATCAAATATTCCACGCGCGGCGACGGCTCGACCATCATGGTCAACCGCGACGACGTGGGCACGGCGCGACTGATGTTGGCCGGCAAGGGACTCGTGAGCTCCGGTTCGGTCGGCTACGAGCTGTTCGACAATCAGTCGGTGCTGGGCCAGACCGAGTTCCAGCAGCAGATTTCGGAACAGCGCGCCCTGCAGGGCGAACTGGCCCGGACCATCATGTCGATGCGCGGCATCTCCTCGGCCCGGGTGCAGATCGCCCTGCCGCGCCGCGAACTCTTCGCCCAGGACGCCGCCGAACCGACCGCCGCCGTCGTGGTGGGTCTCGGCGGCCGGGCCCTGTCGGCCGATCAGGTCCGCGCGATCCGGAACGTCGTCGCCTCCTCCGTGCCGAACCTGAAGCCGGGCAAGGTCACCGTGGTCGACGAGACCAACCAGACCCTGGCCGCCGCCGACGACGAAGAGGGCTTTTCGTCCGCCACCGCCGAGGCCGCCAAGACCAATACCGAGGCCCAGTTGCAGGCGCGGATCAAGGATCTGGTCGAGGGAGTCGTCGGTCCTGGCGCCGCGCGTGTCCAGGTCACCGCCGACATCGACATGAGCCGCTCCACCACGCAGGAGCAGAAGTTCGATCCGGACGGCCAGGTGGTTCGTTCGACCTCGACCAACGGCAGCCAGTCGCAGAATACCGAGGGCACGTCGGACGGCGGCGCGACGGCGACCAACAACATCCCGGGCGGCCAGGCGCCCAACACGACGCCGGCCGGTTCGACCGAACAGGCCAATACCGAGACCACCAACTACGAGATTTCCAACACCACCACGACGACCACCAAGGAGCCGGGCGAGGTGCGCAAGCTCTCGGTCGCCGTGGCCGTGGACGGCAAGCTGACCCCGGCCGCCGAGGCCGGCGGCGAGCCGACCTACACCGCCCGCACGCCGGAGGAGATCACCCAGATCGAGGATCTGGTTAAGGCGGCCATGGGCTTCGACCAGTCGCGCGGCGATCAGGTGCGAGTGACGAACGTGCGCTTCAACCGCGACGCCCTTATCACGGCGGGCGGCACCGACGGCGGTTCGCCCCTGCTGAACTTCGACAAGAACGACATCATGCGCGGCGTCGAACTGCTCGTCCTACTCATCACGGGTCTCCTGCTGATCTTCTTCGTCCTGCGTCCGCTGCTGAAGTCGGCATCGGCCGGCGGACCCGCCCTGGTCGGCGCCAACGGCATCCCGGTGACCTCGCTGCAGACCAGCGTCGTCGGCGGTTCCGGCGGCGTGGCCGGTCAGCTGTCGGGTCCGTCCGACATGGACCAGCGGCTGGACATCGCTCGCATCGAGGGCCAGGTGAAGGCGTCTTCGGTCAAGAAGGTCGCGGACTTCGTCGAGAGTCATCCTGAGGAATCGACCTCCATCCTCCGCAGCTGGGTGCACGAAGGCTGATGGCCGCCCGGATGATCAACAAGAAGGCGGCGGTCGACGACTCGAAGAAGCTGTCGGGGCCCGAGAAGGCGGCGGTCATCCTGCTGTCGCTCGGCGAGGAGCATACCCGCCTATGGGCCGGGCTGGACGACGACGAGGTCAAGGAAATCTCGCAGGCCATGGCCGGTCTGGGCACCGTTTCGGCCCAGGTGGTCGAGGAACTGCTGATCGAGTTCGTGTCCGGCATGTCCGGCTCCGGCTCGGTCATGGGGTCGTTCGAACAGACCCAGCGCCTGCTGAACTCCTTCATGCCCGCCGACCGCGTCGAAGGGCTGATGGAGGAGATTCGCGGTCCGGCCGGCCGGACCATGTGGGACAAGCTGGGTAATGTGAACGAGGCCGTTCTGGCCAACTACCTGAAGAACGAATACCCCCAGACGGTCGCCGTGGTCCTGTCGAAGGTGAAGCCGGACCACGCCGCGCGCGTGCTGACGGCCCTGCCCGAGGACTTCGCCTTGGAGTGTGTGCAGCGGATGCTGCGCATGGAGCCGGTGCAGCGCGAGATTCTGGACAAGATCGAACAGACCCTGCGCACCGAGTTCATGTCGAACCTGGCGCGGACGTCCAAGCGCGACAGCCACGAGGCGATGGCGGACATCTTCAACTCGTTCGATCGCCAGACCGAGGCCCGGTTCATCGGCGCCCTGGAAGAGCGGAACCGGGAGAGCGCCGAACGCATCCGCGCCCTGATGTTTGTCTTCGAGGACCTGAACAAGCTGGACCCCGGCGGGGTGCAGACCCTGCTGCGGTCGGTCGAGAAGGATTCGCTCGGTCTGGCCCTGAAGGGGGCGTCGGAAAGCCTGCGCGAGATGTTCTTCACCAACATGTCCGAGCGCGCATCCAAGATCATGCGCGAGGACATGGAATCCATGGGCCCCGTGCGTCTGAAGGACGTCGACACCGCCCAGATGGCCATGGTCCAGGTCGCCAAGGATCTGGCGGCGCGCGGCGAGATCATGCTGGCCGGCGCGTCCGGCGACGACGAGCTGATCTACTGATGACCGATCACGCGCCCCTCAACGCCCGGCCTTTCAGCTTCGATACCGAGTTCGACGGGTCGGGGTCGGTCGTGCGCGCCTCGGACTTCCGTCCGACCAAGCGCGCCTATATGCCCAGCGAGGTCGAGGCCCTGGTCGCCCAGGCGAGGTTCGAGGCGCGGGAAGCCGCCTTGGCCGAGGCGTCCAGCATTCAGGCCATGGCGGTCGCCGCCATCGGTCAGGCCATACAGCAGGCGATCCCGACCCTGGCCCACGTCGCCCAGACCCACCGCGAACAGTCCGCCGCCCTGTCCTTGGCCGCCGCGCGCGTGATCGCCGCCGCCGCCCTGGAGCGGCTGCCGACCGGGCCGCTGCAGTCGGCGCTGGAGACCCTGGGTCAGGAAATCGACGGGTCGCCCCGTCTGGTGATCCGGGCCTCCGGGCTGGAGCCCGGCGTGCAGGAGAAGATCCAGGCGATCTGCATCGACGCCGGCTTCACCGGCATGGTGGCCTTCCGCGAGGACGCCTCCCTGCCGCTCGCCGCCTTCCAGCTGGAATGGGCCGATGGGCGCGCCGACTTCGATCCGGCCGCCGCCGCCGAGAGGATCGGCGCCGCCCTGACCAACGCCCTGGCCGCCGAGGCCGGGCATGCCGAACCCCTCATCCACGGACGTGAATTCTGATGGCCGACGACCTCGCCCTCGAAGAGTTTCCGGACTCCACAGCCCTGGCCACCATTGACGAGGTTGGGGACAAGTCCGCCGCCGACCTGTCGACCGTCTTCGACGTGCCGGTGAACATCTCGGCCGTGCTGGGCAAGGCTCACATGACGGTGGCCCAGCTGCTGAAGCTGAATCGCGGCTCGGTGCTGGAGCTGGACCGCAAGGTCGGCGAGGCCATCGACATCTTCGTCAACAACCGTCTGGTCGCCCGCGGGGAGGTCGTCGTCGTCGAGGATCGCCTGGGCGTGACCATGACGGAAATCATCAAGACCGAGGACTCGGCCGCCTAGGGCGCGCCGGTTCCTGCGTAGAGATTAGAGGAGAAGACCCATGCGGCTTCTGGTGGTTGGACGGCTCTCGGGCCAGCTCGCGGCGGCGGTGAAGATGGCCATGGCGCACGGCGCCAAGGTCAACCACGTCGAACGCGCGGATCAGGCGACGGAACAGCTTCGGCGCGGGCAGGGGGCCGACCTCCTGATGGTCGACTACAACCTCGACATCGGGGCCCTGATCGCGGCGAACGACGCCGAGCGGATCTTCGTGCCGGTCGTCGCCTGCGGCGTGGACAATGACGCCGAGAAGGCCGCCGCCGCCATCCGCGCGGGCGCCAAGGAGTTCATTCCGCTTCCGCCCGACGCCGACCTGATCGCCGCCGTCCTGGCCGCCGTCGCCGACGACGAGCGGCCGATGATTTCGGCCGATCCGGCGATGAAGGCCGTGACCCAGCTGGCCGACCAGGTCGCCCGCTCGGAAGCCTCGATCCTGATCACCGGCGAAAGCGGCGTCGGCAAGGAGGTGATGGCCCGTTACCTCCACACCCACTCCAAGCGCGCCGAGCGTCCGTTCATCAGCGTCAACTGCGCCGCCATTCCGGACAACCTCCTCGAATCCGAACTGTTCGGGCATGAGAAGGGCGCCTTCACCGGCGCCGTGGCGCGGCGCATCGGCAAGTTCGAGGAGGCCGACGGCGGCACCCTGCTGCTGGACGAAATCAGTGAGATGGACGCCCGGCTGCAGGCCAAGCTCCTGCGCGCGATCCAGGAGCGGGTCATCGACCGCGTCGGCGGGACCAAGCCCGTGCCGGTCAACATCCGCATCATCGCCACCTCCAACCGCGACCTAGCCAAGGCCGTGGCCGAGGGCGTCTTCCGCGAGGACCTTCTGTATCGCCTCAACGTCGTGAATCTGCGCCTGCCCGCCCTGCGCGAGCGGCCGGGCGATATCGCCGTCCTGGCCGATCACTTCGTCAAGAAATACGCCGCCGCCAACGGCGTGCCGGTGCGTCCAATCTCGATGGACGCCAAGCGCGCCCTGACCGGCCACCGCTGGGCCGGCAACGTGCGTGAGCTCGAGAACGCCATGCACCGCGCGGTGCTGCTGGCGGTCGGGCCCGAGATCGACGTCGAGGCCATCCGCCTGCCGGACGGCCAGCCGCTGACGGCGGGCGCCTCGATCGACGCCGGCATGTCCGGCGGCGTCGCCGCCCGTGCGGCCCAGACCGCCGACGCCGTGAGCCGCGCTTACGTCGGCCAGACCGTCGCCCAGATGGAAAAGACCCTGATCCTGGACACGCTGAGCCACTGCCTCGGCAACCGGACGCATGCGGCCAACATCCTGGGCATCTCGATCCGGACCCTGCGCAACAAGCTCAACGAATACGCCGACGAGGGCACGACCATCATGGCGCCCCAGACCGGCATCGCCACGGGCGCCTACGGCTCGAGCGCGGCGTGACCGATCGTCGGACCGTTCTGGCGGGGCTGGGCGCACTCGGCCTGATGGGTTGCGCGCGCGAGGGAGAAGCCGCGCCCGTCGCGCCGCCCGTTCCAGAAGCGTTCGACCTGTCCGTCCTGGAACAGCGCGGCGGCGGCCGTCTCGGCTTCGTCGCGCATGATCTCGGCTCGGGTCGGATCCTGACGGCGCGCGGCGACGAACGGTTCGTCTATTGCTCGACCTTCAAGATGTACCTATCCGCCGCGACCCTGCTGCGGGTTCAGGCCGATCAGGAGCAACTGGATCGCGCCATCCCGATCACCCGCGCCGACATGATCGACCACGCTCCGGTCACCGAGCCCGCCGTCGGTTCGACCCTGACCGTCGAGCAGTTGATGAAGGCCACGACCGAAGTCTCGGACAACCCGGCCGCCAACCTGCTGCTGAAGGCGTTGGGCGGCATGGCGCCGATGCAGGCCTTCTATCGCGGCATCGGCGACGCCTCGACGCGCGTCGATCGTTTCGAGCCTGAGATGAACCGGCTGGACGGCGACAAGGACACCATCACCCCGGCCCAGTCGGTCGCCAACATCCACCGCCTGTTCATCGACCCGGCCTCGCCGCTGTCGGCGGACTCCAAGGCCATGCTGCTGGGCTGGATGTTCGCCTCGCCGACCGGTCTGGACCGGCTGAAGGCCGGCGTCCCGGCCGGATGGCGCGTGGCGCACAAGACCGGCACGGGCGGCTATGGCCCGACCAACGACATCGGCATCCTGTATCCGCCCTCGGGCGCGCCGGTGATCGTCGCCGCCTACTACCACGCCACGCGTGACACGACGGACGCCCAGAACGCCGCCGTGATCGCCGAGGCGACCCATCTGGCCATCGCCCAGCTCGGACGCGCATGACCGACACGCCCGTCATGATGAAGGACGGCATGGCCCGTCCCACCGGCTCGGACATCCGCGGCTGGCTGATGCGCGGCGAGGTCGGCATGGCCGTCGGCGTGATCGGCGTCATCCTGCTGCTGATCCTGCCGGTGCCGAAATTCCTGCTGGACCTGTTGCTGGCGATGTCGCTGGTCTCGTCCGTGCTGATCCTGATGACGGCGCTGATGATGAAGCGCCCGCTGGACTTCGCCATCTTCCCGACGGTGCTGCTGGTCTCGACCCTGTTCCGTCTGGGCCTGAACCTGGCGTCCACCCGGCTGGTCCTGACCCACGGGCATGAGGGCCACGACGCGGCCGGTCAGGTGATCAACGCCTTCGGCCAGCTGATGATGGGCGGGGACTTCATCATCGGGATCATCATCTTCGCCATCATTCTGGTGGTGAATTTCGTGGTCATCACCAAGGGTTCGACCCGGATCGCCGAGGTCAGCGCCCGCTTCACCCTGGACTCCATGCCGGGCAAGCAGATGGCCATCGACGCCGACCTGTCGTCCGGCCTGATCACCGAGGACCAGGCCAAGCTGCGCCGCAAGGAACTGGAGCAGGAATCGACCTTCTTCGGCGCCATGGACGGCGCCTCGAAATTCGTGCGTGGCGACGCCGTCGCCGGCCTGATCATCGTCGCCATCAACGCCATCGGCGGCATCCTGATCGGTACGATCCAGCACGGCCTGCCGATCGGCGAGGCCGCCTCCACCTATGTCCAACTGACCATCGGCGACGGTCTGGTCACTCAGGTGCCCGCCATCATCATCTCGATCGCGGCCGGCTTCCTGGTGTCGAAGGCGGGCGTCGAGGGATCGGCCGATAAGGCCCTGGTCCAGCAACTGGCCACCAACCCGGTGAGCCTGGGCATGGTCGCCGCCGCCGCCGGCCTGCTGGCCCTGATCCCCGGCATGCCGATCATTCCGTTCGCCGCGCTGGCCGCCGGGGCCGGCTTCATGGCCTGGCGACAGGGGAGGGCGAGGCTCAAACCCCAGCCGACCGAGGCGGAAAAGGCCGCCGCCGAAGCCGCGTCCAAGCCCAAGGACGACGCCGAGGAACCGATCGGCACGGCTCTGACCATCGACGAGGTGAAGATCGAGCTGGGCTACTCCCTGCTGACCCTGATCAACGATCTGGAAGGGCGCCGCCTGACCGATCAGGTGCGCGCCCTGCGTCGGGCGTTGGCGCAGGAGTTCGGCTTCGTCATGCCGTCGGTGCGCATCCTCGACAACATGCGCCTGCCGACCCAGGGCTATGCAATCCGCATAAAGGAGATGGAGGCTGGGACAGGCGAGGTGCGTCTGGGCTCGTTGATGGCCATGGACCCGGCAGGGCGTCAGGTCGAATTGCCCGGCGAGCACACCAAGGAACCCGCCTTCGGCCTGCCAGCCACCTGGATCGACGAATCCTTGCGCGAGGAAGCCACGTTCCGGGGCTACACCATCGTCGACCCCTCGACGGTGCTGACGACCCATCTGACCGAGATTCTCAAGGAGAACATGGCGGATCTCCTGACCTATGCTGAGGTGCAGAAGCTGCTGAAGGAACTGGGTCCGGAAGAGAAGAAGCTGGTCGACGAACTGATCCCGTCGGTGGTCACCGTCACGACCCTGCAGAGGGTGCTGCAGGCCCTGTTGCGCGAGAAGGTCTCGATCCGGGATCTGGCCGCCATCCTTGAAGGCCTGGCCGAGGCCGCGCCGCACTCGTCGTCGGTGACGACCCTGGTCGAACACGTCCGCACCCGTCTGGCCCGTCAGCTCTGCTGGCAGCACAAGGCCGACGACGGGGCCCTGCCGATCATCACCCTGTCGCCGGACTGGGAGGCCGCATTCGCGGAATCTCTGGTGGGCCAGGGCGAAGACAAGCAACTGGCCATGGCCCCCTCACGGCTTCAGGACTTCATCCGCGCCGTTCGCGACGTGTTCGAACGCGCCGCCATGGCGGGCGAGAGCGCGGTGTTGCTGACCGGCCCGCAGATCCGGCCGTACGTCCGGTCGATCATCGAGCGCTTCCGGGGTCAGACCGTGGTGATGAGCCAGAACGAAGTGCACCCCAAGGCGCGACTGCGGACCCTCGGTTCGGTCTAGTTCACCCGAATGAAGCCGCCCGCCGAGGCCGCGCGGGCCGCCTCGTTCGTCGGCCTCGCGATCAGGCCGGACTGGGTGATCCAGACCTCATAGGTCGCGCCGTCCGCCATCGGCATGTAGGCGGCGGATCCATAGAGGGTATCCACGGCGTCGATGTAGCGACGATACTTCCGCGCCGTGTCCCAGACGCTGAGGTTCCAGGGCACGTATTCCAGAATGCCGCCGTTGTCGTCGTCGCCCCCCGAGAGGGCGTGCACGCTGCGGGCCCCCGTGCGCTCCTGTTCAATGTTCTGATAGCGGCCAGACAGCCGATCGAGCCTGTACTGGGAATCCAGGCCGACGACATTGGCCCACGGTTTCCATTTCAGAACCTGGGCCTCCATGCGCCATTCGTCCCCGTTGACAGGGTAGACGGCGGTGCGGGCCGGGGTCTCGCCGTCGGCGGGCTGGGTCACCGTAACCTCGAAATACTGCGGGGCGAGCTGGCGCACCGACAGGCTGGCCACCGGACGCTCATAGGTCAGGCGCGAATAGGTCTGGACGTTCTGGCCCAGCAGGGCCGCGCCCAGAGCCGCCGCGAGCAGGGCAGCCCCGCCGGCCGAGCCGAACAGACCGCCGAAGAGTTTGCCGCGGAACAGCGACGCTAGGCCGGCGAACAGGATCAGGGCGCCGATGACGGCCACGGCCGCCGGCGCGATCCACCACCACCAGACCATCGCAAATCCTCCCGAAACGGCACAGCTTGGAGACTGAACACTTTGACAGTGCACAGGTTGCGCCGCCAATGACTTCACTGGACAGGCGACTGCGCTCCGCTAAAGCTTTCGCGACATGTCAGCGGCCCTTACCCCAACCCTTTCGCGCTTCGCCCGATTCCTGCGCGAGGGGACCCTCGGTCGGTCGATCTTCCTCTTGCTGGCGGGAGCGGTGGTCCTGCTGCTGCTGGTCAATGTCTCGACCTTCGTCCTGATCCAGCGGACCGCGTCGTTCAACCAGCAGGTCGATCAGACCTGGCAACTGCGCCGCGCGGCGCGGGGCGTGATCCTGAACATTAAGGACGCCGAGACGGCCCAGCGCGGATATCTGCTCACCGGCCAGTCCAGCTTCCTCTTGACCTATGACCAGAGCCGGGTCGCGGCGCCACGGATGCTGGAACGGCTGGAAGCTCTAGCCGGAAGCGACGAAATCAGCCTGGCCTCGGTGGAGGCTCTGACCCGGCTGTCGCGCGACAAGTTCCTGGAGATGTCCCAGATCGTCTCGCTGTCGCGGTCGGGTCAGAACGGCCAGGCCCTCGACCAGGTTCGTTCGGGTCGGGGTAAGCTTCTGATGGATCAGCTCGACGCCGAGATCGCCACTCTCGATTCCCAGCTGGGCGCGCGTCTGCAGGCCCAGACCAGCCGGTCCGAGGCGTCCGCGGTCTTCACCATCATCGTCAACGCCGTGGCGGGAGCCCTGATCCTGGTGCTGGCCGCGATCGTACTCATCATGATCACCCGCTATCTGGACGACCTCGCTCAGGCGCGCGCCGACCTGGACCGTGTCAACGCAGGGCTGGAAGAGACGGTGAAGGCGCGCACGGCCGCCCTGACCCGCGCCAACGAGGAAGTGCAGCGGTTCGCCTACATCGTCAGCCATGACCTGCGCTCGCCACTGGTCAATGTGATGGGCTACACCGCCGAGCTGGAGCAGGTCGGCAAGACCATCGACAAGGCCATCGCCGAGGCCGAGAAGGTCCGGGAGGTGGACAAGGACGTGGTGACGGCGGTGCGGGAAGACCTGCCCGAGGCCGTCGGCTTCATCCGCGCCTCGACCGAGAAGATGGACCGGCTGATCAACGCCATCCTGAAGCTGTCGCGCGAGGGCCGGCGCGGCCTGATCCCCGAGACCATCGATGTCGGCGAAATGGCCAGGGCGGCGGCCGACAGCATCCGGCATCAGCTGGACGAGACCAATACCGAGTTCGTGATCGGCGAGATGGCGACCTTCGAGAGCGACCGCCTGTCGGTCGAGCAGATCATCGGCAATCTTATCGAGAACGCCGTCAAATATTCGGAGCCCGGCAGGCCCAACCGCATCGAGGTCTCGGGACACGAACTGGCGGGCGGCTGGGTCGAGATTCGGGTCGCCGACCGGGGGCGGGGCATTGCACCGAAGGACCATGAGCGCATCTTCGAACTGTTCCGCCGCTCCGGACGTCAGGACCGGCCGGGCGAGGGACTGGGCCTGGCTTTCGTGCGGAACAGCGTTCGTCGTCTGGGGGGTTCGATCGACGTCGACTCCGAGCTCGGGGAAGGCTCGACATTCATCCTGAAATTCCCCAAACGCCTCATCCTCGACGAGGCCGGAGAGATCTAAGTGAGCAACGCAGTCAAAATCGTGATGGTCGAGGACGACCATGGCCACGCCAAATTGATCGAGAAGAACATCCGCCGGGCGAACATCTCCAACGAGATCGTCCATTTCGACCACGGCCAGCCGGCGCTGGATTATCTGTTCAGTGAGGAGGTCCAGGCCAACGGGCCGATGCTGATCCTTCTGGATCTGAACCTGCCGGACATGAGCGGCACCGACATCCTGGCGGAGGTCAAGAAGGACGACCGGTTGAAGCGCGCGCCGGTGGTGGTGCTGACGACGACTGACGACAAGGTCGAGATCCAGCGCTGCTATGACCTGGGCTGCAACGTCTACATCACCAAGCCGGTCGACTACGAAAGCTTTGCCGACGCCATCCGCCAGCTGGGTCTGTTCCTGTCCGTCATGCAGGCGCCCGACATCGAATGACGTCCGAAAAGCCGCCCATCCGGCTGCTCTACATCGACGATGACCGCGGCCTTTCGCGGCTCGTGCAGAAGGAACTCGGCCGTCACGGCTATGAGGTCACCCTGGCCGCCGACGGCGACGAGGGGGTGGCCGCGCTGGACGCCGGCGAGTTCGATATCTGCGCGCTGGATCACTACATGCCCGGCCGCGACGGCATCGAGGTCCTGCCCGATATCCTCCACCGCCCCGCGCCGCCGCCGGTCGTCTATGTGACGGGCGCCCAGGAAGGTCGTATCGCCGTGGCCGCCCTGCGCGCCGGGGCCGCTGACTATGTCATCAAAGACGTGTCGGAAGACTTCACCGCCCTGCTGCGCTCGGCGCTCGAGGACGCGCTGCTGCGCCGCCGCCTGGAGCGCGAGAACGAGATCGCCCAGGAACAGGTGCGCCTGGCCCGCGACCGTGCCGAGGCCATGCTGCGCGAGGTCAATCACCGCGTCGGCAACTCCCTGCAGCTCGTCTCGACCTTCATGTCCCTGCAGCTCCGCCACATGGCCGACGAGGGCGCGCGCGATGCGCTTCGCGAGGCCCAGGCGCGGATCGAGGCGGTCGCCCACGTACACCGCCGCCTCTACACCTCCGGCGACATGGAGACGGTGGACATGCAGGCCTATCTCGAAGGCCTCGTCGGCGAGCTGACCAAGTCGCTCGGCTCCGACGACGCTTCGCCCAACATCAGGCTTCAGGCTCAGCCGATGCGCGTCTCTACCGACCAGGCGGTTTCGCTCGGCGTGATCGTGACCGAGCTGGTCACCAACGCGGTGAAATACGCCTACGCTCACGGCGAGCGGGGTGAAATCCGCGTCATCCTGGCCCCAGACGAGTCCGGTCGCGCCATCCTGACGGTCGAGGACGACGGCCCGGGTCTCGGCGACGGCAAGCCCAAGGGCACGGGCCTGGGCGGCAAGATCATCACCGCCATGGCTTCGGGCCTGCGTTCGGCGGTGGAGTTCGACGGCGCGCACAAGGGCGTCCGCGCGCGCCTGGCCTTCGACCTGTGAAACCCTCGCTTCAGTTCGGTGTCGCCGATGAAGGCGCGGACTATCTGTACCGGCCCGCGACCTTCGGCCTGGTCTTCCATGACGAGAAGATCGCCTGCGTCAGGGTGACGCGCGACGTCCCCTACTACGATCTGCCCGGCGGAGCGGTGGACGGGGTGGAGACCGAAGAAGAGGCCCTCGTCCGCGAGTACGTCGAGGAGACCGGCATGACGGTCCGCCCGATCCAGCGGATCGCCGAGGCGGGGCAGTATTTCCGCAAGTCGGACGGCCAGCCGGTCAACAACATCGGCGGCTTCTGGATCGCCGAGATGCTGGCGTTGGACCCCTCGCGCAAGGTCGAGGACGACCATGAACTGGTCTGGCTGCACCCGCGCACGGCCCTGGCCGAGCTGCGCCACGACGCCCACGCCTGGGCCGTGGCGAAATGGCTGCGGCTGTAAGCGGCGCCATACGGAACGGCAGGCGTCTGAAATCGCTCTGGATGTCGAAGCGTCGCCACTGTGACGACGCCGAACCTAGGAGCGCTCCCCATGCCCGATCAAGATCGTATCGAAGGCGCCGCCAAGAACATCGGCGGCAAAATCAAGGAAGCCGCCGGCAAGGTGACCGGTGACGAAAAGCTGAAAGCCGAAGGCCGGGCCGACCAGGTCGAGGGCAAGGTCCAGAACACCGTCGGCGGTGCCAAGGATGCGCTCCGCGACCACCGCAACTAACGAGTCGTCGCCCCTCGAAATGGAAAGGCCGCTCCTGAGGGCGGCCTTTTCGCTGTCCGGCGTCAGTCCCGGCCGAGCAGGTTGATCGACAGACCGCCTGACTGTTCCTCGGCGCGGCAATCGGTGACGAAGGCCACCGATCCGCCCTGGCGCGTGGCGCGCGGGCGGCAATCGGTCGGGGGCGGGGGCGCACTCGCCGCTGCCCGGCGTTCGGGCGCGCCGCACTGGACCGGATATTTGCCGTCGTCACCGGGCGTGGCGAGGCAGGGGACCGGCTCGCCCGGGGGCCGCAAGCCCGCCGGCAACCGGTCGCCCAGGGCCGCCGACAGCTCCACCCGCACCCGCGCCTGACAGATGTCGAGCGGCTCGCGGCTCACCAGGGGGCTGCACTGCGACCGTTCCCAGGCGAAGGGATCGGCCAGGGCCCAATCGGGCAGGTTTGTCCGGGCGACCGGCGCGACGGCGGCGAGTTCGGGTTCTGGCGGCGGAGACGCGCTTTCCCACTGGATCGCGCCGGCCGACTGCTGGATCACGAGAGCGAGGACGACGGCGGTCAACATGGGCGCACTCCGAACTGAGACGCCAGTATCGCACGGTTGCGCGCTGGGCGCAGCCTGCGAAGGCGCGCGCGGTTAGGGCTTCATCGACCGTCCGCTTGGCGCGTCGGACTACGCCGTCGGACTCTGCCGGGCTGGCGCTCGTCCGGTCATGGCGGACACCGATCGCTGATGGGGTTCAGCGGGTCAGCGCCCGCATCGCGCGATCCAGCCCGTCCAGCGTCAGGGGATACATCCGCTCGTCCATGACCTCCTGCAGCACCTTGACCGAAGCGGTATAGCCCCAGAACCGCTCGGCCACGGGATTAAGCCAGACCGACTTGTCCCACTGCTGGCGGGCGCGTCGCATCCAGACCGCCCCGGCCTCCTCGTTCCAGTGCTCGACCGAGCCGCCGGGCATGGTGATCTCGTAAGGGCTCATGGTCCCATCGCCGACGAAGATTGCCCGCCAGTCGCCGGGGTATTTGTTCAACAGATCCCAGGTCGGAATCTTCTCGGCGTGGCGACGCCGGTTGTCCTTCCACACCCCTTCGTAGAGGCAGTTGTGGAAGTAGAAGAACTCCAGGTTCTTGAATTCGGTCTTCGCGGCCGAGAACAGCTCCTCGCAAAGCTTGATGTGGCCATCCATCGAGCCGCCAACATCGAGAAACAGGAGGACCTTGATGGTGTTCCGTCGCTCCGGCCGCATGCGGATGTCCAGCCAGCCCTGACGCGCCGTGCCGTCGATGGTGCCGTCGATGTCCAGTTCCTCGGCCGCCCCCTCGCGCGCGAACCTGCGCAGACGACGCAGGGCGACCTTAATGTTGCGCGTCCCCAGTTCGACCGTGTCGTCCAGGTTCTTGTATTCCCGCTTCTCCCAGACCTTGACCGCGCGCCCCTGTTTCGCCGGCCCGCCGATGCGTACCCCCTCGGGATTATAGCCGCCGTGGCCGAAGGGCGAGGTCCCGCCCGTGCCGATCCATTTGGACCCGCCTTCGTGCCGCTTCTGCTGTTCCTCCATCCGCTGCTTCAGCGTCTCCATCAGCTTTTCGAAGCCGCCCAGCGCCTCGATCTCGGCCTTCTCCTCGTCCGTCAGGAACTTTTCGTTGAGCAGCTTCAGCCAGTCCTCGGGCACGTCCAGCGTCGGCGCCTCACCCGCGCCGATGGTCTCGATGCCCTTGAAGACCGAGCCGAATACCTGATCGAACCGGTCGTAGTGCTTCTCGTCCTTGACCAGGACCGCGCGCGACAGATGGTAGAAGTCCTCGACCCGCCCGCCGGCCACGTCCTTGTCCATGGCCTCCATCAGATGGAGCCACTCCTTGGTCGAGACCGGAACTTTCGCCTGACGCAGGGCGGAGAAGAAGGGGAGGAGCATGGTCGAGACCCTGAACCCGGCTCAGCCGCGCCGCAAGATGAACTCGTGGTCCCGCCAGGCGCCGACGGGGTATTCGTACTCGCCGGCCTTCTCGAAACCGTGGGCGGCGTAGAGCTTCTGGGCCTTCAGATTGCCGCTCCAGACGCCGATCCACAGCGGGCCGGCCGAATGGGTTTCCATCCAGTCGAGCGAGATCGCCAGAAGCTTCGTGCCCAGACCCAGCCCTTGCGCGGTCTTGTCGACATAGATGCGGCGCAGTTCCTGATCGCCCGGCCGGGCGTCGGGGTGGGGCAGGCCGTTCGGGCCGGCGTTGGCATAGGCGAGGAACCGCCCGGCCCGTTCCGCCAGCCAATAGCCGCTGCCCTCTTCTTCCAGCCTGCGGCGAACCGCGGCCGGGCCGAAGCTGTCGTCGAGATAGGGCAGGAGGTCGGCCTTAGGGTAGGGAATGGCGAACCCATCCGCCGCCACGAAGGTATCGAGGAAAGTCCGGCGGCCCAGCTCGGCCAGAGCGTCGGCGTCTTCGAGGCGGGCGGGGCGGATCAGGACGTCGGTCATGGGTCGATCTAGCTGCAACCCTCTCCCATTGGGAGAGGGCTTGAGCGCACGGCGGCGAAGCCGTCGTTCTGGCGCGAAACGGTAAGGGGCGGGCGCCTTGGAGAAAGCGCTCGTGCGGCGGCTTCGCCGAAGGATAAGCCCGACCCTCATCCGTCTCGCTTCGCGAGCCACCTTCTTCCTATCGGAGAAGGAACCTCTTGGGCGTCGCCACTCAACCACCTAGTCTCCCGTCCATGTCCGTCGCCCTGTTCACCCACACCGACATGATCGCCCACGCCCCCGGCGCGGGGCATCCGGAGCGACCGGAGCGTCTGGCCGCCGTGCTCGCGGCGCTCGACGACGCAGCCCTGAAGCTGGATCGACGCCAGGCGACTGAAGCGGCCGTCGCCGATCTGGAGCGCGTCCACCCCGCCGCCTACGTCGCCCGCATGATCGAGGCCTCGCCCGCGACCGGCCTGGCCCAGCTCGATGCGGATACGGTCCTGTCGCCCGGCAGCGTCCGCGCCGCCCGCCTCGCCGCTGGCGCCGCCATCGACGCGGTCGCGGCCGTCGCCAATGCCCAGACCCAGCGCGCCTTCGCCGCCGTCCGCCCGCCCGGCCACCATGCCGAGCCGAACCAGGCCATGGGCTTCTGTCTGTTCTCCAACGTCGCCGTCGCCGCTCGCGTGGCCCAGAGCCTCGGCATGGCCAAGGTCGCCGTGGTCGATTTCGACGTCCATCACGGCAACGGCACCCAGGCGGCGTTCGAGGCGGACCCGACGCTGTTCCTGGCCTCCATCCACCAGATGCCCCTCTATCCCGGTACGGGCGCGCCGGGGGAGACCGGCGTCGGCAATATCGTCAATGCGCCGGTCGAGCCGCATGCCGCGCGCGAATCATGGCGGGCGACCTTCGCGGGCGGACTCATGCCCGCGCTCGACGATTTCGCGCCGGACCTGGTGATCATCTCCGCCGGCTTCGACGCCCATCGCCGCGATCCGCTCGCTCACCAGAGCCTGGAAGCCGAGGATTTCGCCTGGGCGACGCGCGCCGTGCTGGAGGTGGCGAGGCGACATTGCGGCGGGAAGGTTGTCTCCTCGCTGGAGGGCGGTTACGACCTTGAAGGACTGGGCCGTTCGGCCCTGGCCCATGTCCGGGCCCTGGGGGAGGCGTAAGACATGTCGATCTCCGCGAACTTCCCTGCGCCTCTTTCACCGACCGTATGACGTCAGACCCCGCCCGACATGATCCCGGCCAGATGCTGAAGCCCGCGCGCCCTGGCTCGATCACCCTCGCCCGTCATGGCGAGCCCGCCCTGTCGCGAAAGTGCCTGCTTACGTCCGACCAGTATCGCGACTGGTGGGCGAAATATGAGCTGGGGGGCCTGCTGGCCGGTCAGACGCCGCCGCCGGAGCTGTTGGCTACCGCCGCCGGCGCCGGGGTCATTTTCGCCTCGACCCGTCAGCGCGCGCAGGAGACCGCCAACGCTGTCTCCGCCGGGCGCGAAATCGTCTCGGACGTGATGTTCATCGAGGCGCCGCTGCCGCCGCCGCGCTTCCCGTCGTGGTTCAAGCTGCCGCCGAAATACTGGGGCGCCGTCGCCCGCTTCTGGTGGCACGCCTTCGACCACCATGAGGGTCAGGAGACCCGTCGCCAAGCCGAGGTTCGCGCCGAGGCCGCCGCCCAGCGGCTGATCGCCCGCGCGGAGGCCGGCGAAGATGTGCTGGTCCTGGCCCACGGCTATTTCAACCACATGGTCGGGTCCCGGCTGAAGGCCGACGGCTGGAAGCTGGTTCACGACCAAGGCTTCAAATACTGGTCCCAGCGTCGATACGAGCGCGTCTGAACACGGATTACCCTGCGACATCGGTTCCCCGTTGAAGCGATTGCGCGGCCCCTCTAGGGTCGCCGGGATGTCAGACGCAGCACCTTCCATCCCCGCCGATCTCAGCTTCGAAGACGCCCTGTCGCGTCTGGAGACCATCGTGTCCCGCCTTGAGTCCGGTCAGGCCCCGCTGGAAGAGTCGATCACGCTTTACGAGGAGGGCGCGCGGTTGAAAGCCCACTGCGAGCAGCGCCTGAAGGCCGCCCAGCTGCGGGTCGAGAAGATCGTCGTCGGCTCGGACGGTCAGGCGAAGGGCGTCGAAGCCGCCGAGTTCGGCTGATGGAGGCCGCGATCGCCTCTCCCACGGCGGACCGCATCGCCTTCGACGACTTCCTCAAGGTCGATATTCGCATAGGCCGCGTCCTGAGAGCCGAACGCTTCCCTGAGGCGAGGAAGCCCGCGTTCAAGCTGACCATCGACTTCGGCCCCGATATCGGGGTCAAGCGATCGTCGGCCCAGATTACCCGCCATTACACGCTCGACCAGCTAATCGGTCGAAAGGTCGCCGCCGTCGTCAACTTTCCGCCGCGCCAGATCGGCCCCTTCATGTCCGAGGTCCTGACCCTGGGCTTCCCCGACGCGGACGGTGAGGTCGTGCTGGTCGGGGTCGATCGCGATGCGGTCGTCGGCGGAAGGCTGTTCTGATGAAGCTGGCCGCCAATGCTCCGCACCAGACTGTGGCCGAACGCGTCGCCGAGGTCGCCGATCTCGTCACGGTCGCCCTGGACGAACTGCTGCCCCGCGCGGAGGGCCCGGAGGCCCGCCTGACCGAGGCCATGCGTTATGCGGCGCTGGGGCCGGGCAAGCGGCTGCGGCCCTATTTCGCCATGGAGGCGTCGCGTCTGTTCGACATCGAGGAACGGCCGGTGCTGCGCGCAGCCTGCGCTCTGGAATGCGTCCACGCCTATTCGCTGGTCCACGACGACCTGCCGGCGATGGACGACGACGACATGCGCCGAGGTCGGCCCACGGTCCACATCGCTTATGACGAGGCCACCGCGATCCTGGCGGGCGATGCGCTCCAGACGGCCGCCTTCGACATCATCCTTCACCCCGACACCCACGAGGACGCCAACATACGGTGCGCCCTGGCGGCCCGGCTGTCGCTGGCCTCGGGCGCGCGCGGCATGGCCGGCGGCCAGATGATCGACCTTCTGGGCGTGCATGACGACCTCGGGCAGGTCGCTCGCATGCAGCGGCTGAAGACCGGCGCCCTGTTCACCTACGCCTTCGAAATCCCTCTCATCGTCGCCGGGGCCTCGGACGAACAATGTCAGGCCCTGATCAACTTCGCCCACGACATCGGCCTGGCCTATCAGATCGTCGACGACCTTCTGGACGTGGAGGGCACGGCCGAGGAACTCGGCAAAGCGGCCGGCGGGAAAGACGCGGCTCAGGGCAAGACCAATTTCGTCACCCTTCTGGGCGTCGATCAGGCGCGGCATCGGGTCGCGCACTTGGCGGACCAGGCCCGCAGCCACCTCGACCTCTTCGGTTCCGACGCCGAAAACCTCAAGGCGAGTGTGGACTTCGTGCTAAACCGTCGGTCCTGATACGCGTTAGAGTTACTGATGCCCGACACCCCCCTGCTCGACAAAGTTCACGTCCCGGCCGACATGCGCGGCTTCGACATTCCCCAGCTGCGACAGCTGGCCGACGAGCTGCGGGCCGAGACCATCGACGCCGTCTCCACCACCGGCGGGCATCTGGGCGCGGGCCTCGGCGTCGTCGAGTTGACCGTCGCCCTGCACCACGTCTTCGATACGCCCAAGGACATCCTGATCTGGGACGTCGGGCACCAGTGCTATCCGCACAAGATCCTGACCGGTCGTCGCGACCGCATCCGCACCCTGCGCCAGGGCGGCGGCCTGTCTGGCTTCACAAAGCGCAGTGAGAGCGAATACGACCCGTTCGGCGCGGCCCACGCCTCGACCTCGATCAGCGCCGCCCTGGGCTTCGCCGCCGCGCGCGACCAGAAGCGCGAGACGAACAAGGTCGTGGCCGTCATCGGCGACGGCTCCATGTCCGCGGGCATGGCCTATGAGGCGATGAACAACGCGGCCGAAACGACCGGCCAGCTGACCGTGATCCTCAACGACAATGACATGTCCATCGCGCCCCCGGTCGGCGGGATGAGCGCCTATCTGGCCAAACAGGTCTCGGGCGGCGCCTACCAGAATTTCCGCAAGTTCGGCCGCGAAGTTGTCCAGCACATGCCGCGCCCCTTCCGCGAGGCGGCCCGCAAGGCCGAAGAATACGCCCGCGGGATGATCGTCGGGGGGACCTTCTTCGAGGAACTGGGCTTCTACTACATCGGCCCCGTCGACGGGCATGACCTGGACAATCTGGTCCCCATCCTGAAGAACGCCGCCGCCATCACCGACCGCCCGGTGGTGGTCCACGTCGTGACCCAGAAGGGCAAGGGCTATGCGCCGGCGGAATCCAGCGCCGACAAGCTGCACGCCGTGGTCAAGTTCGACGTCGTCTCGGGCAAGCAGAACAAGACCGTCTCCAACGCCCCCAGCTACACCAAGGTCTTCGGGACCGAGCTGATTAAGCGAGCCGAGCGCGATCCCTCCATCGTCGCCATTACCGCCGCCATGCCGTCCGGCACCGGGCTGGACCTGTTCGGCCAGGCCTTCCCCAAGCGGACCTATGACGTTGGCATCGCCGAGCAGCACGCGGTGACCTTCGCCGCCGGTCTGGCCGCCGACGGGATGAAACCCTTCTGCGCCATCTATTCGACCTTCCTCCAGCGCGGCTACGACCAGGTCGTCCATGACGTGGCTATCCAGAAGCTGCCGGTCCGCTTCGCCATGGACCGCGCGGGACTGGTCGGCGCCGACGGCTCGACCCATGCCGGGTCTTTCGACATCGGCTATATGGGCGCGCTGCCGGGCATGGTCCTGATGGCCGCCGCCGACGAGGCGGATCTGGCCGCCATGATCGCCACGGCCTGCGAGATCGACGACCGTCCGTCCGCCTTCCGCTATCCGCGCGGCGACGGCGTGGGTGTGGAGATTCCCGAACTCGCCGACCCGCTGGAGATCGGCAAGGGCCGGATCGTCCGCGAGGGCACGGCCGTCGCCATCCTGTCGTTCGGCACCCGCCTGCAAGAGTCGCTCAAGGCCGCCGACATCCTGGCCGCCCACGGTGTCTCGGCCACGGTCGCCGACGCCCGCTTCGCCAAGCCTCTGGACCACGACCTGATCACCCGCCTGGCGCGCGAGCACGAGGCCCTGATCACGGTGGAGGAGGGCGCCATGGGCGGCTTCGGCGCCTTCGTGCTGCAGTATCTGGCCGGCGAGGGCGCGCTGGATGCGGGGCTGAAGATCCGCACCCTTTGCCTGCCCGACGTGTTCCAGGATCAGGACAGCCCGGCGGCGCAATACGCTCAGGCGGGGCTGGATGCCGAGCACATCGCGGCCTCGGCGCTGAAGGCGTTGGGCGTGGCCGGCGACACCCTCTCCCAGCGGGAGAGGGCTTGAGCGCACGGCGGCGTAGCCGTCGTCCTTGCGCGAAAGGGTGAGGGGTTGCGGTCTGTGAAGTCTGCTACGGTCTTTGCCCGCAGCCTTCGTCAGACCCAGACCTCAGCCGAAGCCAAGCTTTGGCAAGCACTTCGTGGCGGCCGCCTCGACGGTCACAGGTTTCGCCGCCAGCATCCTGTCGGGCCCTATTTTGCCGACTTTGCCTGCGAGGCCCTTAGGCTGGTTATCGAACTGGATGGCGGCGTCCACGACACCGATGAGCGCCACCTGAAGGATCACCTTCGGCAGCAGGATCTCGAGACCCTTGGCTGGGCCGTGCTCCGCTTTGCGAACGCCGGGGTGCTGGCGCGCATGCCGGATGTGCTCGATGCGATACGCGCCTGCGCGAAACAGGCGAAACCGTACCCGTCACCCTTTCGGCTTGCGCATCGCTTCGCTCTGCGAGCCTCAAGCCCTCTCCCTCTGGGAGAGAGGAGCAGTTTACGCCGCCGCCTTCACCGCATTGCCCTCGTCCAGCAGGACCACCGTCGGGGCCCACTGACGCGCTTCTTCCTGCGGCATCTGGCCGTAGGTCACCACGATGACCTTGTCGTTCTTCTGCACCAGACGCGCCGCGGCCCCGTTGACGCCGATGACCTTCGACCCGCGCGGGGCCTCGATCGCGTAGGTCGTGAAGCGGGCGCCGTTGGTGATGTTCAGCACATCGACCTGCTCGTTCGGGAAGATCCCGGCGGCGTCCAGCAGATCGCCGTCGATAGCGATCGAGCCTTCATAGTCGAGATCGGCCTGGGTCACCGTCGCGCGGTGCAGTTTGGCCTTCATCATGGTGACCAGCATGGGAGGTGCGGTCCAGTCGTGACGCGGGGCGATTGGCCCCCGCTCGCAGACGGCGGATATAGAGATTTCCACCCCCGTCTTCAATCGCAATGCTGCGTCTGCGAGATGACCTCATCTGACGGATTCCCCCGTTGCACCACCTTCATTTGACCGCAACGCCTCGGCCCCTATGTTCAATCCCGGCCGCCGATGGCCGCGACCGGACGTCACGCCTCCCATGAAACAGTTCTTCCTGACGGTGCTCGGTGTCTTCACCGGCCTGATCCTGTTTGTCGTGGTGGTGCCGATCGTGCTGGTCATCGCTGCGGCGGCCTCGACCAGCAAGCCGACGACCCCGGCCAACGCAGTGCTGGAACTGGACCTGCGCGAGGGCCTGAGCGATCAGCCCTCCAACACACCCTTCGCGGTCTTCGGGGGCTCCAGCCTCTCGACCGTCGGCATTGTCGACACCCTGGCCCAGGCCGAGAAGGACGCGCACGTCAAGGTGCTGCTGGTCCGCCTGCCCGAAGCCGGCCTCGCCCCCGCCGCCGCCGACGAGATCCGTCAGGCGATCCGTCGTTTCCGCGCCTCGGGCAAGCCGGTCATCGCCCACTCCCAGGGCTTCATGCCGGTGGGGACCAGCATCTCCAGCTTCATGGTCGGCGCCGCCGCCTCCGAGCTGTGGATGCAGAACACCGCCAATTTCCAGACGACCGGCTTCTCGGCCGACAGCGTCTTCCTGGGTCGCGCCTTCGAACGCTACGGCGTCAGGCCCGAGTTCGAGCAGCGCTACGAGTACAAGAACGCCGTCAACGAATACACGCAGTCGGACTACACCGGCCCTCACCGCGAGGCGATGACGGCCTGGATGACGTCGATCTATGGCTCGGCTCTGGCCAACGCCGCCTTCGATCGCAAGGTGGAGGGCCGGGCCCTGAAGGCCGCCATCGAAGCCGGCCCCTATTCGGCCGCCCAGGCGCTGCAACTGAAGCTGATCGACAAGATCGGCCAGGTCGAGGAGGCCGAGGCCGAGGCCGAGCGTCGGGCCGGAAACGGCGCCGACATCATCGAATTCTCTGACTACGCCTCGTCCCAGGGCGAACGCGTCGGCTCAGGGCGGGACGCCATCGCCATCGTCGGCGGCGAGGGCGCGATCGTGACCGGGGCGGGCGGTAGCGGCGGCTTCGGCGGCGGATCCTCCATCGCCTCGGACCCCACGGCCGAAGCCATCTACGACGCCATCGAGGACAAGTCGGTGAAGGCCATCGTCTTCCGCGTTTCGTCACCGGGCGGCTCGCCGGAAGCCTCGGAACAGATCCTCGCCGCCGTGCGCGCGGCCAAGGCGGCGAACAAGCCGGTCGTTGTCTCCATGGGCGACTATGCGGCCTCGGGCGGCTACTGGATTTCCTCGGAAGCGAACTGGATCGTGGCCCAGCCCTCGACCCTGACCGGCTCCATCGGCGTCTTCGGCGGCAAGTTCGTGGTGTCCGAGGCGCTCGGCCGCTTCGGCGTGGACCTGCGCGGCATATCGGTCGGCGGACAGTATTCCGACGCCTTCAGCCCGTCGTCGTCCTGGACCGAGGCCCAGCGCGCGGCCTTCTCCGCATCCATGGATCGCACCTACGAGGAGTTCGTCCAGCGCGTCTCGACCGGCCGCCACATCCCCATCGCCCGCGTGCGCGAGATCGCGCGCGGCCGGGTCTGGACCGGCGCGCAAGGCAAGACCCTGGGTCTGGTCGATCAGCTGGGCGGCCTGACCGAGGCCATCGCCAAGGCGCGGGAGCTGGCCCAGATTCCCTCAACCCAGTCGGTGCGTCTGAAGCGATACCCCGAACCGCAGTCTCCGTGGGAGGCCCTGTCGGCCGCCTTCGGCGTCCAGTCCGAAGCCGCCCGCGCGCTGATCGCCATCGGAGGCGTCATGGCCGATCCCCAGGCCCAGGCCGTCCTGTCCCGCGTCGAGACCGAACGGATGCGCGGGCAGGGGGCCTCGGTCCTGGCCGATCGGCCGCTCTGACCTCCGTCCGGGTGCGGCGATTAACACTCGGCTGTGAAGCGCCCGGTCATTGACGGTTCACCTCTGTGGACCGACATTGGAGGTTCAGGCGTTGTTCACGACGCTCGACAAGGATGTGAGATGACTCAGGACCCCTTCGCCACCCTCGGCTTCCAGAATCGCCGCCGGCCCCAGGGCCTGCTCGCGCCGATCCTGTGGCTGGGCGGCGTGGTCGCCACCGTGGCGGCCCTGACGCTCGGCGCGGTGCTGGCGGTCTTCACCGCTGCGGCCGTGGCCGTCATCGCCCTGTTCGCCAGCGTCCTGATCTTCTTCACCGGCTTGGCCGTCCGCGCCCGCCGCAAGGCCACGGTCCGCGCTCGTCGCTCAGACGACGTCATCGAGGCCCAGAAGGTCGGTGACACCTGGGTGACCTACGGCTGGGAACAGCACGGGCGCTAAACCGATGCTGACCATCGGCGACGCCCCGTCGCCCAATTTCGACCAGCGTCGCGGTCCGCCCGACATGGTCGTGCTCCACTATACTGGCATGCAGACCGCCGAGGCGGCCATCGCCCGCCTGCGTGACCCCGAGGCCAAGGTCTCGGCCCACTACGTCATTGACGAGGACGGTTCGGTCCTGCGGCTAGTGCCCGAGGAGCGTCGCGCCTGGCATGCCGGCAAGAGCTGGTGGAAAGGCGAGACCGATATCAACGCCGTCTCCATCGGCATCGAGATCGTCAATCCGGGCCACGAGTTCGGGTATCGCGACTTCCCCGACGCCCAGATCGTCTCGGTGATCAAACTGATCGACGAGATCCGCCAGCGCTGGGCCATCGAGGACGCGCGCATCCTCGGCCACTCCGACGTCGCTCCCACCCGCAAGGAAGACCCGGGCGAACGCTTCCCCTGGAAGAAACTGGCCGAACACCGCCAGGGCCTGTGGTTCGAACCGGCCTCCGAACGCATCGCCGCCCTCGGGCCGCCTTTGGGCATCGGCGATGAGGGACTGGGCGTCCACGTCCTCCAGGCCGGTCTGCACCGCCTCGGCTACGAGCCCCTGCCGGACGGGAAGTACGCCGAAGAGACACGCATCACGGTGCAGGCCTTCCAGCGCCACTGGCGGCCGTCCAAGGTCGACGGCATCGCCGACGGCGAGACGCGGGCGACCCTGATGGGCGTGCTCCAACTCGCCTCGGCCGAGAGCGTCACGGGCGTCCTGAATTGACCTGAGGCGCCAAAACGCGCATCACGCCCCCGCCAGACGGCCGGGCGGTCGCGGCGGGACTTGCTCCCGTCGAGGAAAGTCCGGGCTCCACGGTGAAAAGGCGGCGGGTAACGCCCGCCCGGGGTGACCCGAGGGATAGCGCCACAGAAAGCAAACCTCCTGCGTTTCGACGCGGGTAAGGGTGAAAGGGTGGGGTAAGAGCCCACCGCGTAGCTGGTAACAGCGACGGCATGGCAAGCCCCGCCTGGAGCAAGACCGAATAGGGACGTCGCGCGACTTCGGTTGCAGGGTTCACCGCCCGAGGCGTCCGGGTAGGTCGCGAGAACCGTCCAGCGATGGGCGGTCCAGAGGAATGATCGTCGCCGTCCTACGGGCGGACAGAACCCGGCTTACAGGCCGTCTGGCTTTATCCCCGCTAACGCTTTTTCGCCACAGTGCGGCGCGGATCACCGTGTCTGCATTGACTCCGCTGCACATCAATACTGCACGTGTTCTGTGTATGTTCTGTTGAAAGTCTGCAACGGCTATAACTTTGGTTAAATTGCGCTAACCAATCCCATTGAGACCCAATCAGTCCCATGCTATCCCATCCTGGCTGTTGCGGGACTAGGCGGCGCCGGCTTGTCGGGCGCGGGGATGAACTCTTAGGGGCGGGCCGACGGGCTCGATTGGACGGGCGTGTTCCTCGGAACCAGTGAGAAGCAGTTGGACGGCAAGCGCCGTCTCCTGATCCCACAGGAGTTCCGCACCTCCGCGAACGGCGCCGAGCTGGGCGTCTTTTGCTTTTTCTCCGTTGAATCCGATTGCCTTGAGGCCGGCGGCGACAAGCTGATGGCTGAGTATGTCGCCATGATCGAAGCCCTGCCGTTCGGCGACGACTGGCGCACGGCGCTGGAGGAGACGGTCTACGGCGGCCAGAAGCAGCTGGCCTACGACGGCGGCGGCCGCATCACCCTGCCGGAAAGCCTGTGTCAGGAGGCCGGCCTCGGCGAGGACGTGGTCATCGTCGGTCTCGGCCCGCGTTTCCAGATATGGGACCGCGCGCGCTGGAACGCCCGCAAGGACGCGCGCCGCGAGCTGGCCCGGAAGGCCATGCGCGAGCGCGGCGACGTCGCACGCCGCCGCATGCCGGGGAACGACGCATGAGCGCCCCGCACGCCCCCGTCCTGCTGGATGAAGTCCTCGAAGCCCTGGCCCCGAAGAAGGGCGACGTCGTGATCGACGCGACCTTCGGCGCCGGCGGCTACACCCGCGCGATCCTCGCGACGGGCGCACACGTCATCGCCCTGGATCGCGACCCGACGGTCCAGCGTCACGCCGACGCCGTCGCCAACGACTTCCCCGGCCAGTTCCAGCTGGTCCGCACGCCGTTCTCGGGCCTTTCCGACGCCTTCGCCGAAAGCGGCAAGGCGAAGCTGGACGGCGCCGTCTTCGACATCGGCGTTTCCTCCATGCAGCTGGACGAGGCCGAGCGCGGCTTCTCCTTCATGCGCGACGGGCCGCTCGACATGCGGATGGCGCGTGACGGCGAGAGCGCGGCCGATATCGTCAATACCTGGGACCACGGCCCGCTTGCCCACATTCTGAAGCTTTATGGTGAAGAGCGTCAGTCGGGCCGCATCGCCACGGCCATCCTGCGCCGCCGGGTCGCCGAGCCCTTCACCCGCACCCTCGACCTCGCCGACGTCGTCGAAAAGGCGCTGGGGGGCCGGCGCGGCGCCCCGACCCATCCGGCGACCCGCACCTTCCAGGCCCTGCGCATCGCCGTGAACGACGAACTGGGCGAGCTGACCAAGGGTCTCGAAGCCGCCGAACGCACCCTGTCGCCGGGCGGGCGTCTGGCCGTCGTCACCTTCCACTCCCTCGAAGACCGGATCGTTAAGGCCTTCCTGACCGAGCGCAGCGGCAACGCCCCCGGCGGTTCGCGCCACGCTCCGGTCGCCATCGAGACCCGCAAGCCGTCCTTCACGCTCCAGTTCAAGGGCGCGCGCGAGGCCGGCGAGGCCGAACTGGCCGCCAATCCGCGTTCGCGCTCGGCCAAGCTGCGTGCGGCGATCCGCACCGAGGCTCCGGCCTGGAGGGCGGCCGCGTGATCGCCCGCTCCGTCCAGCGACTGTTCAACTGGAAGATCCGCGGCATCCGCTGGATCGAGATCATCGGCGTCATCTGCGTCGCCGCCATGGTCTTCTCCGTCTATGTCGCCAAGGCCGCCGCCGCCCGCGAGAGCGCCGAGATCGGCCGGCTGGAGCGCCAGATTGCCGAGAACGCCCAGCGCGTCCGCCTGCTCCGCGCCGAGGCCGCCCGTCTGGAACAGCCCGGCCGTCTGGAAGCCCTGTCGCGCGGCGCCGCCCTGGCGCCCGTCAAGGCCGAGCGTCAGGTGGAAGAGACCGCCCTGCCGACCCTCAAGCCGGTCCACGTCCCGGCGCCGATCGCCCCCGTTGCGGCGGTTCCGGAAGCCGCCGCCCCGGCCGCTGTCGCGGACCAGGCTCCCGCCCCTGACCCGGAGGCCGTGCGATGACCGTCCACGATCCGCGCGCCTTCCGTCCCGCGCCCGGCGCGCGTCCCCTGACCTCCGCCGTCTCGCCCTGGCTGCGCTGGATCGGAGAGGCCGTCTGGTTCGTCGAGCACGCCTTTGAACGCGCCCGCGCCGACGCCCGTCCGGAAGAGGACACCCGCGTCCGCATCTTCCTGATCCGCGCCATCTTTGTGGCCGTCTTCTCGGGTCTGGCGCTGGGCGCCGCCAACGCGGCCCTACTGTCCCCGCGCGGTGGACACGGCGTGTCCACGGTCGCCGGCGCCCTGCAGCGCGCCGACCTGACCGACCGCAACGGGGCGTTGCTGGCCACCAACATCACCCACTACGGCCTCTACATCGATCCGTCCGAAGTCTGGGACAGGGATGCCGCCTTCCGCCAGATCCGTCGCGCCCTGCCGGGCGTTTCGGCCAGCCGTCTGCGTCGCGTGCTGAACGGCGACCGTCGCCTGATCGTCGAGCCGGGCCTGACCCCGGCCGAGCGCCAGGCGGTGCACGCCCTCGCCCTCGGCGGCGTCTCCTTCGAGCCAGAGGATCGCCGCGTCTATCCGCTGAACGCCTCGGCCGCCCACGTCATCGGCACGGCCGACTCGGGCGGGCAGGGGGTCTCCGGCGCCGAACTCGCCTTCAACGACGCCATCCGCGAAGCGGGCTCGAAGGGCGAGGACTTCGCCCTGTCCATCGACCTGCGGGTCCAGGGCGTGCTGGAGAACGAACTCGGCGCCGTGGCCTCCGAGGTCGGCGCCAAGGGTGCGGTCGGGGTCGTCGCCGACGCCCAGACCGGCGAGATCCTGGGCATGGCCTCCTGGCCCACCTACGACGCCAACCGTCGCGGCCAGGCCTCTGACAACGCCGCCCTGAACCGCGTCACCTCGGCCCACTACGAGATGGGATCGGTCTTCAAGACCTTCACCATCGCCACCGCCATCGACAAGGGTCTGGCCGATCTCGACACCCTGATCGACGCGTCGCAGGCCTATATGATCGGCAACCGCCGCATCCAGGACTTCCACGCCACCAACAAGATCCTGACGCTGGAAGAAGTCTATCTCCACTCCTCCAACATCGGCACCTCGCGCCTGGCGGTGGAAATGGGCGCTGACACCATGCGGTCCTACTTCCAGAAGCTGGGCCTTCTGGACGCCGCCCCGATCGAGCTGCACGAGAGCGCCCGTCCGCGCCGCCCGCGCGACTGGTCGGACTCGACCCGCGCCTCCATGTCGTTCGGTTACGGCATCATGATCACCCCGCTGCAGATGACGGCGGCGACGGTGGCCCTGGTCAACGGCGGGACCTATCGCCCCCTGTCCCTGCGTCGCGGCGGCTCGGGCGCCGAGGGTCATCGCGTGGTCAGCCCCGAGACCTCCGCCGCCGTCCGCCAGCTGATGCGCGCCAACGTCCTGCGCGGCTCGGGCGGCCAGGCGAACGCAGCGGGCCTCCGCGTCGGCGGCAAGACGGGCTCCGCCAACAAGCTGGTCAACGGCCGCTATGACGCCAGCCACGGCGTCGGCTCCTTCGCCAGCGTCTTCCCGGCCGACGGTCCTGAGGACACGAAACGCTATGTCATCTTCGTCCTGATCGACGAGCCCAGCCAGGGGTCGCGTCTCGGCGGCGCCGTCGCCGCCCCTGTCGTGGGCCGCGTCGCCGACCGCATCGCCGGCTTCCTCGGCGTCCAGCGCCGCATCGACCCCCCCGTCACGGCGGCGCCCCAATGAGCGCGATGCGTCTGTCCGACCTCCTGCGCCGCGACGTCTCGGCCGATCCGATGATCACCGGCGTCACCGCCGATAGCCGCAAGGTCGCCCCCGGCGCCCTGTTCGTCGCCCTGCCGGGCAACGCCGCCGACGGCCGCGCCTTCATTCCCCAGGCCCTGTCGCAGGGCGCCGCCGCCGTCCTCGCCCCCCAGGACACGCCCGAAGACCTCGCTCCGCTGCTGGTCCGGTCCGGCGATGTCCGCCGGGCCTACGCCCTCGCCGCTCGCGGCTTCTACGGCGCCCAGCCGGCCACCTGCGTCGCCGTCACAGGCACGAACGGCAAGACCTCGGTCGCCGCCTTCTGCCGCCAGATCTGGGCCGCCCTTGGCATCAAGGCCGCCTCCATGGGCACGCTCGGCGTCGTCGCCCAGTCGGGCGCCCGCACCGAGGCCCTGACCCCGCCCGGCCTGACCAGCCCCGACGCCGGCGACGCCGCCCGTCTGCTCGCCACCCTGGCCGAGGGCGGCGTGACCCATCTGGCGCTCGAAGCGTCCTCCCACGGCATCGACCAGCGCCGCCTCGATGGTGTGACGCTGAAGGCTGCGGCCTTCACCAACCTGACCCAGGACCACCTCGACTATCACGGCGACATGGAGGCCTACCGCGCCGCCAAGCTGCGCCTGTTCGAGACCCTCCTGCCGCGTGGCCGGACCGCCGTGCTGAATGCGGACTCGGACGCCTACAACGCCTTCGCCGCCGCCTCGATCATGTCCGGCCTGGGCGTCATGGGCGTGGGCGAACGCGGTCGCGACCTCTCCCTGATCGAGCGTCGCGCCGTGCCGGAAGGCCAACGCCTGATCCTCGACGTGCGCGGCGACCGCCACGACGTCCTCCTGCCGCTGGCCGGCGCCTTCCAGGCCTCGAACGCGCTGGTGGCCGCGGGCCTGTGCATCGCCGCCGGCGAGGACGCCGCCAAGGTCCTCCACGCCCTGGAAAAGATCACCGGCGCCGCCGGCCGCCTGCAACGCGTCTCCGGCGGACGCGGCGAGGCCTATGTCGACTACGCCCACACCCCTGACGGCCTCGAAACGGTTCTGAAGGCGCTCCGCCCCCACGCCACCGGCCGCCTGATCGTCGTCTTCGGCGCCGGCGGCGACCGGGACAAGGGCAAACGCCGCCTGATGGGCGAGATCGCCGGTCGTCTGGCCGATGTCGCCATCGTCACCGACGACAACCCCCGCTCCGAAGACCCCGCCGTCATCCGCGCCGAGGTTCGCGCTGGCTGCCCCGAGGCTCTGGAGATCGGCGACCGCCGCGCCGCCATCCGTGAGGCCACGGCCATGATGCGCGACGGAGATGTGGTCGTCGTCGCCGGAAAAGGGCATGAACAGGGTCAGATCGTCGGCAAGGTGACTCACCCGTTCGACGACGCCACCGAACTTGACGAGGCCCTTAAGCTCGATGCCTGACACCACCCCGCCTCTCTGGACGGCGAAAGACATCGCCACGGCCACGGGCGGGAGGATCGAAGGCGGCGACTTCGAAGCGCACGGCCTCACCTACAACAGCCGTGAGATCGGCCCCGGCGACCTGTTTCTGGCGCTGAAGGGCGCCCGCGACGGTCACGACTTCGCCGACAGCGCCTTCGCCGCCGGAGCCACCGGCGCCTTGGTCGAACACGCCGTCTCCGGTCCCTGCGTTATCGTTCCCGACACCCTGCACGGACTGGAGGCCATGGGCGCCTTCGCCCGCGACCGCACCCCCGCCAAACGCGGCGCCGTCACCGGCAGCGTCGGCAAGACCTCGGTCACCCAGGCGATCAAGGCCGGTCTCGATCTCGCCGGCCCCGCCCACGCCTCGATCAAGAGCTACAACAACCATATCGGCGTGCCCCTGACGCTGGCCCGCATGCCCCAGGCGACCCAGCGCGCCGTCTTCGAGATCGGCATGAACGCGCCGGGCGAGATCGCCCCCCTGTCGAAACAGGTCCGGCCCCACGCCGCCTGCGTCACTACCGTGGGCCCCGTCCACATCGAGGCCTTCGCCGACGGCGAGGCCGGGGTCGCCCGCGAGAAGGCCTCGATCTTCGAGGGCCTGGCCCCGGGCGGTCTGGCCGTCGTCAACGGCGACATCTGGGTAGACACGCTGAAAGCCGCCGCCCTGGCCGTGGACGCCGACATCGCTGTCTTTGGCTCGCAGGCCGGCCACGACGCCCGTCTGCTCGACTTCGCCCCCTTCGAGGGCGGCGCTCGCGTCAAGGCCGAGCTGCGCGGTCGGGCGCTGGACTTCACCCTGAAACAGTCCGGGTTCCACTGGGGCCTGAACAGCCTGGCCGTCCTCCTGATGCTCGAGGCGCTGGACGTCCAGGTCGAGACCGCGCTTCAGGCCCTCGCCGACTTCCAGCCGCTGAAGGGCAGGGGAGAGACGCGCCGCATCCCCATCCCCGGCGGCGCCTTCACCCTGATCGACGAGAGCTACAACGCCAATCCGCTGTCGATGACCGCCGGATTCCGCTCGCTGGGCGCCAAGCCGATCGCACTGGGCGGCCGCCGCATCGCGGTCCTGTCGGACATGCTGGAACTGGGCGACCAGTCCGCCGCCATGCATGCCGGTCTTGCCGAGCCCATCGACGCCGCCGGCCTCGATATCGTCCATGCCGCGGGTGCGGAGATGCGCCATCTCTACGACGCCCTGCCGCCCTCCCGTCGCGGCGTCTGGGCGCCGACTGCGGCCGAACTCGCCGCTCAGGCCGCCGATCTGGTCGGCGCCAATGACATCGTCATGGTGAAGGGCTCCAACGGGTCCAAGGCTTCGCTTGTCGCAGCCGCATTGGCGGCGCTAGAGCGCTAGGGAACGACTTCCCTCAAGCAGGCGCGCGCCGCGCGCGCGTTGATAGGGAAACAAGAATGGGGGGTCCGCCCCTCAAGTAGGGGAGCGCCGCGCGCGACCCGGTAGGGGGCTACAAGAATGTTCTATCTGCTCTATCTGTATTTCGCCGACGTGGCGCAGGATTACCCCCTGCTCAACCTGGTCCAGTACCAGACCGTTCGTGTCGCCCTCGCCATGGCCACAGCCATGATCGTCGCTGTCGCCATGGGCAGCCGCTTCATCTCCTACATGCGCGTCAAACAGGGCAAGGGTCAGCCGATCCGCGCCGACGGGCCGGTCAGCCACCTCTCCAAGGTCGGCACCCCGACGATGGGCGGGCTGATGATCCTGGCGGGCATCGCGGTCGCCGTCTTCCTGTGGGGCGACCTGACCAACCCCTACATCTGGATCGTGAGCTTCGTGACGGCGGCCTTCGGCGTCCTGGGCTTCATCGACGACTACGCCAAGGTCACGAAACAGACCTCGGCCGGCCTGACCTCGAAACAGAAGCTGGCGGCCCAGATCGTCGTCTCGGTCATCGCGGGCGTCTGCGTCGTCCTGTGGATGTGGCGCTCGCCGACCTCACCGGGGCTTGAGACCTCTATCGCCTTCCCCTTCTTCAAGGACGTGCTGCTGAACATCGGCTGGTTCTACGTGGCCTTCGCCGCCTTCACCCTTGTCGGCTTCTCCAATGCGGTGAACCTGACCGACGGTCTGGACGGCCTGGCCATCGTGCCGGTGATGATGTCGGCGGCGGCCTTCGGCGTCATCTCCTACCTCGTCGGCAACTTCATCTTCGCGGAGTATCTGGGCGTCCACCACGTGCCGGGCTCGGGTGAACTGGCCATTTTCTGCGCCGCCATCATCGGCGGGGGCGTGGGCTTCCTCTGGTACAACGCCCCGCCGGCCAAGATCTTCATGGGCGACACCGGCTCGCTGGCCCTGGGCGGCGCGCTCGGCGCGATCGCCGTGGCCACCAAGCACGAGCTGGTCCTCGGCATCGTCGGCGGCCTGTTCGTCGTCGAGGCCGCCTCGGTCATGATCCAGGTCGCCTACTTCAAGGCCACCGGCAAACGCATCTTCCTGATGGCCCCCATCCACCACCATTTCGAAAAACTGGGCTGGCCGGAATCGACCGTCGTGATCCGCTTCTGGATCGTCGCCGCCATGCTGGCCCTGCTGGGTCTCGCCACCCTCAAGCTGCGCTAGACCCGTGATCCCCGTCCCCGGCTATGAGGGCCAGCGCGTCGCCGTCTTCGGCCTCGGCCGGTCGGGCATCACCGCCGCCCGCGCCCTCAAGGCCGGCGGGGCCGAGCCGATCCTTTGGGACGACGGCGTGTCCAGCCGTCTGCAGGCCGAGGCCGAAGGCTTCGAGGTCGAGGACCTGACCGTCGCCGACTGGTCGTCCTTCGCGGCCCTCGTCCTTTCGCCGGGCGCCCCCCTGACCCACCCCAAGCCCCACTGGACCGTGGACAAGGCGCGCGCCGCGAACGTCTCCGTCATCGGCGACATCGAACTGTTCGCCCGCGCGCTCGCCGCCACGCCTGCCTCGCTGCGCCCCAAGGTCGTCGCCATCACCGGCACCAACGGCAAGTCCACCACCACGGCCCTGATCGGCTGGGTGCTGAAACAGGCGGGCCTGAAGGTCGCCGTTGGCGGCAACATCGGCATCGGCGTCCTCGCCCTGCCGGCCCCGACCGAGGTTCAGGCCTATGTCATCGAGGTCTCCAGCTACCAGTTGGACCTGACCACCAGCTTCGCCCCCGATGTCGCCATCCTGACCAACATCTCGCCTGATCACCTCGATCGCCACGGCGGCATGGAAGGCTATGTCGCCGCCAAGGCCCGGCTGTTCGCCAATCTGGGGGGTGAGGCGGTCGCCCTGATCGGAATCGACGAGGAGTGGGGCAGGCGCGTCGCCCGGCGCGTGGCCAATGTGGCAACCGTCCAAACCTATTCTTCTCCCCTCGGGGGAGAAGGTGGCTCGCGGAGCGAGACGGATGAGGGGGTTCTGTCCGCATCCTCATTGGCTGGAGAGAGTTCGCTGACGCAGCCCCCTCATCCGAGCCCTTCAGGCCCACCTTCTCCCCCGAGGGGAGAATGGATCGTTGCTACGCCCGGCCAGCTCACCGTCGCCGACTCGACCATCGACTTCACCAACGCCCGCTCTCTGCCCGGCCGTCACAACGCCCAGAACGCCGCCTTCGCCTATGCCGCCGCCCGCGCAGTCGGCGTTTCGCACGACGCCGCCGTTGAGGGCCTGATGACCTTCCCCGGCCTCGCCCACCGCATGGAGACGGTCGGTCATCTCGGCCCCGTCCGTTTCGTCAACGACTCCAAGGCCACCAACGCCGACGCCGCGCGCCAGGCTCTCATGTCGTATCCGACCACCTTCTGGATCGCCGGCGGCCGCGCCAAGGACGGCGGCATAGAGGACCTTCGCGACCTGTTCCCGCGCGTGACCAAGGCCTACCTCATCGGCGAGGCGGCCGAGGACTTCGCGGCTGCGCTCGGCGACACGCCCCACGTCATCGCGAACGACATGGCCACGGCCGTCGCCCTCGCATCGGCCGACGCCCAACAGGCCGGAGGCGATCAGGTCGTTCTCCTCAGCCCCGCCTGCGCCAGCTTCGACCAGTTTCCCGACTTCGAAGCGCGTGGAGAATCGTTCCGGGCCGCCGTTCTTAACCTCGGAGCTACCCCTTCCGTTCATGGTTGAGAAACCATGACCCAGGCCGCCTACTCCCACCCCTTCTCGCGCAACGACCAGAGCCCGATCGCCCAGTGGTTCTGGACTGTGGATCGCGGCCTGCTCGGCGCGGCGCTGGCCCTGATGGGCCTTGGCGTCATGCTCAGCTTCGCCTCGTCCCCGGCCGCCATCCTGGCCGATGAGTCGATCACCGACCCCTTCCACTATTCCTGGCGCATGATCGTCTGGGCCACCGGCGGCATCGGCATCATGATGACCATGTCGCTGCTGTCGCCCCGAGGCGTCCGACGCATCGCGGTCCTGGGCCTGCTCGGCGCGATTTTCGTCATGGCCCTGCTGCCCTTCATCGGCGACACGGTGAAGGGAGCCGCGCGCTGGGTGAACCTCGGCCCGTTCAGCCTCCAGCCCAGTGAGTTCGCCAAGCCCAGCCTGATCGTCTTCGCCGCCTGGATGTTCGCCGAAGGCCAGAAGGGCGAGGGCGTCCCCGGCGTCTCCATCGCCTTCGGATTCTACGCCGTCACCGTGGCCCTGCTCCTGATCCAGCCGGACATCGGCCAGACGCTTCTGATCACCACCACCTTCATGGCCGTCTTCTTCATGGCGGGGGTGCCGCTGCGCTGGGTCGCGGTGCTGTCGGGCCTGTTCGCGGCGGGCATGGCCGCCATCTATCTGCTGTTCCCGCACGTCCAGGCGCGCGTCGCCAAATTCGTCTCGCCCGGCGTCGAGGACACCCATCAGATCGACCGCGCCTCCATGGCCATCCGTGCCGGCGGCCTGGTCGGACGCGGGGTGGGCGAGGGGGTCATGAAGCGCTCCGTCCCCGATCTGCACACCGACTTCATCTACTCCGTCGGCGCCGAAGAGTTCGGCCTCGTCCTCAGCCTCTGCATGATCGGCCTCTACGCCTTCATCGTCTTCCGCGGCATGGGCCGGGCGATGAAGCTGAACGATCCCTTCGAACAGACGGCGGCGGCGGGCCTGTTCATGCTGATCGGCCTGCAGGCCTCGATCAACGTGGCGGTGAACCTGAATTTGATCCCGACCAAGGGGATGACGCTCCCCTTCATCAGCTACGGCGGCTCCTCGATGATGGCCATGGGTCTGACGATGGGCTTCGCGCTGGCGTTGACCCGCCGCCGCCCCGGCGCCTACGAACCCGGAGCCAGTCTGGCGCGCCCGCGCCGCCTGCTGATGCCGTGAGTTTGCCTTCTCCCCCTGGGGGAGAAGGTGGCCCGCAGGGCCGGATGAGGGGTATGTTTCCACCTCTCGGACGAAGACGTCGGTAGCCGCCAGCCCCCTCATCCGTCAGGCTCCGCCTGCCACCTTCGCCCCCGAGGGGAGAAGGAAGACCTCAGGAGACCGCGTTCTTGTCCCAACTCTGCGTCGTCGCCGCCGGCGGAACCGGGGGCCACATGTTCCCGGCCGAGGCCCTGGCCCGCGAGATGGCCGCGCGCGGCTGGCGCGTGGTCCTCGCCACAGATCACCGCGGCGAACAGTACGCCCACGCCTTCCCCGCCGAGGAACGCCTTGCGCTGGACGCCGCCACCGGCTCCGGCCCCATCGGCCTGCTCAAGGCCGGCGCCGCCATCGTCCGGGGCGTCGGCCAGGCCCAGACCGCCTTCGACCGTTTGAACGCCCAGGTCGTCGTCGGCTTCGGCGGCTATCCGTCCGCCCCCGCCCTGGTCGCCGCCATCCTGCAGAAGCGCCCGACCCTGATCCACGAACAGAATGCGGTGCTGGGCCGCACCAACCGCGCCCTAGCCCCCCACGTCCGCGCCGTCGCCTCCTCCTTCCCGACCCTGGAACGCGCCTCGGCCGAGGTGAAATCCCGCGCCCAGGTCGTCGGCGCTCCCGTCCGCGCCGACATCCGCGCCCTGTTCGACCGCGCCTATGCCCCGCCCGGCGACGGGCCCATCCGCATCCTCGTCACCGGCGGCTCGCAAGGCGCCCGCCTCCTGTCCGAGACCACGCCCCGCGCCCTGGCCGCCCTGCCGGACGCGCTGCGCCGCCGCCTCAAGGTCCAGCAACAGTCCCGCCCCGAGACCCTGGAAACCTCGCGCCAGATCTATCTCGACGCCGGCATCGACGCCGAGGTCGCCCCCTTCTTCCGCGACATGGCCAGCCGGCTGTCGGCCGCCCATCTGGTCATCGGCCGCGCCGGCGCCTCGACCTGCGCCGAGCTCGCCGTCGCCGCCATGCCGTCCATCCTGATCCCGCTGAAGATCGCCACTGACGATCACCAACGCCTGAACGCCAAACTCCTGACCGACGTCTCCGCCGCCGAGATGATCCTGGAAGACGAGGTGACCGTCGACGCCATGACGGCCGCCGTCACCGGCGTCCTCGCCGATCAGCGTCTCGCCGCCATGAGCGCGGCCGCCCGCGCCGTCGCCATTCCTGACGCGGCCCAGCGGCTGGCCGATTTGGCGGAGGCGACGGCCGGCTGATGGCCTCGCAGCTGCCGCCGGTGGGAACGGACGACGCGGCCGACGCGCTGTTCGCCTCGATGCCTCCCCAGATCACCGAACTGACTCACCAGATCCTGACCCTCTGGCGGCGCTTCTACTGGCTGCCGGAATGGCTGGTCGTGGCCATCGTGGTGGCCGTCTTCGTCGGCGCCGGCTGGATCGTGCACCGCATCGCCTTCTCGATCCTGCGCCTGATCGTGAAGAAGAAGGATCTGTTCTGGCGCGGCGTCGTCGAACGGGCGCGGGCCAAGCTGCGGGTCCTGATCATCCTGATTTCCATCGGGGTGGCGGTGACCGCTTCGCCGCTGGACCCGGACCCGTCCCAGACGATCCGGGCCATCCTGCTGTTCCTGACCATCCTGGTCATGGGCTGGATCGTGGCCGGCGCGGTCGACATGTGGGCCGTCGTCTATCTGCGGAAGTTCAACATGGCGGCCGAGGACAACCTCGTCGCCCGCAAGCACATCACCCAGACCCGCATCCTCCAGCGCGCAGCCGTCATCACGATCGGCATCGTCTCCGTGGGCCTGGCCCTGATGACCATCGGGGCGGTGCGTCAGTGGGGCGTGTCCCTGCTGGCCTCGGCCGGCGTGGTCGGCATCATCGCCGGTCTGGCGCTCCAGCCGGTGCTGAAGAACCTGTTCGCCGGCATCCAGATCGCCACGGCCCAGCCCATCCGTATCGACGACGCCGTCATCGTCGAGAACGAATGGGGCGTGATCGAGGAGATCACCTCGACCTATGTGGTGGTCAAGCTGTGGGACTGGCGGCGCATGATCCTGCCGCTCAGCTACTTTATCGAGAAGCCGTTCCAGAACTGGACCCGCGAGACCGCCCGTCTGATCGGCTCGGCCTTCCTGTACGTCGACTACGAGGCGCCGATGGACCGCCTTCGCGACGAACTGGACCGGATCTGCCGCGCCTCCCCGAACTGGGACGGCGAGGTGATCAGCCTCCAGGTCACCGATATCACCGACCGCGTCGCCCAGGTCCGCTGCCTCGCCAGCGCCCGCTCGGCCCCGGTGGCCTTCGATCTCCGCTGCGAGATCCGCGAGAAGATGCTGGCCTTCATCCGCGACGAATGCCCGGAGGCCCTGCCGAAGGATCGTCTCAATATCCCTCTGCCGGTGGGAGAGGGTTTGAGCGTCCAAGAGCGCTAGCGATTGGAAACGCGAAAGGGTGAGGGTCGAATCTAACCGTCAACGCACGACCCTCACCCTTTCGGCCAAGCCGCATCGCTGCGCTCTGCGGGCCTCAAGCCCTCTCCCACCGGGAGAGGGGTCACTCGGCCATCGCCGCGCGACCGATCCTCACCGCCTCATCCACCGTCACTGCGACCACCTCCGCCTCCACCGTCCCGCACGCCACGTCCAGCAGCTCCGCCGCATCCCCGCCGGGCGCCGCCTCATAGGCTGGCTGACCCTCCGGCATGGTCGGCCCCTCCGCCCCGCCGACCGCCACCGAAGCGAAGTCCAGCCGATCCGCCATCCGCGCCCCGCAGTCGAACCGCCACCAAGACCAGCCGCCCAGATAGCGCGTGGTTCCGACCGTGAAGTCCTCCTCGACCACCTGCAGCGACCGCATCCGCGCCCCAGCGCCGTGCCTCTCGATCGTCGGCAGATCCGCGAACACCACGAAGCGGCCCACGCCCGTCATCGCCAGCGCATGCACCGCGGGCGGCGCCTCCGGAACATCCTGCATCATGCGACCAGCTTCTCGGCCTGGGTCAGGTCCACGCTCACCAGCTGCGACACACCCCGCTCCGGCATGGTCACCCCGTACAGACGATCCATCCGGCTCATCGTCACCGGATTGTGGGTGATGACGATGAAGCGCGTGTCCGTGCGGTTCCGCATCTCGTTCAGCATCCGGCAGAAGCGATCGACGTTGGCGTCGTCCAGCGGCGCATCCACCTCGTCCAGCACGCAGACCGGCGCCGGATTGGCCAGGAAGACCGCGAAGATCAGGGCCGCCGCCGTCAACGCCTGCTCGCCGCCCGACATCAGCGACATGACCGCCAGACGCTTGCCCGGCGGGCAGGCGAAGATCTCCAGTCCCGCCTCCAGCGGATCGTCGCTTTCGACCAGCTTCAGCTCGGCCTGACCCCCGCCGAACAGGGCCTCGAACAGGCTCTTGAAGTTGTCGTTGATGACGTCGAACGCCGCGACCAGCCGCTCGCGACCCTCGGCGTTCAGCTCGTCGATCCCGTCGCGCAGCCTGGCGATGGCGCCCGTCAGGTCCGACCGCTCCAGCCGCATGGTGTTCAGTCGCTCGCCGTACTCTCGCGCCTCTTCCTCGGCCAGCAGGTTCACCGCCCCCAGGTGCTCCCGCTCACGCTCCAGCCCGAACAGCAGGCTCTCGGCCCCCGCGGCGTCCGGCGGACGGGCGATGGCGTCGTCGATCAGCCTCTGGCCCAGCTCTTCCGGCGACATCTGCGCCGCCTCGCGGACGTTGTTGTGGGCGTCCAGCAACCGCTCGGCCGCCGCCTCGGCCCGCGCCGCCAGACCGGCTCGAGCCTCCCGCGCACTGGACGCCGCCGCATCCGCCGCCCGGCTGGCCCGGTCCGCATCCGCGGCCTCGCCCTCTGCGACCGCCAGCGCGTCCGCCGCCTGCTTCCGCCGCGTCTCGGCCGAGGTCAGCATGTCCATCAGCGACGACCGTTGCGAGGCCAGGGCCTCCGGCGCCCGCTCGGCCTGCAGCAACAGGGCCGCCGTCTTCGTCGCATCGCCTTCCAGCGTCTTGATCCGCGCCCCCGCGTCCTTCGCCCGCGTCGTCCAGCCGTCTCGCTCCCGCGTCACGCCCGCTAGCCTCTGCTCGCGCCCGGCCCGCTCGCGCGCCTCGGCATCCCGATCCGCCCGCGCCGAGGACGCCGCCGCCCGCGCCGCGTCCGCCGCCGTCCGCGCCGTCGGCAGCTCGACCTTCAGCCCCTCCAGCGTCTCGGACGGCGCATCGGTCGTCAGGGCCTCGGCCAGGGCCGCCTCCGCCGCCTCATGCTCGGTCGTCAGCCGCGCCAGGGTCTCGTCCAGAGCCGTCGCCCGCGCCTCGCGCCGCGCCTGTTCGTTGGTCAGACGCTGAACCGCATCCCGCGCCGTCGTCACCGCCTTGTCGGCCGCGAAGGGCAGCAGCCGCGCCGCCTTCACCGCCTCTTCCGAAGCCCGGAAGGCTTCCGTCGCGGCCTTCAGCGCGGCCTGCGCCGTCTCCAGCGCCGGCTTGCCCTGGTCGATCTCGGCTTCCAGCTCCGACAGCCGCGTGCGTTGCGCCAGCCGCACCGCCGCCGGCCTCGGCGCCTCCGCCCGGCTGACGAACCCGTCCCAGCGATAGAGGTCGCCCTCGCGCGTCACCAGTCGCGCGCCCACCGGCAGCGCCTTCGCCAACTCCGCCGCCTCGCCCTTGCCCGCCACGCCGCACAGGGCCAGTCGCGCCGCGAGGGCCTCCGGCGCCGTCACATGATCCGCCAGCGGCTCGATTCCCTTGGGCCACGCCGGGGAGGGGACATCCGCCCCGCCCCAATAGGCGGCCGCCTTCGCGTCCAGCGCGGCGTCCAGATCGTCGCCCAGCGCCGCCGCCAGCGCCGCTTCGAAACCCTTGTCCGCGCTGACCTGATCCAGCGCCGGCGGATGGTCGCGCCGTCCGGAGACCAGCAGGGACGCCAGCCCTCGCGCCTCGGTCTGCAGCCGGCCCAGCCGATCCTCGGCCGCTCGCGCCGCCGTGCGCGCCTCCTGCTCGGCCCGCGCCCTGTCGCCCCGTTCGGCCTCGGCCTTCTCGACCCCAGCCCGCGCCTCGGTCAGGGCCGCCGTCGCCGTCTCCAGAGCCTTCCGCGCCTTCGCCAGTTCCGGCGTCTCCAGCGGCCCCAGCGCCTCGCGCTCGCGCTTGGCTCCCTCCAGAGCGGCCAAGGCCCGCGCCACCCGCGCCTCGGCGTCGCGTTTGCGCGCCGTATCGGCATTGGCCCGCGCCTCGACCGCCGCCATCGAACCCGCCAGCCGTTCGACCTCGGCGTCCGCCGCCCGCCGCGCCTCTTCCGCCGCCTCCAGCGCCCGGTCCAGCTCCGGCCCGCGCTGAGGCGCCGCCGCGATCTCGGCCGTCAGCGTCTCCCGCTCGGCCGACAGTCGCGTCAGTTCGGCCTCGGCGTCGCCGGACATGGCGATTTCGCGCTCGGTGTCGTTGGCGATCCGCTGCGCCTCGGCCGTCAGCCGGTCCACCTCGGCCCGCGCCTGCTGCTCGGCCATGTCCAACCGGTCGCGCTCAAGCGAGGCCCGGTGCAGCAGGGCCGCCGCCACCGCATCCTCTTCCCGTGCGGGCTTCAGTCCTTCCTGCGCCGACAGGGCCGCCGTCTGGGCCTTGGCCGCCTCCGACGTCGCCTCCGCCACCGCCCGGTCCGCCCCTGCCAGCTCCGAGGCCGCCGTCTCCGCCGCCAGCCGCGCATCGTTCCAGCGCACGAACAGCAGGGCGGACTGCAACGCCCGGATCTCGGCCGAAATCTTCTTGTACTTCTCCGCCTGCCGCGCCTCGCGCTTCAGCCGCACCAAAGCCGTGTCCAGTTCGCGCCCGATGTCGTCCAGCCGCTCAAGGTTCGCCTCGGCCGCCTTCAGCCTCAGCTCCGCCTCGTGCCGCCGCGTATGCAGCCCCGCCACCCCGCCGGCTTCTTCAAGGATACGTCGCCGGTTCTGCGGCTTGGCCGCGATCAGCTCCGAGATCTGCCCCTGGCGCACCAGCGCAGGCGAGTTCGCCCCCGTCGAGGCGTCGGCGAACAGAAGCTGGACGTCCCGCGCCCGCACCTCCTTGCCGTTGATGCGATAGGTCGAGCCCTGGCCCCGGTCGATCCGGCGCGACACCTCGATGATCGCGCTGTCGGTGAAGGGCTGGGGCGCGCGGCGTTGCGCATTGTCGATGGTCAGCTGGACTTCGGCATGGTTGCGGGGCGGCCGGTTCGAAGCCCCGGCGAAGATCACGTCGTCCATGCCCTGGCCGCGCATGGCCTTGGCCGAGTTGGCGCCCATGACCCAGCGCATGCTCTCCAGCACGTTCGACTTGCCGCAGCCGTTCGGTCCGACGATCCCCGTCAGGCCGGGTTCGATCTGCACCTCCGACGGATCGACGAAGGACTTGAACCCGACCAGACGGAGACGCTGGAATTGCATCCCGTCGTCAGCGGCGGGGCAGCAGCGGCGTGATCGCGGCCGTCAGACCCGCCAGCGAATTGTCCGGCACGGCGCGGCCATTGACGAAGAAGCTGGGCGTGCCCTGAACCCCCGCCGCCGTCGCGCCCGCCACCTCGGCGCGGATGCCGTTCAGGGTCGCCGGATCGGCCAGGCACGCGTCGATCTGGGCCTGGGTCCGGCCGCTGGCGGCGATGCCCGCCGCATACCAGTCGGCGATGGGCGCGCCGTCGTACAGGGCGGCCTGGCCGGTCATGAAGGACGAGGCGACGTCGAAGAACCGGGCCGGCGCCGCGCAGCGGGCGATGCCGGCGGCGCGCGCGGCGACCTGGGTCGGATTGGTCGGCAGGTTGCGGAACACCAGCTTCACCTGCCCCGTATCGATGAACCGCGTCTTGAACGCCGGCAGGACCGTGGTGTGCCAGTGGGCGCAGTGCGAGCAGACGAAGGACGCGTATTCGATGACCGTCACCGGCGCGTCGGCGCGGCCCAGCACCCGGTCGGCCGCCGTCACGGCGGGCGGCGGCGTGATCGTCTGGGCGGACGCGGCCATAGGCGCGGCGACCAGGGCCAGCATCAGCAACAGGGAACGGATCATCGGCGGTCTCACTTGGCCAGCTCGGCCTCGATGGCCGGACCCAAGTCTGCCATGACCGCGCCCTCGCCGCCCGGCGACGAAACCTGACGACCGTTGACGAAGAAGGTCGGTGTGTTGATCACGCCCGCATCGGTCGCGGCCTTCACGCGGCTTTCGAGCGCGGCGATCGCTTCGGGGTTGGTGACGCAACGCTGGAAGGCGGCCTGATCCATCCCGTTCTCGCCGGCGATGCGGATCAGGCTGTCGCGCGGATTGGTCCCCGTGCGCCACTCGTCCTGGCTCTTCATGATCGCGTGGATCACGTCGAAATATTTGTCCTCGCCGGCGCAGCGGGCCATCAGGAAGCCGGCCGCGGCAACGTCTGCCGGCGGCGTCGGCAGCTCGCGGAAGACGTAGCGGACCTTGTTCGTATCCACATACGCGGCCTTGAACGCCGGCCAGGTATTGGCCTGCCACAGGGCGCAGTGCGGGCAGGTGGGCGAGGCGTATTCGACGACCGTCACCTTGGCGCCCTCGGCGGCGCCCAGGGCCATGTCGCCGTCGACCACGGCCTTGGAGCCGCCGCCGCACGAGGCCAGCGTCAGGGCCGTCACGGCCAGGAACAGGTTTCGCAACAGGGTCATCGGATCAGCTCGCGGCCAGGGCGGCGTCGATCTTCTCCGACAGGCTCGCCAGCGAGCTGTCGGCGACATGCTCGCCATTGACCATGAACCATGGCGTGCCGGTCACCCCGGCCGAGATGCCGGCCTTGATGCGGGCGTCCATGGCCTTGATGGCGTCCTCGTCGGTGACGCAGTCCTGGAACTGCTGTTCCGTCAGGCCCGCGCCGTTGGCGATGCGAAGCAGGACCGTCCGCGGCGGAACCCCGCCGAAGATCTCCGACTGGCTGGCCATGATCTCGTGGATGACCGGGAAATACTTGTCAGGCCCGGCGCAGCGCGCCATCAGGAAGCCGGCGATGGCGACCGGCGCGGGATCGGTCGGGAACTCGCGGAAGACGTAGCGCACCTTGTTGGTGTCGACGTATTTGGCCTTGAACTCCGGATAGACCTGGTTCTGCCAGGCGGCGCAGTGGCCGCAGGTGACCGAGGCGTACTCCACCACCGTGACCTTGGCCCCCTCGGGCGCGCCCAGCGCCATGTCGCCCTCGGCCGGAGCGGCGGCGCCGTTCCCCGAACAGCCGGCCAGCAGCGTCATCGCCGCGAGCGCAGCGCCCGTGACGGCCGCGCGGCGGCTCATGGAGGCGTATTTGAACGGCATGGCGTTTTCCTCGACAACTCGGGTTCGGATGATCGCGCGATTCCCCCGACGGCCTCGCGCGAATTCCATGGTTGTCGAGAACAGGTGCGGCGGAAAAAGGTCAAGAGCCCGCCATTGGAATTTGGTTGGACCCCGGGTCCGCCGGCCTTGCCCCGGGCAGGGCGAAGGCGGTCGGACATCAGGTCCCGGCGTCAGACCAACGACTGGCGCCGCTGGATGTAAAGCGCGGAGCCCGCGGCCAGAAGCAGGCCCATCAGGATCATCGACCACTCCGACAGTGTCGGCACGGGCGCGGGGGCGGCGGCGCAGGTGTAGGTGATCGTGGCGAACTGTCCGTCGCCGCCCTGCTTCGTCGCCGAGAATGTGTAGTTCGCGGAGGTGGCCGTGGCGGTATAGGTCCGCGTGCCCGCGCCCGGACCCGCCGTCGTCGGCAACAGGTCTACGACCGGCGCCGGGGCGGACTTGAAGATGCGCAGGGTGTCGGTGCCGGGATTGTTGAAGGTCGCGGTCACGATGTCGCCGACATCCAGAGACCGGTTCGAGGTGCTCGTCGTGCCGAGGCCGGGACCATGGCTGAAGGGGAAACCGCCACAGGCGGAGGCCGGCGCGGCGGCTGCGGCGAGCGCGACGGCGGTCGCTCCCAGAAGCAAAAGGCGAGCGGATGTGGACACAGGCGACTCCATGGAAATGACGGGCATGGGCTGAGCCGACATGCAGGAGCGCAATGCTCACCCGGTCGGAGCCGGGTCAATGCCGCACACTCTTTCAGGCGACCAAGGTCAGGAAAGGTCAGGCTTTTCGGCGAGTTTGCGCAACGGCGTCACCGCCGCCCGCGCTTCGCTTGATCCGACAGCACCGCTCGCCCGAGGTTCGCAAGGGCCGCCTTGAGCCCGGCTGGCGCGCCCTCGACGGACTTCGTCAGCTCCGCCTCCGCCGCCGCGTCCAGCGGGTCGATCCGTCGCCGCGCACCCTTTGTCGAGGCTGCGGGGGCGGCGAGGGGCTTCACCGGCCCCTGAGCGATCCTCAGCTTGTCCACCGCGCCCGCGCCGAGGAACAGGTTCACCCGCGCCAGGATGTCGGCCGACTGGTGCTGGACCAGCAGGGCCGCAGGCCCCGCGACGCGCAGCTCCAGCGTGCCGCCCGATCCAGCCCTGCCCTTGGTCAGCTTCTGCGGCCGGGTGACGCGGGCCAGCTGTTCGCCGACGATCTCGCGCCAGCGGGGCTCCAGCGCCCCCGCTCCGCGCCCGAACTTCTCGTCCAGTTCCCGGATCAGCGGCGCCAGCGACCGCCCGACCGGCGGCGCCGGGCGCGGCATCGGCCGGGTCCGTCTGCGCGACAGGATCTCGCGGGTCTCGGCGTCTGTGGGCAGATCGCGGGGCATGATCCCTGTATAGCGCGACAGATGACTGCCGTCCCGCACGACACAGCCGCGATCCGCGCCGCCCTGCTGGCCTGGTACGACGCCCATGCGCGCACCCTGCCGTGGCGCGCCCCGCCCGGCGCCGCGACCCGCGCCGATCCCTACCGCGTCTGGCTGTCCGAGGTGATGCTGCAGCAGACGACCGTCCCCCACGCCACCCCCTATTTCGAGCGGTTCACCGCCCGCTGGCCCACCGTCTCCGACCTCGCCGCCGCAGAGGACGCCGACCTGATGGCCGCCTGGGCCGGCCTCGGCTACTACGCCCGCGCGCGCAACCTGCTGGCCTGCGCCCGCGCCGTCGCCAACGACCATGGCGGCGTCTTCCCCGACACCGAAGCGGCCCTGCTGGCCCTGCCGGGGGTGGGCGCCTATACCGCCGCCGCCGTCGCGGCCATCGCCTTCGAGCGCGCGGCCAATGTCGTGGACGGCAATGTCGAGCGCGTCGTCGCCCGCCTGTTCGCCGTCGAGACCCCGGTCCCCGCCGCCCGGCCCGAGCTCAGACGCCTGGCCGCGATCCTGGTCGCTGACGACCGCCCCGGCGACTGGGCCCAGGCGCTGATGGACCTCGGCTCGGGTGTTTGCCGTCCCAAGTCCCCGCTCTGCCTGATGTGCCCGATCTCGCCGTGGTGCGCCGGCCGCGCCAGGGGTGAGCCCGAACGCTATCCGGTCAAGACGAAGAAGGCCGCCCGCCCGCACCGCCAAGGCGTCGCCTGGGTCCTTCGCGACGGCGCCGGCCGCGTCGCCCTCGTCCGCCGCCCGGCCAAGGGCCTCCTCGGCGGCATGGTCGGCCTCCCGACCAGTGATTGGACCGTGGATGCGCCGGACGAGACCCCGCCCGTCGCCGCCGCCTGGACCGAGGCTGGCGCCATCGAGCACGTGTTCACCCACTTCTCGCTGACCCTGACGATTCGGGTCGCGACAGGGCAGGGCGACTTCCTCTGGACGCCCGAACCCGAGGCGCTGGCCGCCCTGCCGACCGTCTTCCGCAAGGCGCTGGAACGGGCTCTGGCCTGCTGATCAGCGCGTCGTCACCACCCGCACGTCTCCGACACGGTTCCTCGGCATGACCACGACCTGATCGCCGACCCTTTCGAAGGCCAGGTCGACCGTCGCCTCGCCGACCTGCAGCCGGCTGACGGTCAGCCGCTCGATCCCGGAGGGCAGGGCGGGGGCGTTGACGGTGATCGTCCTGTTCGGAGCGTCGATCGACACCCCCAGCGACGCCTGCAGCATCAGGAAGACCGACCCCGCCGCCCAGGCCTGGGGCAGGCAGGCGACCGGATAGGCGATCGGACCTTCGCCGGGCTCCCGTTCGAAGCCGCAGAACAGCTCGGGCAGCCGCATGTGGAAATGGCTGGCGGCCTCGTAGATCTCGCCCAGGATCGACCCGACCGCATCCCGTTCGCCGTATTGGGCCATGCCCGCCACGCCCAGGGAGGTGTCGTGCGGCCAGACCGAGCCGTTGTGGTAGCTCATCGGATTGAACCGGGCCTGACCCCGCGCCAGCGTCCTCAGACCCCAGCCGGAGCGGAACTCGCCGCCCAGCAGCCGTTTCGTCACCGCCGCCGCCCGCGTCGCCGTCGGCAGGCCGGTGAACAACAGATGCCCGGCGTTCGACCCGATGGCTTCGCAAGGCTCGCCGTCGCCGTCCAGCGCGATGGCGTAGAACTGCTCGTCCTCCATCCAGAACCGCTCCTCGACGAGCGAGCGGATTTCGTCGGCCTGATTGTCCCAGGCCATGGCCCGCGCATCGCCGATCAAGGCCCCCAGGTCGGCCATCGCCCGCCAGGCGGCGAAGGCATAGCCCTGCACCTCCAGCAGCGCGATCGGTCCCTTCGGGAACCGCCCGTCGGAATGGAAGATCGAGTCCTCCGAGTCCTTCCAGCCCTGGTTCGACAGCCCCGTCTCGGCCGCGCGGGCGTAGTCGATCAGCCCGTCGCCGTTGCTGTCGCCATAGTCCCGCATCCACTCCGTCGCGGCGATGAGGTTGGGCCACAGCGCCCGGATCGTCTCCAGGTCGCCCGTTCTGCGGAAATAGGCCCCGGCCAGGGCCACGAACAGACAGGTGGTGTCGACCCCGCCGTAATAGAGGCCGAACGGAACCTCGCCGAGGCCGCTCATCTCGCCGCCCCGGGTCTCATGCATGATCTTGCCGGGCTGGCTGTCCTGGAAAGCGCTGGTCTCCGTCGCCTGCCGCCTCGCCAGATAGGTCAGCACCCCCTTGGCCAGGGAGGGATCGAGCCACAGCATCTGCCAGGCGCAGATGATCCCGTCCCGCCCGAACGGCGTGGAGAACCACGGCGTCCCCGCATAGGGGTAGGGCCCCGTCGGCAGGTCGGTGGTCAGAAGCGCGATGTCCGATCGCGACTGGTCCAGCCAGGCGTTGAAGCGCGGACTGCGCGGCCCCCTCAGCGAGGCGCCCCGCCTGCGTCTGCGCCGCATGGCCAGCTGCGCTGCGACCGCGTTCTCGCGCCACCTCTGCGGGTCCGGCGTCTCACAGGCCACGGCCCCGCACTCGATATAGAGGTCCATCTCCCGCCCCTTGGGCAGGCTGAACATGAACTCCGCCCGCGTCCCGGTCAGCCGCGCCGGCGGCTCCGAGAAGGCCAGGCAACTGGTCCGCACCACGTCGTCCAGTCCGACATAGCGGAACGTCACCCGCCGCCCGTCGTGCGTCGGCGCCTCGGACGTCCCACGCTTCTCCCTCAGCGTTCCGCGAACCTGGAAGATGTCGGCGAAATCGGCCCCGAACTCGAAGGCCAAGGGCAGCAGGACGTCCTCCACCCCATGGTTGACCATCCGCACCCGCTCGAACATCCGCCGGTCCCAGACGAAGCGCCGCCGCTCGATGTGCAGCACCCCCGCCGGCGCCGACCGCCCGCCCATGGGGGGCAGGGGCCGGTTGGTCGTGTGGGCGGTAAAGAAGACATTGTCCCGGCTCACGCCGGAACTCAGTCGCGACGGCCGCGCCAGCCCCACGGTCATCAGGAACCGCGACAGGATCCGCGTGTCATGGTCGAACAGGCCGTCGGCCCCGCCCTTCAGGTCGCCCCAGTTGTCGGCCACCAGGAAGGTGTCCGCGTCCTTGAGGGCCTGCAGGGTGTCGAGCCCGCCGGTCTCCGCGCTCTCCGCGGCCGTCTGCTGCACCGAATAGCCGTCGTCCATGAAACCTCGCTAAGGCGCCCGTCTCCCACCAGCGTGGTTTGCGAATGCGAAGGGAAAATGGCCGAGGCGTGGTTAGGTTCAGGCGGAAGCGGCGAAGCTTCGATCTTCGTGCAGCGGCACCACCACGTCGTCCAGAACCGTCTCGGCATACGGCCGTCGGGCCAGCAGGTCGCCGTAGACGTCCAGATACCGTCGAGCCATCGCCGTGGCCGAGAAGCGAAGCTCGAACCGCGCCCGGATCGCTTCGCGGTCCAGCATCGACGCGCGGTCGGCCGCGGCCACGGCCTGCTCGAGGGTATCGACCAGGAAGCCGGTCGCGCCATCCTCGATGACCTCGGTCGTCGAACCGCAGCGGAAGGCCACCACCGGCGTTCCGCAGGCCATCGCCTCGATCATCACCAGACCGAAGGGCTCGGGCCAGTCGATCGGGAACAGCAGCGCCTCGGCCCCGCCCAGGAAGGCGGACTTCTGATGATCCCCGATCTCGCCGATGAATTCGATCAGCGGATTGCCGTCGATCAGCGGCCTGATCTTGGTCTCGTAATAGACCCGGTCCGCCGCATCGACCTTGGCCGCCATCTTCAGCGGCTTGCCGAGCTTGGTGGCGATCTCGATGGCCCGGTCCGGCCGCTTCTCCGGCGAGATGCGGCCCAGGAAGGCCAGATAGCCCTCGGACTTCGGCGAGAACCGGTACTGTTCGGCCGGCATGCCGTGATGGACCGTCGCCTTCCAATTGGCGAAGGCCAGCGGCCGCCGCTGGTCGTCGGAAATGGACACCAGCCCGAACTCCGGCCAGCGCTCATAGACCTCCGTCAGGTCCTTCATGTCCAGCCGCCCGTGCAGGGTCGTCAGCGTCTTGTTGGCGCATTTCTCGAAGAACGGGAAATGGATCATGTCGGTGTGGAAATGGATGACGTCGAAGTCGTCCGCGCGGCGCAGGACCTCCGACAGCATGGTCATGTGCGAAGCCAGATCGGACTTCAGCGGCGCAGGATCCAGCCGGATTGCCTGATCGCGCACCGGGATCAGGCGGGCCTTGGTCTGCGCCTCGGCCGAGGCGAAAAGGGTGACGTCATGGCCCAGATCGACCAGGGCGTCGGTCAGATGGGCGACCACCCGTTCGGTGCCCCCGTAGAGCTTAGGAGGGACGGCCTCGTAAAGCGGGGTGACTTGGGCGATCTTCATGGCGTGCGTGCTCCGACCCGCTCAGCCGGGCCGAAGACATCAATGATATCGCAACTGCGAAGTTCCGGCCGGAACGCCGATTTTCGGCAATGAAAGCGACGGGTTAGCGGCTTCACAAAAGCTCGGTACCCGACACAGCCGCATCGCTCTCAATCAAATTAAGGACTTAGCATAGGCTACTGCATCCCCGCCCGCACCTCGGCGCGCAAGGCGTCGATGGAACGAAGGCCCGTGTCGGTGCGGAAGCGCCAGTAGGTCCACCCGTTGCACGCCGGCGCGTTCTCCAGCAGCGCCCCCAGCTTGTGGATCGACCCCGTCAGCTGGCCCGAGACAAGCGACCCGTCGGCCCGCACCCGCGCTTCCCGCTCCCCCTTGGGGCAATAGAGCGTGTCGCCCGGCGACAGCAGACCCGCCTCGACCAGGGCGCCGAAGGGCACCTTGACCTCGGCCCGCTTGGAGCCGGTCACGACCAGGTCCTCGGGCTTGGCCGGGATGACCGCCTTGATCCGCGTCTCGGCGACCTTGGCGTATTCCGGATCGCGCTCGATGCCGATGTATTGCCGACCCAGTCGCTTGGCCGCCGCCCCCGTCGTGCCGGTGCCGAAGAAGGGATCTAGGATCACGTCGCCCGGCCTCGTCGCCGCCAGTATGACCCGGTGCAACAGGGCCTCGGGCTTCTGCGTCGGATGGGCCTTCTTGCCGTCCTCGCCCTTGATCCGCTCCTCGCCCGTGCACAGGGCGAAGGTCCAGTCGGACCGCATCTGGGTGTCTTCGTTGAAGGCCTTCAGGGCGTCGTAGTTGAAGGTATAGCGCTTCTGATCCCGCGACTTGGCGGCCCAGATCAGGGTCTCGTGGGCGTTGGTGAACCGCGTGCCCTTGAAGTTCGGCATCGGGTTGGACTTGCGCCAGATGATGTCGTTCAGGACCCAGTAGCCGATGTCCTGGATCGCGGCGCCCAGGCGGAAGACGTTGTGATAGCTGCCGATCACCCAGATCGAGCCCTCGTCCTTCAAGACCCGGCGGCATTCCTTTAGCCAGTCGCGGCAGAAGGCGTCATAGGCGGCGAAACTGTCGAACTTGTCCCAGTCGTCGTCGACCGCGTCGACCTTGGAATTGTCGGGCCGCAGCAGGTCGCCGCCCAGCTGCAAATTATAGGGCGGGTCGGCGAAGACCATGTCCACGGACTTGTCGGGCAGGCCGCGCAAGACCTCCAAGCAGTCGCCACGATGGATGATGTCGGTCTTCAGATCGGTCACGGACGCGCCCCGGGGAGTGGAGCCGCAACCGTGAATCCTTGTGGTTAAGGCAGCGTTAGCTCGCCGCCGAAATCACCGGCAGCCGCGGGGTGATCCCACCGCTCTCGCTGATCGGATCACAATCGGCGCCGTACCGCTCGAAGGTCGGCGTACGGCGGTCGGGGGTCATGGGACTTAGATCGCACCGACCCTCTCCCGGCGGGAGAGGGCTTGAGCGCGCGGCGGCGCAGCCGTCGTCCTTGCGCGAAAGGGTGAGGGGCTGGCATGTCCATCGGCGTGAGCCGTCGCACGATCGCGGCCTACCCCAACTGAGAAATCAGCCCCTCACCCTTTCGGGTTGGCGGATCGCTGCGCTCTCCGAACCTCAAGCCCTCTCCCGCCGGGAGAGGGTAAAAGCGTCGACACCCATCAACGGACCGACCTAGGACCCCAACGAATTCAACGCCCGGCTCTGATTAAGGCCTTTATCCCAGGCGCCTCCCAAACCGGGCGTACACTCTTCCCCATCCCGTCGTTGGGGAAGGCGTCCTGGGCCCAGGACCCGGACGTGCGGCGGGGCCGATCGTAGCGGGTAGTCGTGGAGGGAGCCAACGATTTGGCTCCCGAAGCGAATGTTCGAGGGGCGTGAAACCTCGGAGCCCGGCGGGCCTGAGCCCGCCGCCCGTCGCGGGCCTATCGCCTGAGGGTCCAAAGGACCCGGGACCTGTGGTCAATCATCGTTGCGACGATGATGCAGACCCCTCCCGGGGTGTCCGTACACCCGCTGGGCGACGCTCGCGGACCCGGTCGGGGACGGAGCCTCGGCGCGAGCCGAAAAACATTTCATCGGTCCCCGTAACGCGAAAGCAGGGGGCCACATCGGTTCCGGGCGAACGCCCAGGCTCCGTCGACTTCCCCAACCCGTTCGCAGCGGAGGAGCGATGAGCCACGTCTGGCTCAGAGCTTCTCCCTCCCCCGAGGGCGAGGGAGGATGATCCAAGAGTGCATTCCGATTTCACCCTCGCTATGACGCTTCGATGATCGCACGCCTTCGCCCCGTTCCGTTCGACCTCGGTCCCGTCCACTTCGTCGGCATCGGCGGCATCGGGATGAGCGGCATCGCCGAGATCATGCTCAAGATCGGCTATTCGGTTCAGGGCTCGGACGCCAAATCCAGCGCCAACACCGAACGGCTCGCGGCCCTCGGCGCAAAAATCTTCATCGGCCACGACGCCGCCCACATCGGCGAGGGCGTCTCGGCCGTCGTCTATTCGACCGCCGTCAAGGCCTCGAACCCCGAGATGATGATCGCCCGCGAGCGCCGCATCCCCCTGGTCCGCCGGGCCGAGATGCTGGCCGAGCTGATGCGGCTGCAGTTCTCGATCGCGGTCGGCGGCACCCACGGCAAGACCACCACGACCTCCATGGTCGCGGCCCTGCTGGACGCCGCCGGGCTCGATCCCACCGTGGTCAACGGCGGGATCATCAACGCCTATGGCACCAACGCCAAGGTCGGCGACGGCGACTGGATCGTGGTCGAGGCCGACGAGTCGGACGGCAGCTTCCTGCGCCTGAAGTCCACGGTGGCCATCGTCACCAACATCGACCCGGAACACCTCGATCACTACGGCGATTTCGACGCGGTGCGGAAAGCCTTCTGCGACTTCGTCGAGAACATCCCCTTCTACGGCTTCGCCGCCGTCTGCCTCGACCACCCCGAGGTCCAGCGACTGGTCGCCTCCATCGATAACCGCCGCATCGTCACCTACGGCATGAACCCCCAGGCCATGGTCCGCGCGGACAACTGCGACATGAGCCCGGACGGCGCCCGTTTCGACGTGGTCATCCAGGATCGCGGCGGCGCCGAGCCCGTCCGTATCACCGGCCTGCACCTGCCCATGGCCGGCTGGCACAACGTCGCCAATGCCCTCGCCGCCATCGCCGTGGCCCGCGAACTGGACGTGTCCGACGACGCCATCCGCGCCGGCCTCGCCAGCTTCGCTGGGGTCAAGCGCCGCTTCACCACCACGGGGGTGGTCAACGGCGTCCGCATCGTCGACGACTACGGCCACCACCCGGTCGAGATCGCCGCCGTCCTCAAGGCCGCCCGTCAGGTCGCCCATACCGCGGAAGGAGGGGGCCGCGTCATCGCCGTGGTCCAGCCGCACCGCTTCACCCGTCTGCGCGACCTGATGGACGAGTTCTCGACCAGCTTCTCGGACGCCGACAGCGTCATCGTCGCCGACGTCTATGCTGCGGGCGAAAGTCCCATCGAGGGCGTCGATAAACAGGCGCTGGTCGACGGCGTCCGCCGCTACGGCCATCTCCGCGTCTCCCCGCTCGAGAACGCCGCCGTCCTGCCGCGCGTCATCGCCGAGGAAGCCAAGCCCGGCGACGTCGTCGTCCTTCTCGGCGCCGGCGACATCACCGCCTGGGCCTACGCCCTCCCGGCGCAGCTTGAGGCGCTGTCCGCATGAGCTGGACCGATAGCCTCCCCACCGTTCGCGGCAAGCTGCTCCGCGACGAGCCGCTCGGGCCGTTTACCTGGTTCCGCGTCGGCGGGGCCGCCGAGGTCCTGTTCATCCCGGCCGACGCCGACGACCTCGCCGCCTTCCTGAAGGCGCTCGATCCGTCCGTCCCGGTCATGGTGTTGGGCGTCGGCTCCAACGTCATCGTTCGCGACGGCGGCGTCGAGGGCGTGGTCATCCGTCTGGCGGGCCGTCCCTTCGCCGGGATCGCGACCGAGGGCGGCACGATCACCGCCGGGGCCGGGGCTCTCGACGCCATGGTCGCCAAGGCGTCGGCCAAGGCAGGCCTCGCGGGTCTCGAATTCTACGCCGGCATACCCGGCACGATCGGCGGCGCCCTGACCATGAACGCGGGTTGCTACGGCTCCGAAACAAAGGACGTTCTCGTCTCCGCCTGGGGCCTGACCCGGTCCGGCGAACGCGTCGACTATGCGCTCGCCGATTTCGGCTACACCTACCGCCACTCCGAGGCGCCCGCCGACATCATCTGGATCGAGGCGACCTATCGCGGGACGGCCGACCAGCCTGACGCTGTCGCCGCCCGCATCGCCGAGATCACCTCGCGCCGCGAAACAACCCAGCCGATCCGCGAAAAGACCGGCGGCTCCACCTTCAAGAACCCGCCCGGCCATTCGTCCTGGAAACTGGTCGACGAGGCGGGCTGGCGCGGCAAGCTCCACGCCGTCACCGGCGGCGGGGCCCTGTTCTCCGATCTCCACTCCAACTTCATGATCAATCCGGGCGAGGCGACCGCCGCCGACATCGAAGGATTGGGGGAAACCGTCCGCGCTGACGTTCAAAGTAAACTCGGCGTAAACCTTGAATGGGAGATCAAGAGGATCGGCCGCCCCTAGTTCGCAGATCCCTCTCATGTCCCGCCCGCTCTCAGAGATGCATGTCGCCGTCCTGCTGGGCGGACTGTCCTCCGAGCGGGAGGTGTCCCTGTCCTCGGGGAAGGGCTGCGCCGACGCCCTTGAAGGTCAGGTCGCCAAAGTCAGCAGGGTCGACGCCGGCCGCGACCTCGCTCAGGTCCTGGCCGAGCTCAGACCCGACGTCGTCTTCAACGCCCTGCACGGCGAATGGGGCGAGGACGGATGCGTCCAGGGCATCCTGGAGACGCTGCAAATTCCCTACACCCACTCCGGCGTCCTGGCCTCGGCCCTGACGATGGACAAGGAAAAGACCAAGGCCGTCCTGAACGCCGCCGGGGTCAAGGTGCCAGGCGGCGGTCTCTTCGACCGCCACGAGGTGGCCGCCCGCCACGTCATCCCGCCGCCCTACGTCATCAAGCCGAACGCCGAGGGCTCCTCGGTCGGCGTCTATCTGGTCCGCGAAGGCGATGACAGGGTCCGGGCGGTCGGCGCCGACGACTGGACCTACGGCGAAAAGGTCATGGTCGAGCCCTACATCCCGGGCAAGGAACTGTGCGTGGCCGTCATCGGAGAGGCGACCGGCCCCCGCGCCCTCACCGTGACCGACATCACGCCGGTGAAGGGCTTCTACGACTACGAGGCCAAATACGCGCCGGGCGGATCTGTCCACAAGCTTCCCGCCGACCTCCCGCCTCGCGTTTTCGAAGCCGCCATGCGGGAATCCGAGCAGGCGCACCTCGCCCTCGGCTGTCGCGGGGTGTCCCGCTCCGACTTCCGTTATGACGATGTTAACGACGATCTCGTCTTGCTGGAGGTCAATACCCAGCCCGGCATGACGCCGACCTCTCTGGTTCCGGAGCAGGCCGCCTACGTCGGGATGACTTACCAAGATCTGGTCCGGTGGATGGTGGAGGACGCCTCATGCCCGCGGTAGTGCGCGGCGGTCGGCGCGCGAATGTCGCGTCTGCGCCCAAGCGGAGCGCTGCGCCCAAAGGGCAGGGCGGTCGCTCGCGTGGCGCCGCGCCCCGCAGCGTCGGCGGCGTGCCCGGCAAGATGGCGGCCCTCGGTCGTCTGGATCTGACGCCTCGCGCCGTCGTCCTGTCGATCTGCGCCGGCGTCGGCGTCCTGGCCCTGGTGCTGGCCACCGGGGCGCGGGCCGAGCGGATCGGCCAGTCGGTCACTCACGGCATGGACCAGATCACGACCGGCATGGGCTTGAAGCTTCGCCGCGTTCACATCACCGGCGCTTCGGCCGAGGCGACCCCGGCGATCCAGCGGGCGCTGGACGTCCAGGCCGGACAGCCGATCACCACCCTCGACCTCGACGCGCTGCAAGCCAGCGTTCAGTCGGTCGGCTGGGTCAAGGAAGCCCGCGTCGTCCGCCTGCTGCCCGACACCCTGATCGTCGACGTCAAGGAACACGATCGCCTCGCGGTCTGGCAGACCCGGGGCCAAACCTTTGTCATCGATGGGGAGGGCCGCGCCATCCCCGGCGCCGACCCGGGCCGCTACCCGAACCTGCCGCTGGTGGTCGGCGCCGGCGCCGATACGGCGGCGGGCGACATCCTGCCCCTGCTGGCCGAACGGCCGCGCCTGATGAGCCGCATCGACGCCCTGGTCCGCGTCGACGAGCGGCGCTGGGACCTGAGGCTTCGGGACGGCGGTCTCATTCAGCTGCCGGCCGTGAAGCAGGAGGCCGCCCTGATCCAGCTCGACGCGCTCGACCAACGCGAGCGGCTGCTGGAGCTCGGCTTCTCACGCATCGATCTCCGGACCGAGGGCCAGGTGGCCGTGCGTCCGGGCGTCGGCGCCTGAAACACAAAGATATAGAGTAGAGGCGGCAGGCTTATGGCGGGCAAGAAGGCGGATTCCACGACGGAAGCGGGCAGGGCGGCGACCCGCGCGCCGGTTGTGGCTGCGCTGGACCTGGGCCAGTCCAAGGTCGCTTGCTTCATCATGAAGCCGGACGGCGTCCGTCACGCCGATCGCACCATCCGCGTCGCCGGCGCCAGCCATGTCCAGTCCAAGGGCGTGCGGGGCGGAGCCATCGTCAATATGGACGAGGCCGCGCAAGCCATCGGCCACGCCGTCGAACGGGCCGAACGCACGGCCGGCGCTCCGGTCTCGGGCGTCATCGTCACCACCGCCATCGGCCAGATGGCCAGCCATCGCGTACAGGCCCGCGTCTCCCTGGGCGCCAATCCCGTCGGCGATGCCGATCTGGCCCGCGCCATCGGCATGGCCCTCGCCCAGATCCGCCTGCCGAACCGCCGCCCGATCCACGTCCTGCCGATCGGCTGGTCGGTCGACGGCGCCCGCGGCGTGCACGATCCCCGCGCCATGCGCGGCGGTTCGCTGGGGCTCGACCTGCTGGTCGTGTCGATGGCCGAGAGCGCGTTCGCGTCCCTGAGCCACTGTCTGGAACTGGCCCACCTCGACCTGCAGGGCGTGGCCGCCGCGCCGGTGGTCTCCTCCCTGTCCTCGCTCGAGGAAGACGAGATGGATCTGGGCTGCGTCTGCATCGACATGGGCGGCGGTTCGACCTCCGCCGCCGTCTGGGGCGGCCGGTCCCTGCTGCACATCGAATCGCTCAACGTCGGCGGGGATCACGTCACCTCCGACATCGCGCGCGGCCTCTCGACGTCGAAGGCGGGCGCCGAGCGGCTGAAGACCTTGCACGGCTCGGCCATGGCCAGCGCCAACGAGGATCGCGAGATGCTGGAGGCCCCGCCGCGCGGCGAGGACGCCGCCGCCGGTCCCGTCATCGTGCCCCGGGCCATGCTGAAGACCGTCATCGCGCCGCGTGTGGAAGAGACGCTGGAGTTGCTTCGGGACCGTCTGCGGAACGCAGGCGTGGGCCTTGAGCCCGGCGCCGGCCTGGTTCTGGCCGGGGGCGCGAGCCAGCTCAACGGCGTGCGGGAGCTCGCGGTGCGGGTGTTCGACCGGCCTGTGCGCCTCGGCCGCCCCCAGCGAGCCCCCCATCTGGCCGACTCAGCGGCCGGTCCGGCCTTCTGTTCGGCGGCCGGCGTCCTGTTGCGTGCGGCCTACGGGCCACGTGAGGCGGTGTCCGCCCGCAAACTGATGTCGCGGCAGATCAGCGCAGCGGATGCGCCGCGAGTACAGGGCGGCAATCTCGTAGCGCGGGCGGCGGGCTGGCTGCGTGACAATCTTTAGGGGATTTCCTCGCTGACTTCACCGTGTCCATGGTGTGTCCGAAGTGTAACAAATCCGAGTTCCATTCGCCGCAGTCGCGCCGCAATGGTTGCCCCGCTTCCATTCTCTGACTAGCAACGCGCCAGAACGGTCATCCTCGCAAGAGGACTGCCGCGTGTCATTCAGTCATTGGGGCCAAGCATATGCTAATTACTCGCAAGCACCTTTTCGGTACGACCATCATCGCGGGCGTCGTCGCCCTAGCGGCTCCTTCGTTCGCCCAGTCGTCGGCTCCTGCCTCGCAGGACCAAGACACCACGCAGGTTGAAGAAGTCGTCGTGACGGGTTCGCGCATCCGTCGCGTCGATCCGGCGAACGCTCCTCAGCCCCTGATCCAGGTCGGCCGTGAGGAAATCCTGCAGTCGGGCCAGCCGAACCTGGTCGACTATCTGGCCGACGTCCCCGCCCTGCAGGGCTCGCAAGTGCCGGAAGACACCACCGGCGCCGTGCTGAACACGGGCGGCCTGGCCCTGCTGAACCTGCGCAACCTCGGTTCGAACCGCACGCTGGTGCTGGTCGACGGACGCCGCCACGTCGGCGCGCCCCAGGGTCAGCTGCAGGTCGACGTCGACACCATCCCGTCCACGCTGATCCAGAACGTCGAAATCGTCACCGGCGGTTCGGCCGCCGTTTACGGCGCGGACGCCGTCTCGGGCGTCGTCAACTTCGTCATGCGTCGCGACTACGAAGGGCTGGAGATCGACACCTCCCTGAACCAAATCAACAAGAACGGCGAACTGAACGGCCGTATCTCGGTCACGGCCGGCGCCAACCTGCTGGACGACCGCCTGAACGTCTACGGCTTCGCCGAGTACCAGGAGAACCAAGCGGTCAAGGACGCCGACATCGCCTGGCGTCGTCGCGGCACCATCCTGCTGGGCGTCGATGCCGACCTGCCCCCGGGCGCCAACTTCGACGGCGTTCTCGACAACGTCCTCGTGGGCCCGCTGAATGACCTGCGCACGACGCGCGGTGGTATCGTCACCCTGGCCGGTCAGGTCCTGCCGACCTCGAACATCGCCGTCCTGCCCTGCGCCGCCACCACGGCCAGCCAGAACACCAACACCCTGTACGGCGGCGGCAACCTGTCGCAGGCCGGCAACTGCTTCGCCGCCGATCCGGGCCGCACCTTCGCGTTCGACTCGAGCGGCGTGGCTCGCGCCGCCAACTTCGGCTCGATTCGTTCGACGGCCGGTTATCACCGCACCCTGACGGTCGGCGGCGACGGCGAGAACACCCTGACGGGCCTCAGCCAGGTCGACCGGATTCCAGCTTCGAACCAGCAGCGTTACCAGGCCGGCGTCAACTTCGACCTGACCGACAGCATCAATATCTTCGGTGAAGCCAAGTATGTCACGGAAGAGAACTTCTACCGCGGCCAGCCGGCCTTCTTCGACATCGGCATCGGCAACGTTCCGGCCAACACCACGCCGGGCATCTTCTCGTCGAGCGCCTTCAACATCGGTCTGGACAACGCCTACCTCGATCCGACGGTTCGCGCCGCGATCCTGGCCAACACCCGCCCGGTGATCAACTCGGCCGGCGTCGTGACCGGCACTGTCGCCGACCAGCGCGCCGTCCTGTCGCTCATCACCCGCGACATCTCGGGAGACCGCAGCCAGCGCAACGAACGGACCGTCGAGCGCTACGTCGCCGGCATCCGCGGCGACGCCGACCGCTTCCTGTTCCTGAACGACTTCAACTGGGAAATCAGCGGCACCTACGGCAAGGTCGACAACTACAACCTGGAAGGCGACTCGCTCGACGTCGAACGCTTCCAGTTCCAGATCGACGCCGTTCGCGACACCCTGGGCCGCGTCAACGGCCAGCCCGGCCAGATCGTCTGCCGCGTCCAGCTGCTGGCCGCCCAAGGCATCGCCATCCCGGACCGTATCCGTGGCGGCACGCTGAGCCCGACCAACCCGACGGTGACCCAGTGCACCCCCGGCCGCGTATTCGGCGAAGGCGGCTTCTCCGACGCGGCCAAGGCCTACTCGGCCGCCGAGGTCTTCACCGCCCACACCAATGAGCAAACCGATGCGGTCGCCTTCGCTTCGGGTAACCTCTGGGACTTCTGGGGCGCCGGCCCGATCGGCATCGCCGCCGGTCTGGAATACCGCAAGGAAGAAACCGTCGGCACGGGCCGCGCTCAGTCCTACGGCGACCGCTTCCTGTTCCTGAACTCGAGCGCCGACTTCCCCGCCGCCGAGTACGACACCAAGGAGGCCTTCGCCGAGCTGCGCATCCCGCTGCTGCGCGACCTGCCTGGCGCTCAACTGCTCGAACTGGCCGGTGCGTACCGCACGTCCGACTACTCGACCATCGGCAAGGCCGACACCTACAACGTGACGGCCGTCTACCGTCCGGTCGAGGATATCATGTTCCGCGCCTCGGTCGGTGAAGCCATCCGCGTGCCGTCGCTGTCGGAAACCTTCCTGCCGCCGAGCCAGACGTTCGCCAACGGCTTCGTCGACCCCTGCGACTTCCAGCAGATCCGTAACGCTACGCCGGAAATCCAGGCCAACCGCCGCGCCAACTGTACGGCTCTGCTCGGCGCCGGTTACAACCCGGACTCGACGTCGATCCCGTCGTCCAGCGTCTCGGGCTTCAACCAGGGCAACCCCTTCCTGCTGCCGGAAGAGTCGGAAAGCTTCACCTTCTCGACCGTGCTGACGCCGCGCATCTTCCCGCGTCTGTCGATCGTTCTGGACTACTACCAGATCGAAATCTCGAACGTGATCTCGGCTGTGACCGCTCAAGCCGCCGCCAACCGTTGCGTGGACGGCGGAGCGCTCGACCCTGCCGCCTGCGCCACCCTGACCCGCGTCGGCGCTGCCGGCTCTGGCGGCACGGCTCCGTTCGGCGTGTCGAGCTTCATCCAGGGTTCGATCAACTTCGCCAAGACGAACAACTCGGGCATCGACTTCACCCTGAAGTACGACACGGACATCGCCGATACCTTCATCGGCCGCGACTGGGGCAACATCTCCTACTCGATCCGTGGCAACTACCTGATCCGTCAGGACGACTTCACGAACATCGCCCAGCCCGCCCAACAGACCAGCTTCGCTGGTTCGCTAGAACTGCCGCGCGTTCGCTTCCTGCAGTCGGTCACCTACTCGCCGTGGGCTGATCTGGCCGTGACCTGGAACATGGAGTTCCAGACGGCGCAGCAGCTCGTCGACAAGCAGGTCCTGCTGACGAACAACGACACGCGTGCGTTCAGCCAGTTCTTCACGCAGGACTACTTCCAGCACGACGTGACGGTCCGCTGGCAGGTCAACGACGAACTGGTGCTGCGTGGCGGTGTCGTGAACCTCCTGGATCGCGAGCCCGACGTCTACCTGGGCAACACGTCGGCCGATACGTTCGACTTCTACGGCCGTCGCTTCTTCATCGGCCTGAACTACAAGTACTAAGTCGGGTCAGACGACCTGAAGCTGGAAAGGGCGGCCCTCGGGCCGCCCTTTCTTTTTGTCCCCGACAAGCTTTTTTGCGGCCACGCTTGGGGACAGGCCTCGCCAGCGGTCCGACTCACGCTATCCGGTAACCTTCCCTTAACGACGATGAGCGATCCTTAACGCGCTCATAACCAATGCGAATCGGCGGGGACTCGCACTGGACAGTCAAAGGGCAGGGTCGGAACAAAGGTCGGTTTGAAGATGTCTCTCTCGCTGGTGCGCCCCACGGCCACGGAACTGAAGCCCCGGATCGTCGTCTTCGGCGTGGGCGGAGCAGGCGGCAACGCCGTCAACAACATGATCGACGCCGGCCTCGAAGGGGTCGAGTTCGTCGTCGCCAACACCGACGCCCAGCACCTGTCGTTCGCCAAGACCGACCAGCGCATTCAGCTGGGCGAGACGATCACGCAAGGTCTCGGCGCCGGCGCCCACCCTGAAGTCGGCATGAACGCCGCCGAGGAATCCGCCGACGAAATTCATGCGCACCTCGAAGGCGCGCACATGGTCTTCATCACTGCCGGCATGGGTGGCGGCACCGGCACCGGCGCCGCGCCGATCATCGCCAAATGCGCGCGCGACCGCGGCATCCTGACGGTCGGCGTCGTGACCAAGCCCTTCACCTTCGAAGGCCGTCACCGCATGCGTCTGGCCGATGCAGGCATCGCCGAGCTGCAACGCTACGTCGACACCCTGATCGTCATTCCGAACCAGAACCTGTTCCGCGTCGCCAATGAGCGCACGACCTTCGCCGACGCCTTCGGCATGGCCGACCAGGTCCTGCACTCGGGCGTTCGCTCGATCACCGACCTGATGATCCTGCCGGGTCTGATCAACCTCGACTTCGCCGACGTCCGCGCTGTGATGTCCGAGATGGGCAAGGCGATGATGGGCACGGGCGAGGCCTCGGGCGATGACCGCGCCCTGCTGGCCGCCCAGAACGCCATCGCCAACCCGCTGCTAGACGAGACCTCGCTCAAGGGCGCCAAGGCCGTGCTGGTGAACATCACCGGCGGTCTGGACATGACCCTGCTGGAAGTCGACGAGGCCGCAAACGCCATCTCGGCGGAAGTTGACGGCGACGCCAACATCATCTTCGGCGCCGCCTTCGATCCGGCTTTGGACGGCAAGATCCGCGTGTCGGTCGTCGCGACCGGCATGGACGAAGTCGCCACCGCCAAGATCGAGCCGGTCGCGCCGCGCCAGACCGCCTTCCACGACCCGCGTCGCGCCGCTCCGGTCGCCGAGGCTCCGCGCGCCCCTGAGCCCGTCCGCCAGCCGGTTCGCGCCGAGGCCGCCTATCGCGCGCCCGAGCCCGCCCCGGTCGTCCCGACCTTCCAGGCCCCGGAGCCGGTTGTCGCCCGTGCGCCCGAGCCGGTTATCCACGTCGCCGAAGAGCCCCGCTCGCTGGAGCCGATCGTCGATCCCTGGGTCGAGGAGTTCGAGGCCAAGCCCGCCGCCGTCTCCACGCGCGCCGACCAGGGCGACCTCTACATGGACCGCGCTCCGGCCGCGCCGCAGGTGTCGGAATACGACGAGCCGGCCTACGACGACCGCGATCACCGCAAGTCCGGCTGGAGCCTGTTCGGCAAGAAGCCGCGCGCCCAGACCGCTTACGCTCCGGCACCCGCGCCTTCGCGCGCCCAGCCGCAGCTGCGTCAGACCGCTCAGCCTGTGCAAGACCAGGCCCCGGTGGCGGAGGATGATCTGGAGATCCCGTCCTTTCTCCGCCGACTGGCGAACTAGAAGGTAAGGGATAGGGCTTAGGTCTCGGGGCTTAGGCCTTAGGGCCTAGGTCAGACTCAAACTTTGAAGGGCGGCTCGAGAGGGCCGCCCTTTTGCTCGTGAGACCATCAGTCCGTTTCGGCCTAAGCCCTAAGCTCTAAGCCCTAAGCTCTAAGCCCTAAGCCTTGGGCTCTCGGCTTGGTTACGATCTGCGAAACAATTCGAAACCCGACTTTGGTTTATGCGTTGTGGCGCCTTGGTTAGGGATCGATCTTCCGCTCATGCGCGCCTCCCCGTGCGCAGGGCGTTCAGTGGATTTCACCTTTGCCTCCTCGCCACGATCATCGCGAACGGACGCTGGTCGCCCCCGCCATCTGTGCGGGCGTGGGCGTGCACACGGGTCAGCGCGTGCGTCTCGCCATTCGTCCGGCGCCGACCGGGACGGGCATCGTCTTCGTCCGCACCGACATCACCGACCGTGACAACCGCATCGTCGTCTCGGGCGACGCCGTGGTCGACGCCCGTCTGAACACGATGATCGAGAACGCGGCCGGCGTTCGCCTGTCGACCATCGAGCATCTGATGGCCGCCTTCTGCGCGCTCGGCGTCTCGAACGCGATCGTCGAGGTGGACGGTCCCGAGCTGCCGATCCTGGACGGTTCGGCCCTGCCCTTCGTCCAGTTGCTGGACCGCGCCGGCTTCCGCCGCCAGCCGACGCCGATCCGCTACATAGAGATTCTGGAGTCGATCCACGTCACGGACGGCGACAAGCACGCGGCCCTGCTGCCCTGCGACCGCTACGAGATGCGGTTCGAGATCGATTTCGACAACGCCGTGATCGGCAATCAGGTCGTGGACTTCGTTGTCGACGAACAGACCTTCCGCGACGAGATCATGGCCGCACGCACCTTCGGCTTCGCCCATGAGGTCGAGGCCCTGCGTCAGGCCGGTCTGGCGCGCGGCGGTTCGCTGGAAAACGCGGTCGTCATCGATGGGGACGACATCCTGAACCCCGGCGGCCTGCGCATGGAGCGCGAGTTCGTGCGTCACAAGGCGCTGGACGCCATCGGCGACCTTTATGTCCTGGGCGCGCCGCTGCTGGGCCGTTACGAGGGCTACAAAGCCGGCCACGCGGTGAACAACCTGCTGGTCCGCGCTCTCCTGGCCGCGCCGCACGCGTGGCGCGAGGTCGTTCTCGAGCCGCAACTGGCCGAGGTCGGTTAAGCCGCTTCAACTTGCCGCAGCTTGGCTCTAGGGTCCCGGCCATCCCGTGATCTGGAGTTTCGGCATGTTCGCTTCCGTCCGTCGTCCGGCGCTTGCCGCCGTGTCCGCCCTCAGCCTGGCGACCGTGCTCGCCGGCCCCGCCATGGCTCAGGACGCCGCGACTATCCGCGCGGCCGAACGGGTTCGCGACGCCGCCCTGAGCGATACCGTGGCGATGGACTACGTCACGCAGCTGACAACGCGGTTCGGACCGCGCCCGGCCGGTTCGGCCTCCGAGACGGCCGCAGCCGAATGGGCCGCGGGCTATATGCGCGAGCAGGGCTTCAAGAACGTCCACATCCAGGAATTCCCGCTGGTCGGCTGGGAGCGGGGCCAGGAGAGCGCGTCCATCGTCGGCGCCCATCCTCAGCGTCTGGTCGTCGCCGCCCTCGGCCATTCGCCAGGTACGCCCGAAGGCGGCATCGAGGCCGAGGTCGTGCGGTTCACCTCACTGGAGGACCTGAACGCCGCGCCCGCCGGGTCGCTGACCGGCAAGATCGCCTACGTTGATGCCGGTCAGATGGTCGCCATGCAATCGGGCGCCGGATACGGGCCTCTTACGCGTATCCGGGGCGCAGGCCCTTCGGCGGCGGCGTCGAAGGGCGCCTTGGCCTTCATCATGCGTTCTGCCGGCTCTGACGACCACCGGATGCCGCACACCGGCACCACCCGCTACGTCAACGGAGTCGTGCCCATCCCCGGTTTCGCGCTTAGCGCCCCGGACGCGGACCAGCTCAGCCGACTGGTCTCCTACGGCGATCCGGTGCGGATCCACCTGTCGTCCACCGCCCACACCTATGAGACGACCTCGCACAATGTCATCGGCGACATGCCGGGGCGGGGCGACCGGGCGGACGAGATCATCGTCCTGGGCTCGCACATGGACAGCTGGGACCTCGGAACGGGCGCCATCGACGACGGCGCGGGCGGAGCGATCACCATCGCAGCGGCCAAGGCCATCGCTGAACAGGGTCGCACGGCCCGCACCGTCCGGGTTATCCTTTACGGATCGGAAGAGGTGGCTCAGCCGACCAACACCGGAAACGGCGGCGGCGCCTATCTGCGCAGCCTCTCGCCCGAGGACCTGGCCAACCACGTATTCACTGGCGAGAGCGATTTCGGGGCCGACCGGGTCTATGCCCTCCAACTGCCGGCCGGAGCGCAGACAAGCGCCTTCGCCGACGCCGCCAACCGTGTCCTTTATCCCATCGGCGTCCTGCGCTCGAACGAGCCGGAGACCGAAGGGGGCGCCGACATCGGCCCGATCGTCGAGGCAGGCGTTCCGGTCTTCGGCCTGAAGCAGGACGGCCTGCGCTATTTCGATCTGCACCACACGGCCGACGACACCCTGGACAAGATCGACCTTGAGCAGCTCCGCCAGAACGTCGCCGCCTGGGCCGCCCTCATCTGGCTTGTCGCCGATTCCAATGTGGACTTCCGCGCCATGCGTCCGGCGGAGTAAGGGGTACAAAGCTGCGGGCGTGGCGAAACTGGTAGACGCACCAGACTTAAAATCTGTCGACTTCGGTCATGCCGGTTCGACCCCGGCCGCCCGCACCAACCCTAACTCGTCAGGGCGCGAGGAAGTTTGAAAGTCACCGTCTCGGGCTCGCCGGGGTCATCGGCGAGGGTCACGGCGAAGCGCTGCTGAAGCGCCCTCACCACCGCCTCGACCAGCGGTTCGGGGGCGGATGCGCCGGCGGTGATGCCCACGGTCGAGACCTCGTCCAGCCACGACCAGTCGATCTGGGAGGCGTCGTCGATCAACCGGGCGTCGGCCGCCCCGGAGCGCAGGGCGACCTCGACCAACCGGATCGAGTTCGAGGAGTTTTTCGAGCCGACCACCAGGACCAGGTCGGACCCGTCCGCCAGTCGCTTCACCGCTTCCTGACGATTGGTGGTGGCGTAGCAGATGTCTTCCTTGTGCGGGTCGGGCAGTTCCGGGAAGCGTCGCTTGAGAACCGACAGAATCTCGGAAGTGTCGTCCAGCGAGAGAGTGGTCTGGGTGGCGTAAGCGAGCGGGGCGTCACCCGGACGCTGGAAAACTTCGGCGTCCTCGACCGTCTCGACCAGGCTGATGGCGCCCTCGGGCAACTGGCCGAGGGTTCCGACCACCTCAGGATGGCCGGCGTGGCCGATGAGGATGACGTGGCGGCCATTGGCGTGGTGGCGTTCAGCCTCGACGTGAACCTTGGAGACCAGGGGGCAGGTGGCGTCGAGAAACAGCATCTCGCGCGACCGGGCGGCGGCCGGCACGGACTTGGGCACGCCGTGGGCGGAGAAGACCACGGGCCGGTCGTCCGGGCATTCGTCCAGGTCCTTGACGAAGATCGCGCCAAGACCCTTGAGCCGATCCACCACATGCCTGTTGTGGACGATCTCGTGCCGGACGTAGACGGGCGCGCCGAATTTCTCGATGGCGCGCTCGACGATCTGGATGGCCCGGTCGACGCCGGCGCAGAAGCCACGCGGGGTGGCCATACGGACCGTGAGCGGCCGAAGCGCGACGTCGGGAGAAGGGGCGAACGCATCCATGGCCGAAACCTAGTCGTTCCGGCGCTGCGTCGCCACAGGGGCGGGCGCGATTGGTTTGCGACGCCTCGCTTTAGCCGCTATCAGGCGGGAAGCCTGACCGCGTTCCGTCAGCGCCAGATTTCCGGATTTCTCAATGCGCCTTGCGACCGTCGCCCTCGCCGCCTTGTCGGTCCTCGTCTCCGCCGGAGCCGCGTCGGCCCAGTCGCGCGACCCGGACGCTCGTCCGGAACGTGGCCGGAGCACCCAGCAGCAGCAGGAAGAGAACGGAGGACGCAGCCGGGCGCCCCGCATCGCTCCCCTTCGGTCCGTGCCCAACGCCGGCCCGTGCCCCTACGTCAAAATCCTTTACGACGCCGCGCGGTTCGTGGAACTGGAAGGCGGCCGGGCCGCCTCGGCCAACGTCGGTTACACCGGCGAGATTGAAGGGGTCACGGCGGGCTGCGCCTATCACGCCGACGAGCCGATCACGGTGCAGATGAACGTCCTGTTCAATCTGGGCCGGGGTCCCCAGGCCACGGCCGACCAGCGCACCTACCGCTACTGGATCGCGGTCACGGAGCGGAACCAGGCCGTCCTGGCCAAGGAGTATTTCGATCTGCCGGTGAACTTCGAAGGCGCACGAACGGCCTCGGTCACCGAAGAGCAGTCGGTGGTGATCCCGCGCGCCACGGCCGAAACCAGCGGCGGAAACTTCGAGGTCCTGATCGGCTTCGACGTGACGCCTGAGATGGCCGAGTTCAACCGTACCGGCAGCCGCTTCCGCATGACCGCGGGTCAGGCCGCGACGACGCCTCCGGCGCAATAAATGACCGATCTCAGGACCGATCTCGGCGAAGCGGTCGCGGCCGCCTTCGCCGCCGAAGGCGTGGATGCGTCCGTCGCGCGCGTGACCGCTTCCGACCGCCCCGACCTGGCCGATTTCCAGTCGAACGGCGCCCTGGCCGCCGCAAAGGCTCTGAAGGCCAATCCACGCGAACTGGCCGGCCGCGTGGCCGAGCGGCTGGTCGCCGATCCGCGCCTGTCGGCCGTCGAGGTCGCGGGGCCGGGTTTCATCAACCTCAAGGTTTCCGACGAGGCCCTGGCTTCGCGTGCGCAGGGCGTGGCGGATGATGCGGTTCTGGCGGGCGCTTCCAGTGTCGTCGAGCCGCGCAAGGTCGTCATCGACTACGCCGGCCCGAACGTGGCCAAGCCGATGCACGTCGGCCATCTGCGCTCATCCATCATCGGCGAGAGCCTGAAACGGCTGTTCCGCTTCCGGGGCGACACTGTGTGGGGCGACGCCCATTTCGGCGACTGGGGCTTCCAGATGGGTCTGCTCATTGTCGCCGTGGGCGATGAGGGCAAGGCGGACGCCTTCCTGGCCGACGGCGAAGGACCGTTCCCGGATCACAGCCCGGTCACCCTTGACGATCTTGAGCGCCTCTACCCGCTCGCGGCCGGCAAGGCCAAGGAAGACGCAGCCTATCGCGACCGCGCCAGAAAGGCGACGGCCGAGCTCCAGAGCGGCCGGCTCGGCTATCGGGCTCTGTGGCGACATTTCGTGGCGGTCAGCCGTACGGCGCTGGAGAGAGAGTTCGGAGCGCTGGATGTCACCTTCGACCTGTGGAACGGCGAGAGCGACGCCGATCCGCGCATGGCGGGGATGATCGCCGACCTGACAGCGAAGGGTTTGCTGGTCGAGGACGACGGCGCCCAGGTGGTGCACGTCGCCAGGCCCGGCGAGACACGCAAGAAGAAGCTGCCCGACGGTTCCGTGATCGAGGCGCCCAGCCCGCCGCCGCTGCTGGTGGTCTCATCCGAAGGCTCGGCCATGTACGGCACGACCGATCTGGCGACCATCGTCGACCGGCGCGAGACCCTGAACCCGGACCTGATCCTTTACGTCGTCGATGAACGTCAGGCCGAACATTTCGAGCAGGTCTATCGCGCCGCCTACCTGGCCGGTTACGCCAAGCCGGGCGAGCTGGAGCACCTGGGCTTCGGCACCATGAACGGCACGGACGGCAAGCCGTTCAAGACCCGCGCGGGCGGGGTGCTGAAGCTGCACGACCTGATCACCCAGGCGACCGACAAGGCGCGCGATCGGCTGAAGGAGGCCGAACTGGGCGCCGACCTTTCGCAAGACGAGTTCGAGGACATCGCCCACAAGGTGGCCATCGCGGCATTGAAGTTCGCCGATCTGTCGAACAGCCGCACGACCAGCTACGTCTTCGACCTCGACCGGTTCATGAGCTTCGAGGGCAAGACCGGGCCGTACCTCCTGTATCAGACCGTGCGGATCAAATCCCTGTTGCGAAAGGCCGAGGCCCAAGGCGTGCTGTCCGGGCCGATCTTCGTCAAGGAGCCGGCGGAACGGGATCTGGTCCTGACGCTGGACGCCTTCGATCAGGCCGTTTCGGACGCCTACGGCAAGCGAGCGCCGCACCTGATCGCCGAGCATGCTTACCGGCTGGCGCAGGCCTTTTCGAAGTTCTACGCGGCCTGCCCGGTGCTGGCAGCATCGGAGCCGGAGACGGTGGGGTCGCGTCTGGCCCTGTCTGCGGCGGCCCTGATGCAGCTGGAGACGGCGCTCAGGCTGTTGGGCATCGACACCCCAGAGCGGATGTAGGCTAGACTGGGCGTACCCAGCACGGATGCGACCATGTCCCTCGACGCCTATATCGCCGGCCTGCCCAAGGCCGAACTGCATCTGCATATCGAGGGCTCGCTCGAGCCCGAACTGATGTTCGAGCTGGCCCAGCGGAACGGGGTCCAGATTCCGTTCGACAGCGTGGATGCGGTGAGGGCGGCCTATGACTTCTCCAACCTGCAGGACTTCCTCGACATCTACTACGCCGGAGCGAACGTCCTTCTGACGCGGCGGGATTTCGAGGATCTGGCCTTCGCCTATTTCCAGAGGGCGGCGGCGGACAACGTCCGTCACGCCGAGATTTTCTTCGATCCCCAGACCCACACCGACCGGGGCGTAGAGTTCGGCGTGGTGGTGGAGGGGCTGATCGCCGGGATGGATCGGGCGAAGGCGGAACTGGGGGTCACCTCAGGCCTGATCCTGAGCTTCCTGCGGCACCTGACGGAGGCGGAGGCCTTCGCGACGCTGGAGATGGCCAAACCCTACCTGCACCATTTCATCGGGGTGGGGCTGGATTCCTCGGAGGTCGGGCATCCGCCGTCGAAGTTCGTGCGAGTCTTCGCGGCGGCGCGGGAACTGGGCCTGAAGCTCTGCGCCCACGCTGGCGAGGAGGGGCCGCCGGCTTATGTGCACGAGGCGCTCGACCTGTTGCACATCGACCGGATGGATCACGGAAACCGATCGATGGAAGACGAGAGCCTGATCCAGCGACTGGCCGCCCAGCAGATGACGCTGACGGTCTGTCCGCTGTCGAATCTCAAGCTCTGCGTCGTGAAGGACCTGAAGGACCACCCTGTGCCGGAGATGCTGCGTAGGGGCCTGCATGTGACGCTGAACTCGGACGATCCGGCCTATTTCGGCGGCTATGTGAACGCCAACTACATCCGGCTGGCCGAGGCGGTCGGGCTGTCGAAGGAGCAGATCACCGAGATAGCGAAGAACAGCTTCGAGGGGTCGTTCCTGTCGGACGCCGAGAAGCTGAAGCACATGGACGCCGTCGACCTATACGCCTCATCCTGAGGCGCTCACGGCCGCAGTGGGACAGTTCGTCCGGTTCGTCATGACGCGATTTTGGGTGACGAAACGTGACCAATCGTGACGAAACGGACGAAACTTCCGGTGTTCGCCCTCTCCGCGAACCGTGACCTGGGAGTATATGCCCCTCCGTCACCAAGGCGCGAAAATCGTGAGCCGTATCCCGCCCTGACTGACCGCGTCGGGATTCTGATGTCGAACATAAATTTATTCTCGGCAGGGTCTCCGACATCCCGAGCCACCGCCGATGTGAAAAGGGCCCCGGCGAACCGGAGCCCTCTCGTTCAGCGAGCCTGAGGGCTCAGCTGTTCTTGACGTCCTTCTGGCTGCCCGTGCCGCCATCCGAGACGTTCTCGACGATGGCGTTGCGGGAGCTTCGCCAAGTGTCGAAATCGGACGAGAACTTCTGACGCTTTTCGGAACGCCACTCGTCGTAATCGCGGTCGAACTTCGACATCTGCTGATCGCGCCAGTGCAGATAGTCGGGCTCGTAGTCGCTGCGACCGGTCGGCGCGCCGCCGCCACGACCTTCCCAGATCTGGGCGCCGGGGGCGTAGCCATGGTCGGGATTGTTCGAGCCGTAGCCGCCGCGATCGCCCCGGCCGGAACCTGCGCCGTACGCTCCGCGACCCCGGTCGTAGTTCTGGCTGGAGCCCTGGCCATAGGCGCGGCTGTAACCGTAGTCCTGACCGAACTCGCCCGAACGCGGCGACCGGCTATAGCCGCCGTCGCGGTTCCAGTCGGACCGACCCCCGTAGCCGCGCGAGGCGTCATGGGATGAAGCGCCATACTGGTCATAGGACGTCGGCGAACGCCCGTAATCGCCGCGACCTTCACGCGAAGACTGGCCGTAGCCCTCGGTGCGTCGGAAGTCGCGTTCGGCGCCGCCGGAGGACCAACTGCGACCTTCGTCGCGGTTCCGGTCGCGGGTTTCCCACGTCACGTCGTCGTCGCGCCAGCCGCTGGACTGGTTGTCATCGTAGCCGCGGTTGCGGTCGTTTCGATTTTGCATCGTTTTCTCCCTGACATGTCCGGCCGGGAGACCCGTCGGCCGGTGCTTGGTTGCCGTCGTCTGGTGGGGCCTTCGACGGGTGGAACTCAGATCGGCAGGATGGCCGTCCCGAAGGCGCGTTTCAGTTCGTGGGCGGCGAACTGCTGGGCGACGGCGGCGTCGGGAACGACCAGGGCCATGCCGAAGAACTCGTGGGTCGAGCCATGGAAGGTCTTTGATCGCGTCTCGACACCGGCGGCCTCGAGTTTTTCGGCCAGCTTTTCGCCCTCGGTGCGCAGCGGGTCGATCTCGGCCATGATCAGGGTGGACGAGGGCAGGCCTCGCAGATCGGCCGCACCGACCACGTTGACGCGCGGATCGGCCGTCTCGGATTCGTCATCGAAGGTGTGCTTCACAAACCATTCGATCATCGGCTTGTTCAGCGGCTTGGCCGTGGCGTTCTCGACGTAGCTCTCGTTGTTCAGGTCGTTGCCGACAAGCGGGTAGACGAGGACCTGATGCTTCGGTGGGGTCAGACCCTGGTCGCGAGCGGCGATCGACACGTTGACCGCCAGATTGCCGCCGGCGCTTTCGCCCATGACGGCGACTTTCTGGGGGTCGCCGCCGATCGACTGGGCGTTTGCGAGGGCCCATTTCCAGGCCGCGACGGCGTCGTCGTGGGCGGCGGGGAACTTGTTCTCGGGCGCCTGGCGATAGTGGACCGACAGGACGACGACGTCGGCGAAGCGGGACACGCCGCGAGGGCCGCCGTCATAAACGTCCAGATCAGCGATCACGAAGCCGCCGCCGTGGAAATAGACGACGAGAGGCTTGAGGTCCCTGCTGTCGAGGTCCGGCGAATAAACGCGCGCCTGGAGCGGGCCGGCGGCGCCCTCGATGGTGATGTCGCGGGTCTGGATTCCCAGGGTCGGATCCTGATCCTTGATCGTCTCTTGCAAGATCGCCTTGACCGCGTCGGTCGGAGTAGGTTGGAGGCGGGCCTCCTGCGGCGACAAGGTCTCGATCGGCTTGCCGCCGAGGCGGGCCAGATGGTCGAGGACGTTCTGCATCGGCAAGTCCGGCTTGGCCGGGGTCGTCCGCGGTTTGTCGTCGCCGAAGATCTTGTCGAGGATGGACATAGGAGGTGGCTCTTTTCAGTGACTTGAGGAGGAACGAGGGGCTAATCCCCCGGCGGCGGCGGCGTTCCGTAAGCCCACGCTTGACTTGGCCCGGGAGTCGGGGCCTTTGGGCCTCGCTCTCGCGGGAGAGATCGGGCCGTCTCGGCGGACCCGGAGCCGAAGGCGCAACCGCCCCGGAAACGCTCAGGCAAACGGACCGCGAGAACACTCGGACGCTGGAAAGTCGGTCTTCGGACCGCGCCGACGGAGCAATGCCGCCCCGCTTTGGGCGTCGGAATCTCTCAGGCTTCAGGACAGCGGGGGCGCGAGGACGGCGGAGCTTTCCGCTTCAACACGCGACCCTGAAAGTCTGGACCGCATGACCGACGAAACGCTGAAGACGACCGTCCTGAACGCCGCGCACCGGGCCTTGGGAGCCCGCATGGTGGGCTTCGGCGGCTATGACATGCCGGTGCAGTACGAGGGCGTTCTGGCGGAGCACCGCTGGACGCGCGAACATGCGGGCCTGTTCGACGTGTCGCACATGGGCCAGTGCAAGATCACCGGCGCGGACGCCATCGATCAGTTCCAGCGCTTCGTGCCCGGCGACTATCATGCGCTGAAGGCCGGCAAGCAGAAATACTCGCTGTTGCTGAACGAGCAGGGCGGGATCATCGACGACCTGATGGCGGGCAAGCCTGACCACGACGGTCTGTTCGTCGTCGTCAACGCGGGCAACAAGGACGAGGACTTCGCCTTTTGGTCCGAGCGCCTGTCGGGCGACGCGAAACTGACGGTGCTGGACGACCGGGCGCTGATCGCGATCCAAGGGCCGGAAGCGGCCGAGGTCATGATCGCGCACGAGCCGGTCCTGGCCGAGTTCGGCTTCATGGACTGCGCCCGCCTGATGCTGTTCGGGGTCGACTGCTACGTCTCGCGCTCGGGCTATACGGGCGAGGACGGCTACGAGATTTCCGTGCCGGCGGCGGACGCCGAGCGCGTGTGGAACCTGCTGCTGGAAGACGCGCGGGTGAAGCCGATCGGTCTGGGCGCGCGGGATTCGCTGCGTCTGGAAGCCGGTCTGCCGCTGCACGGGGATGACATCGATCCGACGACCTCGCCGGTCGAGGGGGCGCTGACCTTCGCCCTGTCGAAGTCGAGGAAGGAAGCCGCGGACTTCAACGGCGCCGAACGCATACTCAAGGAACTGGCCGATGGTCCGAGCCGCCTGCGCGTGGGTTTGTCGGTCAAGGAAGGCGCGCCGGCTCGCGAAGGCGCGGAGATCGCCGACGTCGACGGAAACGTCATCGGCAAGGTGACCTCGGGCGGGCCGTCGCCGACGCTCGGTCGCAACATCGCCATGGGCTATGTGCCGCCGTCGCACGCCGCGCTCGGCACCGATTTGAAGGTCATCGTGCGCGGCAAGGCCGCCGCCGCCGAGGTGATCGACATGCCCTTCGTCGCCCAACGCTATTACCGCAAACCGAAAGCCTAGAGGGACCTGACCATGCACTTCACCAAGGACCACGAGTGGGTTCGCCTCGAAGGCGACGTCGCCACCGTCGGCATCACCGCCCACGCCGCACACCAACTGGGCGACGTCGTGTTCGTCGAGGTGCCCGAGGCCGGCAAGACGGTCGGCAAGGGCGACAGCTTCGCCGTCGTCGAGAGCGTCAAGGCGGCGTCGGACGTCTACGCCCCGGTTTCGGGCGAGGTGATCGAAGGCAATGCGACCCTGGCGACGGTGCCCGAAACGGTGAACGCCGACGCCGAAGGCGAGGGCTGGTTCGCCAAGATCAGGGTGTCGGACGCCTCGGCGATCGACGGCCTGATGGATCGCGCGGCCTACGACGCCTATCTCGCCTCGCTCTGATTTCCTCTCACGCTCGGACCTCCCCGCCATGCGTTACCTGCCCCTGACCCCCGACGACCGGACGGCGATGCTCGCCGCCATCGGCGCGAAATCGATCGACGACCTGTTCGTGGACGTGCCGCAGGCGGCGCGGCGGGACGGCTTCGTCGACCTGCCCCACGTCATGGGCGAGCTGGAGGTCGACCGGGCCCTGTCGGCCATGGCCGGGCGGAACGTGGCGGCGGGATCGCGACCCTTCTTCTGCGGGGCGGGCGCCTACAAGCACCATGTCCCGGCCACGGTGGACCACATCATCCAGCGGTCCGAGTTCCTGACCAGCTACACCCCGTACCAGCCAGAAATCGCGCAGGGGACGCTGCAGTACCTGTACGAGTTCCAGACCCAGGTCGCGAACCTGACCGGCATGCCGGTGGCCAACGCGTCGCTCTATGACGGCTCGACCGCCATGGCCGAGGGCGTCCTGATGGCGACCCGCGTGACGCGCCGGAACAAGGCGGTCATCTCGGGCGGGGTGCATCCCCACTATGTCCGGGCGACCGAGACGGTGGTGCACGCCGTCGGCGTGGAGACTCAGGCCCTGGCCGCCGCCGTGGACGCCGAGGCGGCCGTTATCGACGCCATCGGGCCGGACACGGCGTGCGTCGTCGTGCAGACCCCGAACGTGTTCGGTACCGCGACCGACGTGACTAAGATCGCCGAGGCCGCTCATGCGGCGGGCGCTCTGCTGATCGTCGTGGTCACCGAAGCCGTGTCGATGGGCCTGCTGAAATCGCCCGGCGAGATGGGCGCCGACATCGTCGCGGCAGAGGGCCAGTCGATCGGCAACGCCCTGAACTTCGGCGGACCCTATGTCGGCCTGTTTGCCGCCCGCGAGAAGCTGATCCGCCAGATGCCGGGCCGCCTCACCGGCGAGACGGTCGACGCGGACGGCGAGCGGGGCTTCGTCCTGACCCTGTCGACGCGCGAGCAGCACATCCGCCGCGACAAGGCGACGTCGAACATCTGCACCAACTCGGGCCTGTGCACCCTGGCCTTCACCATCCACATGAGCCTGCTGGGCGAGACGGGTCTGCGAAAGCTGGCCCTGCTGAACCACGAGAAGGCCGTCGCGACGCGTGATGCGCTGGCGGCCATTCCGGGCGTCGAGATCCTGACGCCGCGCTTCTTCAACGAGTTCGCGGTGAAGCTGCCGAAGAACGCCGCCGAGGTGGTGGATCAGCTAGCCGCGCATCATGTGCTGGCGGGCGTGCCCTACAGCCGTCTGGCGCCCGAGGCGGGGATGGACGACGTCCTGCTGGTCGCCGCGACCGAAACGACCCTGGATCCCGACATCCAGATTCTGGCCAAGAGCCTCACCAAGGTCCTGGGAGCCTGATCATGAGCACGATGAACACCGTCGGCCGTCCGACCGCCCCGAATGCTGTGGACCACGACTACAAGCATCCGACCCTGACCGGCGGGCGCGGCCTGTTGCAGGACGAACTGCTGATCTTCGAGAGCGACGGCTGGGGCAAGACCGGCGTCGATCTGCCGGACCCCAAGGGCGCGGCATCGGACCTCGGCGACCTGGTCCGCAAGGATCCGATCGGCCTGCCGGGCCTGTCGGAGCCGGAGGCGATGCGCCACTACGTCCGTCTGTCGCAGAAGAACCACGCCATCGACCTGGCGCTGTATCCGCTCGGGTCGTGCACGATGAAGCACAACCCGCGCCTGAACGAGAAGATGGCGCGTCTGCCGGGCTTCTCGGACATTCACCCGCTGCAGCCGATCTCGACGGTGCAGGGGGCGCTGGAGCTGATGGATCAGCTGTCGCACTGGCTGAAGACCCTGACCGGCATGCCGGCGGTGGCGCTGTCGCCGAAAGCCGGCGCTCATGGCGAGCTGTGCGGCCTGATGGCGATCCGCGCCGCACACGAGGCCTCCGGCCAGCATGAGCAGCGCCGCAAGGTGCTGGTGCCCACCTCGGCGCACGGGACCAACCCTGCAACGGCGGCCTTCGTCGGCTATACGGTCGTCGAGGTCGCCCAGACCGGGGACGGTCGCGTGGACGTGGCCGATCTGGCGTCCAAGCTGGGTCCGGACGTGGCCGCCATCATGGTGACCAACCCCAACACCTGCGGCCTGTTCGAGCGCGACATCCTGGAGATCAGCCGCCTGACGCACGAGGCGGGGGCGTATTTCTACTGCGACGGGGCCAACTTCAACGCCATCGTCGGCCGGGTGCGCCCGGGCGATCTGGGCGTGGATGCCATGCACATCAACCTGCACAAGACCTTCTCCACGCCCCACGGCGGCGGCGGTCCGGGCGCGGGTCCGGTGGTGCTGTCCGCGGCCTTGGCCCCGTTCGCGCCGGCCCCTTGGGTCGTGCACGGTTCGGACGGCTATGAGCTGATCGAGCGGGAGGAGGGCGACGCAGCCCAGGCCTTCGGCCGTCTGTGCGCCTTCCAGGGCCAGATGGGCATGTATGTCCGCGCCCTGTCGTACATGATGAGCCACGGCGCCGACGGCCTGCGTCAGGTCGCCGAGGACGCGGTCCTGAACGCGAACTACATCAAGGCCCGCCTGTCGGACGTCATGTCGGCGGCCTTCCCGGACGGCCCCTGCATGCACGAGGCGCTGTTCGACGACGAATGGCTGAAGGGCACGGACATCACCACGCTCGACTTCGCCAAGGCGATGATCGACGAGGGCTTCCATCCGATGACCATGTATTTCCCGCTGGTCGTCCACGGCGCGATGCTGATCGAGCCGACCGAGACGGAATCCAAGGCCGAGCTGGACCGGTTCATCAACGCCCTGCGCCTGCTGGCCGAAGCGGCCAAGGCCGGCGAGGTCGAGCGGTTCAAGGGCGCGCCCTTCCACGCGCCTCTGCGTCGTCTGGACGAAACCCGCGCCGCCCGCACGCCAGTCCTGCGGTGGACAGCGCCGGAAGGCACGAACATCGCCGCCGAGTAGGCGGCGAAATCGTGAGACCCGAGAGGCCGCGCCGGCTCGTTTGCGCGGCCTTTTGCAGGCCGATAACGGCGCCGCACAACACTGCTATCCCGCAAGCGCTAAGCACGCGGTTGTGAATGTGGCCGAATAGCGTCTTCTCGCGACAGGCGTAGAGTCCTCCCTGCGTTATCGAAACGAAAACACGCGTTGGGAGGCGCTGTCGTTATGATGTCACGCGTACAAAAGGGCGTAATCGCTGGCTTGTTCGCCACGGTCGCCGTTTCAATACTCGAAGCCGTGAATGTGTTTGCTGGTCCCTGGGCGGAGCCGTTTCCGCTGTTCGTGGCCAGCCTGATCGGGATGCCCGGAAATCTGGCCGTGGGGTGGATCGCTCACTTCGTCGCCGGGTCCGTGATCCTGGGCTCGTTGTTCGGGATCCTGTGTCCCCGGATGCCGGGCCAGACCGCCGAGACCAAGGGCATCATCTTCGCCGTCGGAGCCTGGGCGGTGCTGATGGTGGCGGTGTTCCTGTTCGGCGATCCGCGGATGTTCCGTGGATCGGGCGGGTTCGGCATGGTCGCCTGGATGCTGGTCAGTCACGCCGTGTTCGGCATCGTCCTGGGTAATGTCTACGCTCGGCTGGTGGAGCGCGAAAAGCGGGCCGCCAGACTGATGGACGGGGTGGCCCCGGCCCACTAGCCTGTTGACGCAAAAGAGAAAGGGCGGCGCACCGAGCTGGTGCGTCGCCCTTTTTGCATGCCGTAAGGCGCGAGCCTTAGTTCAGGCGCGTGCCGATCTGGGCGATGGCGTCGTCGAGCAGCGGGTCCGACTTCGCACCGGCGGCGCGGGCGGCGAGGATGGTCTCGGCGGCCTGGGCAGCGACGTCGGCGGCGGCGGCCTTGACCTCAGCCGTGGCCTGGACTTCGGCGGAGGCGATGCGGCGTTCGGCCAGGGCCTGACGACGGGCCAGAGTTTCCTCGAGGCGGACCTTGGCTTCGGCTTCCATGATGCGGGCGTCGGCTTCGGCGGCGGCCAGCATGTCCTTGGCCTGCGCCTCTGCGGCGGTTTTCTCGGCGCGGATCGTGGCCAGCAGGGCCTCGGCCTCGGCGCGCAGGCGCTGGGCCTCATCCAGTTCCGACTGGATCTTCTGGCCCTTGGCGTCGAGCGCCCCACCGACGAGCTTGGGCACGCCGACGAAGATGCAGATGCCGATGAAGAGGACGAGGCCCACGAGGACCCACATCTCGGCGCTCTGGAGGCCCCAGAAGCCTTCTTCCATGAACATGTTCATATCAGGCGGCTCCCTTGACGGCGGCGGCGACTTCAGCGGCCGTGGGGGCCCTGCCGGTCAGACGCTCGACGATGGCCGAGGCGGTATCGGCGGCGATGGTGGTGACATTGGCCATGGCGGCGTCGCGGGTCTTGCCGATGGCGGTCTCGGCCTCGGCGATGCGGGCGTTGACGACGGCTTCTTCCTCGGCGGCGCGACGGTTGGCCTCATCGGTGACCCGGGCCTTGGCGGCCACGGAAGCGGCGCGCGAGTCGGCCCGGGCCTTTTCCACCTCGGCCTTGGCGGCTTCGGCCTGGCCGGCGGCCTCGGCCTGGACCTGACGGGCGGTGGCGATGGCGGTGGAGATCGTCGTCTCACGCTCGTCGAACACGCGGCGCATGCGCGGGGCGAAGACCTTGGCGATCAGCAGATAGAGGATGGCGAACAGGAAAATCAGATAGACGATCTGTCCGAACCAATGCTGGAACTCGAACTGAGGCAGGCCGCCGCCTTCGCCGTGTGCGGCTTCGGTCGAGGCGTGCGTGTCCGCGACGGCGGCATGGTCGGCCGCGTCAGGGACAGGGGGTGCGAATTCGGTTTGTGCAGTCATGGTCCGCCAATGGGAATTGGGGTGGTCAGATCAATCGAAAAGGCGCGGCAGCCGGGTCGCCGGCGCCGCGCCTGATCGGATGCGGCGGATTAGGCCGAGTAGAGCAGGATGCCCAGAACGAAGGACAGGATGCCCAGGGCTTCGGCCAGGGCGGCGCCCACGAACAGGTTGCCGATCTGCGAGCCGGCGGCCGACGGATTGCGCAGGGCGCCCGTCAGGAACGAGCCGAAGATGTTGCCGACGCCGATGCCGGCGCCGATCATGCCGGTCATTGCGAGGCCGGCGCCGATGAGCTTGGCGGCTTCTGCTTCCATAATCTTAAGTCCTAGTCTGAGGTTGGTTGGTTAGGGACGAAAACTGGGGTTGGGCTTTAGTGCCCGTGGCCCAGGTTGACCACATCGTTGAGGTAGATGCAGGTCAGAACGGCGAAGACGAAGGCCTGGAGGAAGGCCACCAGGAACTCCAGCGCGGTCAGGCCGACGGTCATGCCCATCGACATCAGGGCGATCGGGATACCGAGACCGAGGCCCACCGAACCGCCGACGCCGATGACGACGAAGCCGGCGAAGACCTTCAGGGCGACGTGGCCGCCCATCATGTTGCCGAACAGACGAAGCGTCAGGGTGACGGGGCGCAGGAGGAAGGAGACGAACTCGATGATGATCACGAAGGGCAGGACCGGCCATGGCACGCCCGACGGGACGAACAGCTTGAAGAAGCCGAGGCCGTGCTTGGCGAAACCGATGGCCAGGACCAGCAGGATGGTCAGCACGCCGAAGGTGGCGGTGACGGCGATCTGCGAGGTGGCCGTGAACGTCAGGAACAGGCCGATGAAGTTCATGGCCAGGATGAAGGTGAAGACGGTGAAGACGAACGGGAAGAGCTTGCGCCCGTCATGGCCGATGATGGAATCGACGATGCCGTCGATCATGCCGAACATCGTCTCGCCGGCGGCCTGAAGCCGTCCGGGGACGACCTTGGCGCCCGAGGTCACCAACTGAAGGAACAGGACCACAAGGCCGAAGGCGATGGTCATGGCCAGGTGCGAGTTGGTGAAGGCGAGCTGCTGCTCGCCCACGACAGGCAGGTTCACCGTGCCGAAGTCGACAAGCGGGACGATCTGGAACTGGTGAAGCGGATCAGCCATGGGCGCCTTTAAGTCTCTTCGTCATCGTCGAAGGGAACCGACTTCGGCTCCACTCCGCTTGCCTTAGCCTGGGCCATCAGGCGTTGCGCCGTCGACCAGGCCATCCAAACCGAAACGGCGAAGCCCAGAAGGACGCCGCCGATCAAACCCCAGGGACCGGTATGGAAATACCAGTCCACGATTGCGCCGAGGGCCAGGCCCACGAACACGCCGCCGAACAGGTCGGCGATAATCCGCCACGCCTGACCGGCCGCCGCCTGACCCGCCGCTTCGTGCGACATCTCACGCGCGGTCTTCGCCTCCAGAGCGGATGCGCTTTCATTGAGGCGTTTGATCGCCTCTTCACGCGATTCCGTCGGCTGGGACATGGGCTTTGTTGCTTCTGAGCCCGCCCGGCCACGCATGGATTTGCGGGCCCCGACAGGGGTCTGAATTCGGCGCGGAACCTATAGGCGAGGGGGCGGAAGGTCAAGGCGTGCAGGGAATAGTTCAAGTTATTGATTTCGCGTCGGTTTGTCCGACGTATTGCAGCGCCTGCGTCATCGTAGCCTTGCCGGCGCACGTCATCGCTCCTCCGCTGCGAACGGGTTGGGGAAGTCGACGGAGCCTGGGCGGTCGCCCGGAACCGAGGTGGCCCCCTGCTTTCGCGTTACGGGGACCGATGAAATGTTTTTCGGCTCGCGCCGAGGCTCCGTCCCCGACCGGGTCCGCGAGCGTCGCCCAGCGGGTGTACGGACACCCCGGGAGGGGTCTGCATCATCGTCGCAACGATGACCGACCACAGGTCCCGGGTCCTTTGGACCCTCAGGCGATAGGCCCGCGACGGGCGGCGGGCTCAGGCCCGCCGGGCTCCGAGGTTTCACGCCCCTCGAACATTCGCTTCGGGAGCCAAATCGTTGGCTCCCTCCACGACTACCCGCTACGATCGGCCCCGCCGCACGTCCGGGTCCTGGGCCCAGGACGCCTTCCCCAACGACGGGATGGGGAAAAGTATACGCCCGGTTTGAGGGGCGCCTGCGATAAAGACCTTAATCAGAGCCGGGCGTTGAATTCGTTGGGGTCCTGGGTCGACCCGTTGATGGGTACCGATAGTCTGGGAGAGGGACGTCAGGCCGCCATTCTCCGCCACGCCTGACCCACCGGCTGGATGTCCAGCCCGGCGGCCTTGGCCAGGCGGATGACGCGGTCGAGGTCGGCAGGGGTGCAGCCGTAGGGAGTGGGGCGGTCCATGACGTCGTGGCCGTAGGCGATGAGCCAACCCTTGCGGGCGGCGGTCTCGGCCATCAGGCCTTCGAGGTCGTAGCCGGGGAGGCGGCGGCTTTCGAGGCCGATGGCCTGCATGTTGGCGCGGTCGGCGCTGCCGGCGTTGACGCCATCGCGGACGCCGCGGGCCAGGGCGAATCGCTGGGCGACCACGGCCTTGGCGCGGACGGAAACGTCTCCATAGGGGTAGGCGAAGGTGGTCATGACATGGCCGTCGAGGCGCTCGGCGACCCAGACGGCGTTGCGCTCAAGGTCGGCGGCGTAGGCCTCGGGCGAGACGGCGAGAGCGGAGGTATGGCCGAAGGTGTGGCAGCCGACCTCGTGGCCGGCGGCGAACAGCTGTTGCAGGTGGTCGGTCGAGAACTGGGGCAGGCCGAGATTCTCGCCGCCCGACAGTCCGCCGGCGACGTAATAGGTGGCGGCGATCCCGTGCTCCTTCAGGATCGGACAGGCCTCGGTCCAGGCGGTCACGGGGATGTCGTCGAAAGACAGGCTGAAGACGCCGCGCGCAGGGCGGACGGGGGCGGAGCGAACGCCGAGGTAGCGGCCGCCTCTGCGGCGCATCTTGTCGAGGAAGGCGGACATGGGCGCAGGATGCACGCACGGGCTTAAGAGCGGTTGAACGCGCGCCGAAACGACGCTCGCGGAACCCTGGTCACGATGCTAAGTCTCTTCGCACGGGGGACCTTAAGATGTTGAAATGGATCGGGCGGATCGCCCTTGGGATCGTGGCCTTGGCCGTTGTGGCGGTCGCCGGCGTGTATGCGGCCAGCGAAGCGATCATTCGGCGCAAGGTCGATTCCCCTCTGCCGGTCATCTCGGCCTCGACCGATCCGCAAGCCCTGGCGCGCGGCGCCTATCAAGCGCGCATTCGCGGATGCGACGGGTGCCACACGCGCACTCTGCAGGGCGAAAACTGGCTGGACGACGCCGCTCAGGGCCGGATCTGGACGACCAATCTGACGCAAGTCCTGGGGCGGTATTCGGACGCCCAGCTGGCCCGGGCAGTGCGGTCAGGCGTGCGGTCGGACGGGACGGCGCTGTGGCTCATGCCCTCGGAGACGTGGACCGACCTCAGCGATCAGGATACGGCCGACATCGTCGCCTGGCTGCGCAGCCATCCGGCGACCGGGCAGGCGACGCCGCCGATCCGGTTTGGACCCCTGATGCGATTGGCCATCGTACTGGGTCGCGTGGAACCGGCCACGGCCCATGTTGCGGCGGCGAAGACGAAGCCGGCGTTCGACGCGGGGACGGAGTTCGCGCATGGCCGCTATCTGGCGGTGACGACCTGCGCGGAGTGTCACGGCTCGGACCTGGGCGGGGCGGAGGTGAACGGATCGGTCGCGCCCGACCTGATCGTGGCCTCGGGCTATGACGCAGCGCAGTTCGACCGCTTCATGCGCACCGGGATCGCCCCGGACGGCCGCGAGCGCGGCTTCATGAGCGAGATGGCGCGAGAGCATTTCGCCACCATCACGAAACAGGATCTGGACGATATCCACGCCTATCTGAACGCACGGGCCGAGCGCATGCCGCAGGGCTAGGACTGGGTCGAAGAGATTCATCACGGCGAGCACAACGCAAGGCACGGCGCGCACGACGAGACCCGGGGTCTGGCCGAAGCGAGTTTCCCGCAGTGATCACTGTGATCCCGCCGTGTGCGCTGTGATGAACCCAGGTGGCAGACGGGCCTTCGGCCCTAGGGCGCTCTGTCTCTCCGCTTCAAGGCCCGACCGGCCACAACGGCGGAGGCGCCGAACTTCTGGCGCAGGGCGTCGATGGTGGTTTCGGTCTTGAGGGTGCGGGTCTCGGGGGAGGCGAAGAGGCCCTCGGGCTGGTCCTCGACGTCCTGGATGTCGGCGAGACCGATACCGATCAAACGGTAAGGGCGGCCCAGTTCTGGGGTCAGGAGTTCGCGGCCGATCGCGAACAGCGCCCGCGCCGTCTGGACCGGGTCGGGCAGGGTCCGGCGGCGGGTGACGATCTTGAAGTCGGTACGGCGCAGCTTGAGGACGACGACGCGGCTGGCGACCCCGTCACGGCGGGCCTTGGAGGCGACCTTTTCACAGAGGGGCCAGAGCTCGGCCTCGAGGTCCTCGACGTTGGTCAGGTCGGTGTTGAAGGTGTTTTCGGCGCTCATGCCGCGGCGGTCGTGCTCGGGGTTGACTGAGCGGGCGTCGCGGGCGTGGGCGAGGTCGTGGAGCCTGAGGCCCGTCTCGCCGTAGCGTTTGACCAGGTCGCGGACGTCGGCGGCGGCGAGATCGCCGACCGTGCTGAAGCCGTCGGAGACCAGGGTCTTGCCGAAGACGGGGCCGACGCCCGGCAAGATGCGGACGGACTTGGGGGCGAGAAGGGCCTGCGCGTTCCTCGTGCCGATGACGGAGAAGCCGCGCGGCTTGTCGAGTTCGGAGGCGATCTTGGCGAGGAAGCGGTTGGGAGCGAGACCGATGGAGACGCCGAGACCGGTTTCCTCCTCGATCCGCTTCTGAAGGCGGATGAGCTGGAAGGCCGGCGGGCCGCCGTTCAGGCGTTCGGTTCCCGAGAGGTCGATCCAGGCTTCGTCGAGCGACAGGGTCTGGACCAGCGGGGTGAGTTCCCCGACGAAGCGGAAGATGCGTTCCGACTCGGGGACGTATTTGGAGAAGTCCGGCTTGATGACCACGGCCTGGGGGCAGGCTTTCAGCGCCTTGAACATCGGCATGGCGGAGTGAACGCCGTACATGCGGGCGATATAGCAGCAGGTGGAGACCACGCCGCGCACCCCGCCGCCGACGATGACGGGTTTGTCGCGCAGTTCCGGCCGGTCGCGCTTCTCCACCGAGGCGTAGAAGGCGTCGCAGTCCAGGTGGGCGATGGAGAGCTGGTCCAGCTCGGGATCGCAGGCAACGCGCGGCGAACCGCAGGCCGGGCAGCGCCGTATGGCGTCCGCTCCGGTCCAGAGGCATTCGCGGCAGATCGCCTTCATGGCCAAGCTTGGATTCCCGACTTCACCCCAACTTAAGACCCGGTGGGTCATATTCCCACTCGAACAAGCGGAAAGTCTCGCGGCGCAGGGTGCGTGTCAGCCGAGACGGCCAGACCGGGTGAAGATGTCCAAGAAAGTCCTCATCGTCGAGGATAACGAGCTGAACATGAAGCTGTTTCATGATCTGCTCGACTCCCAGGGCTATCAGATCCTGCAGACCCGCGAGGGGCTGCAGGCGATGGCTCTGGCGCGCCAGCACATGCCCGACCTGATTCTGATGGACATCCAGCTGCCAGAGATCTCGGGGCTGGAAGTCACGAAGTGGCTGAAGGACGACGAGGAGCTCGGCCACATCCCGATCATCGCCGTGACCGCCTTCGCCATGAAGGGCGACGAGGAGCGGATCCGGCAGGGCGGCTGCGAGGCCTATATCTCCAAGCCCATCTCGGTGATGCATTTCCTGGAGACGGTGAAGAAGCACCTGCACCAGCCCGTAGCCGTAGGGTAGTTCCGGTATGACCGCGCGTATCCTTGTGGTCGACGATGTCGAGGCCAACGTCCGCCTGCTCGAGGCGAAGCTGACGCTGGAATACTATGATGTGCTGACCTGCCAGGACGGGGCGACGGCCCTGACGATTGCGGCGGCCGAACAGCCCGACATCATCCTGCTGGACGTCATGATGCCCGGCATGGACGGGTTCGAGACCTGCAAGCGGCTGAAGGCCGATGCGACGACCAACCATATCCCGGTCGTTCTGGTGACGGCGCTGGACGGGCGCGAGGACCGGATCAAGGGGCTGGAGGCCGGGGCCGACGACTTCGTCACCAAGCCGCTGGACGACGTGGTCCTGTTCGCGCGCGTGCGGTCGCTGACGCGGCTGAAGCTGGTGATGGACGAGCTCCGCGAGCGCGAGGAAAGCGGGCGGCGGCTGGGGGTCACGACCGACGGGGCCGGGCGGCTGCGTGGGTCGGGCGGACGGGTTCTGATCGTCGATGACAATGCGCGACAGGCCCAGAAGATCGCCGAGGAGCTGACGCGCGAGCATCGGCCCGCGATCGAGACCGACGCCGGCGACGGCCTGGTCGCGTCCAAGGGGGCGATCGACCTGATGATCGTCAATGTGGCGGCGGCCGAGTTCGACGGCCTGCGCCTGATCGCCCAGGTGCGGTCGGCCGAGCCGACGCGGCATCTGCCGATCCTGGCGGTGGTCGATCCGGCGGACCGGCCGAGGCTGGTCAAGGCGCTGGAGCTGGGCGTCAACGACATCCTGATGAAGCCGGTGGACCCGGAAGAGCTGGCGGCGCGGGCGCGGACGCAGGTGCGCCGGAAGCGCTACACCGACTTCCTGAAGGAGAAGCTCGACTACAGCCTGGAGATGGCGGTCACCGATGCGCTGACGGGCTTGCACAACCGCCGCTACATGGCCGGGCAGTTGCAGGCCTTCGTGACGCGGGCGGCGCAGGGCGGGGAGCCGGTGTCGGTCTTGGTGCTGGACATCGACCACTTCAAGAAGGTCAACGACGGCTTCGGCCACGATGCGGGCGACGAGGTTCTGCGCGAGTTCGCCGTGCGTCTGGCGACCAATGTGCGGGCCGTGGACCTGCCCTGCCGCATGGGAGGCGAAGAGTTCGTCGTCGTCATGCCGGGCACCAGGATCGAGGACGCGCATCGAATCGCCGAGCGGATCAGGCGGGACGTGGGCTCGACTCCGTTCCGCGTCATGGGCGGGCAGGAACATCTCACGGTGACGATCTCAATCGGCGTGGCCGCGACGCTCGGGGCCGGGGATACGCCGGACGCCCTGCTGAAGCGGGCGGACGAAGGGGTGTACGAGGCGAAGGCCACGGGGCGTGATCGTGTGATCGCGCGGGCGGCCTAACAGTAGCGTCTCCTCCCTAAGCGAAGCGTGAGGAGGTGGCTCGTAGCGGAGCGGAGAGACGGAGGGGCTCTTTCTGGGTGCACGAAGAACCCCTCCGTCGCCTCGCGAAGAGGCTCGCCGCCACCTCCCCACTGCGTGGGGAGGAGACAAGAAAAAACGCCCGGCCATTTCTGACCGGGCGTTCGAATATCAGCGAGGCGTGAGCCTTACTTGATCTTGCCTTCTTTGAACTCGACGTGCTTGCGGGCGACCGGGTCGTACTTCTTGACGACCATCTTCTCGGTCATCGTACGGGCGTTCTTCTTGGTGACGTAGAAGAAGCCGGTGTCGGCCGTCGAGTTCAGACGGATCTTGATGGAGGCGGGCTTAGCCATCGGAAATTACCTTTGCGACGGCAGTGACAGCCGTAAAATGAGAGGCGCGGAACATACTCAGGGAAGTCGCGAAGTCAACCGGCGTATTGGCGCATTGATGACGTCGTCTTCGCGGGCGAGCCTGGCTGCATGAAAGCCGCCCTGATCGCCGCCGTTTCCGTCCTTCTGTCCGGCTGCGCCGGGACCTATTTCGGAACGACACGGACGCACTACCCCGAAGACGGCTTCATGGCCAATCTGAACGCCCTGTGCGGACAAAGCTTCGAGGGGAAGGTGATCTCGACCGACGCGGTCGATGCGGCCATGGCCAGCCAGAGACTGGTGATGACGGTGCGGGACTGTTCGCAGAGCGAAGTGCGAATCCCGTTCAGCGTCGGCGAAGACCGGTCGCGAACCTGGATCGTGTCGCGGACGGAGGCGGGCCTGAGGCTGAAGCACGACCACCGCTATCCCGACGGCACGCCCCACGCCCTGCATATGTACGGCGGCGACAGCGTTCCGCACGGCGGGACCGAGCGGCAGAGCTTCCCGGTGGACGCCTTCTCCATCGCCCTGTTCAACGCCAACGATGCGGCGGTCTCGACGACCAACGTCTGGAACGTGGAGATCCATCCGGGGCGGGTATTCGCCTATGAGCTGCGTCGCGCCAATCGACACTTCCGGGTAGAGTTCGACCTGACGAGACCGATCCGGGAGTAGGGCATGCGTGGATTTGCTGTGGCGTTGACAACGATGGGGCTGGCGGGCTGTGCGTCGGCGCCGGACGAGGCCCCAGCGCCGACCGAGGTCGAGGTCACCATGGTCTGTACGGTGATCGAGCGTGGCGGGCTCAGCAACTGCCGCGTCATCCGCGAGAAGCCGGGCGGCTACGGGATGGCGGCCGAGGCCATATTGTCCGCCGAACAGGGGCGTGCGAGCGTGCAACCCGTGGGCGGAGGCCCGAGAGCGACGGGCGTGGGGGACCGCACCGAAGTGTCGATGGTGATTCCCCTCGATGCGGCGGCCTTTGCGCGCTTTCGGCGCATCCGCACCGAGGTCTCGGAGCCCGCGACCGATCAGTAGAGCGTTCGACCGAACCAATCACAGCCAACGAGGAGACGTCCGATGCGTAAGTCCCTGGGTCTGATCACGGTGATCGCGGCCGGCGCCGCGCTGTCGGGCTGTGTCGGCGGCGGTGGCGGTCTGGTCAATCTGAACTGCGGCGTGGCGCCGGACGGCATGCTGTCCAACTGCCTCGTGGTGTCCGAGAGCCCGCCGAACGAGGGCTATGGCCTGGCCGCGGCGCGGTCGGCCGAAGGCACGCGACTGTCGGCAGCGACCATGCGCGAGCCGCCGGCCTCGGGACGGATCAACTTCGTCGTGCGGGGCGTGCAGAAGCCGGCCGCATCCTAGCTTCGAAGGCGCTATGGAGGCCCGGCCTTGACCTGAAGGGCCTCCAAGCGTAAACGCGCCGGACTTTCGAGGCGGCCCGTTCCGGCGGACCATCCTGATCGTGACAATCTGACGGACGGGCTGTGCCCGCCGGAACGCCCGAAGCGCGCGTTCCGGTTTTTTCGTTTGGTTTGATCGTATCCGGTCTCGAACGACCCCAGGGCGGTCCATGAGGGCCGTTCAAAAGAAGGAACCGAGGCGCCCCGGCCGACAGGCACACGCCTCCATCAGAAGTCGAGACTGTTCTACCAATGCCTACGATCAACCAGCTGATCCGCAAGCCCCGCAAGCCCAAGCCCGTGCGCAACAAGGTGCCGGCCCTGGAGGGTTCGCCCCAGCGTCGCGGCGTTTGCACCCGCGTCTATACGACGACCCCGAAGAAGCCGAACTCGGCTCTGCGTAAGGTCGCCAAGGTCCGTCTGGCCAAGAGCGGCTACGAAGCCGTGTGCTACATCCCCGGCGAAGGCCACAACCTGCAGGAGCACTCGGTGGTCCTGATCCGCGGCGGCCGCGTCAAGGACTTGCCCGGCGTTCGCTACCACATCCTGCGCGGCGTGCTCGACACGCAGGGCGTCAAGGACCGCAAGCAGCGCCGTTCGCACTACGGCGCCAAGCGTCCGAAGTAAGCGACCCGCACCTACAGAATTCGGCCGTCGCAGCACGGCCCGTCGAAACCGAACTAGAAGGCCAACCGCATGTCACGTCGTCACCGCGCCCAGAAACGCGAAGTCCTGCCGGATCCCAAGTACAAGGATCTGACCGTCACCAAGTTCATGAACTACGTCATGTACGAGGGCAAAAAGGCCGTCGCCGAGAACATCGTCTACGGCGCCTTCGATATCCTGGCCGAGAAGAAGAAGGACATCGAAGCCGTCCAGACCTTCCACACCGCCCTGGAAAACGTCCAGCCGTCGGTCGAAGTCCGGTCGCGTCGCGTGGGCGGCGCCACCTACCAGGTTCCGGTCGAGGTTCGCCCCGATCGCCGCCGCGCCCTGGCCATCCGCTGGCTGGTGAACGCCGCGCGCAAGCGGGGTGAGAACACCATGACCGAAAAGCTGGCCGCCGAGCTGCTGGACGCTTCGAACAACCGCGGCACCGCGGTCAAGAAGCGTGAAGACACCCACAAGATGGCCGAAGCCAACCGCGCCTTCAGCCACTACCGCTGGTAACCGCCTTCAAAGCGTCATGGCTCTTACGTAAGAGCCGGGCGCTGACTATCTAGGACTATCCGGCGCGGGCGGTTTCAGCTAAATCGCCCGCGCTCGTTTATCCGCCACATCGACGATCTCCCCCGAGGGCGCGGAACGCGTCCTGAACTCACTCAAGGCACGCTTTCATGGCCCGCACGCACAAGCTCGAGGACTACCGCAACTTCGGAATCATGGCCCACATCGATGCGGGCAAGACGACGACGACCGAGCGGATCCTGTACTACACCGGCAAGAACCATAAGATCGGCGAAGTCCACGACGGCGCCGCGACCATGGACTGGATGGACCAGGAGCAGGAGCGCGGCATCACGATCACTTCGGCCGCGACGACCGCCTTCTGGCAAGGCAAGCGCCTGAACATCATCGACACCCCCGGACACGTGGACTTCACGATTGAAGTCGAGCGTTCGCTGCGCGTCCTCGACGGCGCCGTGACGGTGCTGGACGGCAACGCCGGCGTCGAGCCGCAGACCGAAACCGTCTGGCGCCAGGCCGACAAATACTCGGTCCCGCGCATCGTCTTCGTGAACAAGATGGACAAGATCGGCGCCGACTTCGACGCTTCGGTCCAGTCGATCCGCGACCGCCTGGGCGCCAAGGCCGTGCCGATCCAGTTCCCGATCGGCGCCGAATCCTCGCTGTCCGGCCTGGTCGACCTGGTCGAGATGAAGTCGGTGGTCTGGGACAACGACGCCCTGGGCGCCAACTTCACCGTCGGCGAGATCCCGGCCGACCTGATGGACAAGGCCGTCGAGGCTCGCCAGTACCTGATCGACAACGCCGTCGAGCTCGACGACGAAGCGATGGAGTCCTACCTCGAAGGCACCGAGCCCTCGATCGAAGTGCTGAAGAAGTGCATCCGCAAGGCCGTGCTGACCGGCGCCTTCTACCCGATCCTGTGCGGCTCGGCCTTCAAGAACAAGGGCGTGCAGACGCTGCTGGACGCCGTCGTCGACTATCTGCCGTCGCCGCTGGACATCCCGCCGACCCCGGGCATCGACTTCAAGACGGAAGAGCCGATCGTCCGCAAGGCGTCGGACGACGAGCCCCTGTCGGTCCTGGCCTTCAAGATCATGGACGACCCGTTCGTCGGCTCGCTGACCTTCTGCCGCCTGTATTCGGGCAAGATGGAAACGGGCATGGGCCTGCTGAACTCGTCGCGCGACAAGCGCGAGCGCGTCGGCCGCATGCTGCAGATGCACTCGAACAACCGTGAAGACGTCAAGGAAGCCTTCGCCGGCGACATCGTCGCCCTGGCCGGCCTCAAGGAAACCCGCACCGGCGACACCCTGTGCGATCCCCTGAAGTCGCCGGTGATCCTGGAGAAGATGGAGTTCCCGGCGCCGGTCATCGAGATCTCGGTCGAGCCGAAGTCGAAGGCCGACCAGGAGAAGCTGGGCGTCGCCCTGGCCAAGCTGGCCTCGGAAGATCCCTCCTTCACCGTCTCGACCGACCACGAGTCGGGCCAGACGATCCTGAAGGGCATGGGCGAGCTGCACCTGGACATCAAGATCGACATCCTGAAGCGCACCTACAAGGTCGAAGCCAACATCGGCGCGCCGCAGGTCGCCTACCGTGAATCGCTGGGCCGCAAGGTCGACATCGACTACACCCACAAGAAGCAGACCGGCGGTACGGGCCAATTCGCCCGCGTCATGATCACGTTCGAGCCCGGCGAACCCGGCTCGGGCTTCGTGTTCGAAAGCGCCATCGTCGGCGGCGCGGTGCCCAAGGAATACATCCCGGGCGTCGAGAAGGGCCTGACCTCCATCAAGGACTCGGGCCTGCTGGCCGGCTTCCCGCTGATCGACTTCAAGGCGACCCTGACGGACGGCAAGTACCACGACGTCGACTCCAGCGTGCTGGCGTTCGAAATCGCGGCCCGCGCCGCCTTCCGCGAACTGAAGGACAAGGGCGCTCCGAAGCTGCTCGAGCCGATCATGGCGGTGGAGGTCGTGACCCCCGAGGAATACCTCGGCTCGGTCATCGGCGACCTGAACGGCCGTCGCGGCATGATCCAGGGTCAGGACATGCGCGGCAACGCCACCGTCGTGAACGCCTTCGTGCCGCTGGCGAACATGTTCGGCTATGTGAACACCCTTCGCGGGATGTCGCAGGGCCGCGCCCAGTTCACCATGCAGTACGACCACTACGAGCCGGTGCCGCAACACGTCGCCGACGAAGTCATCAAGAAGTACAGCGCCTAAACCCGAACCAATCCCGGCGGGCCTGCGGGTCCGCCGGACCCCTGAAAACCTAGGAATACGCCCCTCATTTCAGGGGACGGAGAGAAGAGAATGGCCAAGGAAAAGTTCGAACGCACCAAGCCGCACTGCAACATCGGCACGATCGGTCACGTTGACCACGGCAAGACGACGCTGACGGCGGCGATCACGATGACGCTGGCCAAGGCCGGCGGCGCGAAAGCCATGAACTACGCCGACATCGACGCCGCGCCGGAAGAAAAGGCTCGCGGCATCACGATCAACACGGCTCACGTGGAATACGAGACGGCCAACCGTCACTACGCCCACGTCGACTGCCCCGGCCACGCCGACTATGTGAAGAACATGATCACCGGCGCGGCCCAGATGGACGGCGCGATCCTGGTGGTGTCGGCCGCCGACGGCCCGATGCCGCAGACCCGCGAGCACATCCTGCTGGCCCGTCAGGTCGGCGTGCCGGCCCTGGTGGTCTTCATGAACAAGGTCGACCTGGTCGACGACAAGGAGCTGCTGGAGCTCGTCGAGATGGAAGTGCGCGAGCTGCTTTCGTCCTACCAGTTCCCGGGCGACGACATTCCGATCACCATGGGCTCGGCCAAGGCCGCGACCGACGGCGTGAACCCGGAAATCGGCGAGCAGCAGGTTCTGGCGCTGATGGAAACCGTCGACGCCTACATTCCGCAGCCGGAACGTCCGGTCGACCTGCCCTTCCTGATGCCGGTCGAAGACGTCTTCTCGATCTCGGGCCGCGGCACCGTGGTCACGGGTCGCGTCGAGCGCGGCATCGTCAAGGTCGGTGAGGAAGTCGAGATCGTCGGCATCCGTCCGGTCCAGAAGACGACCTGCACGGGCGTGGAAATGTTCCGCAAGCTGCTGGACCAGGGCCAGGCCGGCGACAACGTCGGCGTTCTGCTGCGCGGCACCAAGCGTGAAGACGTCGAGCGCGGTCAGGTCCTGTGCAAGCCGGGTTCGATCACCCCGCACACCAAGTTCCTGGCCGAGGCCTACATCCTGACCAAGGAAGAAGGCGGCCGTCACACGCCGTTCTTCACGAACTACCGCCCGCAGTTCTACTTCCGCACGACGGACGTGACCGGCATCGTTCACCTGAAGGAAGGCGTCGAAATGATCATGCCCGGCGACAACGCCGAGCTGAACGTCGAGCTGATCACGCCGATCGCCATGGAAGAGAAGCTCCGCTTCGCCATCCGTGAAGGCGGCCGCACCGTCGGCGCCGGCGTCGTCGCCAAGATCGTCGAGTAACTCACTCCGACGGTCTAGCGACCACTGACTACCCAGACGGCCCCCGGAGCGATCCGGGGGCCGTTTTGCTTTTGGGCGTCGATCCTTGATGATCCGAAAATGGGCGGATCGTCTGAGCGGACCGGGTCGCGGCTGAGGCGTCTGACTTCCAGGCGTCCGACGGTTGGCGATGTCGGCGATCTGGCGATCGCGGCCCTATCGTTTGGCCTGCTGGCGCTTGTGATCGGCGGCGCTCTTGTGCGCCCTGCGCAGCTCCCTGCTGGAGCGTTCGTTTCTATGGCGGCAACCGCGCTGCTCATTCCCTCGCTCGGCGAGGAGATCGTGTTTCGAGGGCTTCTGATCCCGGATCGCGGCGACGGCCGCCGACTGCTGGTCCTCGCGCTGTCGGTCGGACTGTTCGCCCTGTGGCACGTGTTCGAGGCGCTGACCTTCCTGCCTGGAGCGAGGGGCCTGTTTCTGAGGGCGGACTTTCTGATCCTGGCGGCCGGGCTCGGACTGGCCTGTGGGGTTCTGCGGTTGCGGTCCGGCAGCCTCTGGACAGCGGTGATGTTGCACTGGTCGGTCGTGGTCGTCTGGAAAGGCTTTTTGGGCGGGCCCGCGCTGTCGGATCTGGCGGCGGGCGGCTGATCCGCACGGAACAGGTCTCTTGCCGTCGCGTTCGCCAGCGAGTGTTTCGAAGGAGCCTCGCGATGAAAGCCATTCTGACTCTGTCGGCCGTTTCGGCATCCACTCTGTTGCTGGGCGCCTGCGCCACGACGGACGGTTATGCGTCGCGGTGTGAACGCGACTACGCCGAGAACAGGCAGTACGCCACGGCGAGCGGCGCGGCCTTGGGCGCCATCGCCGGCGCGGCCATCGCGGGCGAGCGGGATCGCGAGCGCGGGGCGGCGATCGGGGCGCTGGCCGGCGGTCTCCTAGGCAACCAGTTGTCGGAGCGCGACGACCCCTGCGGCTATGGCTTCGGCGGCTACAATCGCGACGGCCGCTATGGCTATGAGCGCGTGCCGCGTCGCGGAAGCTACGGCTACTATTGAGCCGCAAGGACTATCCCAGAACGCCGGACGGACGGTACTTCGTGGTGCGCGGGCGGCTGTGGCGGACGTCGAACCCGGCGTTGAGCGAGGCCGAACGGGAAAGGCGTGTGCACGACCTGATGACGGCGCGGCGAGCCGTCCAGACGGCGCTTCACGCTGACGATGCGGCTGCGCTGAAGGCGGCAAGGGCCGAGGTGCAGGCGGCGAAGGTGGCGCTGGGCGAGCGTGGGCCCGTCTGGTGGGACGACGGGGCGCCAGACCTCAATCGGCATATGGCGAAAAACACGCCCTATGCCGCGTGGCATGCGGGACTGGGCGCGGGTTAAGAGGACGGATGCCGGCTCGTCTGATCGCCCTTCTGGCCCTCGTCCTCCTGGGCGGCTGCGTCTCGACCCATCCCGGCGGGGTGGGGCAGGTGCGGTTCTCGTCGGACCGCGAGTTCGTCGAGGCGCGGACCGAGGCCGGGATCGTGCGCGGGGTAGAGGGGGCGGGCGTGCGCGCCTTCCTTGGCGTGCCTTATGCGAAGGCGCCGGTGGGGGATCTGCGCTGGCGCGGGCCGAGGCCGGTCGAGGCCTGGGACGGCGTGCGCGATGCGACGCGGCTGGGATCGGACTGCGTCCAGGCGTTGGGGCGCAAGGCCATTCTCGGCGGCGGCGGCGGGCTCGTCATCGGTTCCGAGGACTGTCTGTTCGTGAACGTGTACGGACCGGCAGGGGAGCCGGAGCGGGCCCGGCCGGTGATGGTCTATCTGCACGGCGGGGCGTTCACGATCGGGTCGGGGGCAAACTACGACCCGTCGCGACTGGCGGCCGAACAGGACCGGGTCGTTGTGACGGTGAACTTCCGGTTGGGGGCGCTGGGGTGGTTGGCGCACCCGGGGTTCGAGGCGGAGGGCGAGGGCGTCGGCGGCAACTGGGGGCTGATGGACCAGCAGGCGGCGCTGCGTTGGGTGCACGCGAACATCGCCGCGTTCGGGGGCGACCCGGGGGATGTGACCCTGTTCGCGGAGAGTTCGGGGGCGTGGAGCGCCTGTTACCTGATGGCGTCGCCGGGGTCGGAGGGGCTGTTCCACCGCGTCATCCTGCAGAGCGGGCCGTGCCTGGAACCGCAGTCGCTGAACGCGGCCAAGGATCAGGCCCCGGCCGGGCCGCCGTTCGCCGACGACCTGGGCTGCACGCAGCAGGGGCAGGTCGACTGTCTGAGGCGGCTGCCGGCCTGGCGGATCGCGCGGGCGCCGTCCTTGAGGTCCGGGATCAACGGGCCGGGATCGTGGGGGCCGGTGCACTCGGACGCGACCGTGCCGCTCAGTCCGCCGGAAGCCTTTGCTTCAGGCCGGTTTGTCCAGGTCCCGGTGATCGTCGGGACCAATACCGACGAGGGGCGGCTGTTCGCGGTCGAGGTCAAGGACATGGACCGGTACTCGAAGGAGACGGTGTGGCTGTACGGCGCGGACGGGGAACGGGCGCTGGAGCGGTATCCGGTCAGGCAAGAGGGGCCTGCGGTGGCCATCGCCCAAAGCTTCACCGACAGCCGGTTCGCCTGTCCCGCCGATGCGCTGCGGCGGCTGCTGGCGCGGCATGTGTCGGTGCATGGGTATGAGTTCGCGGACCGGGAGGCGCCGTTCATCCTGCCGGACTGGATCACCGGTCTGGACATGGGGGCCTACCATGCGTCGGAGCTGGCCTATGTGTTCGGGACGAGCTGGCTGTTCGCCGATACGGGCAAATGGACGCCGGAACAGCGGGCGCTGTCGGGGCGGATGATGCGGCTGTGGGCCGGGTTCGGCCATGATCCGCGCTTCGAGACGGACTGGCCGAAGGTCAGCGAGGGCGGTGGGCCGGTCGTGGTGTTCGACCCGGCGGGCGACCGGGTCGATACGACCTTCCACGACCGGCATCAGTGCGGCTTCTGGGGCGGGACGGCGCTGGGAGCCGTCGCGCCTAGCTGAAGATCACTTCCACGCCCGGCTTGACGGCGGCGGCGAGCTGTTCGGCGCTCCAGTTGGTCAGGCGCACGCAGCCGCTGGAGGCGGTCTTGGCGATCTTGTCGGGTTCGGGCGTTCCGTGGATGCCGTAGGTGTCGCGCGAAAGCTCGATCCAGACGGAGCCGACCGGATTGTTGGGGCCGGCCGGGACCACCAGCTTCCTGTCGCCCCGGTCGTAGCTGACCCGTTCCGGATCGTAGGTGTAGTCGGGCTCCTTGGCCACGCCGACGACCGTCAGACGGCCTGAAGGCGCGGGCCGCTCGCTGGAGCCTATGGTGGCGGGGTAGAAGGCCAGCAGCGTTCCGTCGGCGCCGTAGGCGCGCAGCGAGCTTTCGGTCTTGTCGACCACGATGCGAGTGACCGGCGCGGGCAGGGGGGCGGCCGAGACGGCGGGCACCACGATAGTCGCGCCGACGCGTTCGAAATTGGCCCCGGGGTTCAGCAGCGACAGCAGTTCTTCAGTGACGTGGAACTTCTCGGCCAAGCCTTCGAACGCGCTGGCGTAGTTGAGGGCGGGCAGGGCGGCCTGATCCTCCAGCGACGTCGGGACGGGCCGGAACGGGCCGGCGACGTCTGCCTGGGTGATGGTGTAGCGGGTCAGGACGGGCGCGGCGCCCTGGGTCAGTTTGCCGAAGACCTGGGCGTCCAGTTCTCCGTCGACGGGGAGGTTGTTGGCTTTCTCAAAGGCGGCGACCGCCTGGCGTGTGTTCTCGCCGCCGAGGCCGTCGATGGAGCCGGGCGAGAACCGGGCGCGGTCCAGCAGGATCTGCGCCCGGACGATGTCGGGGCGGGGCAGGTCTGGGACGGTCTCGGACGCTGTCTGGCCCGGGGTCGCGGGCGTTGTGGTCGTCGGGGCCGGAGCGGCCTGCCAGACCGCCGATTCGATCGCTTGAGCCGACATGGGGCCGGTTGTCGCGGGAGGCTGAACGCCGGCGGCGGGCGGGACGGCCTCTGCGGTCTCGGTCTCGGGCGACCCGCAGGCGGCGAGGGAGACGGAAGCCAGAAGGGCGGCGGCGAGGGAGACGCGGATCATGAAGTCAACTCTTGAGGGACGGATCCTAGCCAACCCGCACCTCCGTTTACCGTTCCGCTCAACCGGCAGGGGCGGAGGGTTGAATGCAACCGCGAACCGGGGCCTACGTTCAGTTCGGATCGTTAGGATTTTGGTAACCTTCATGCGACGCGCACTTCGGATCGGCCTGTTCATCGGCACCCTGATCGGTGTGTCCGCCTGTGCGACCGTCGAAGGCGGCCAGTCGGGCGCCTACGGTTCGATCGAGGCCGGCCGCACCCGGTAAGCTTTCCGTCAAGGAAATCGTGGCGAAACCGGCTAGGTTCGGCTAGGAAAGACCAGCGGACGCCGACTGTTGCGCCGCGTTGGTCCTCCTCCCCCTAGATGTTACTGATCGCCATCGCCGTCGTCGTGCTCCTGGTAGTGCTGAACGGCCTGTTCGCCATGACCGAAATGGCGGTCGTTTCGTCACGCAAATCCAAGCTGCAGAGCCGGGCCGAGCGGGGGGACCGGGGCGCCCGGGCCGCGTTGAAGCTGGCCGAGGAGCCCACTCACTTCCTGTCGGCTGTCCAGGTCGGGATAACCCTGATCGGCATTCTCGCGGGCGCCTACGGTCAGGCCGCTATCGCCGGCGAACTGACCCACATCATCGAAACCACCTTCCCGGCCACGGCCGCCTGGGCCGAGGTCGCCTCGACCGCGCTGGTCGTCGTCTGCATCACCTATGTCTCGCTGATCGTCGGCGAACTGGTGCCCAAGCGGATCGCCCTCATCTTCCCCGAGGCGGTGGCGTCCCAGATGGCGACGCCGATCTCGACCGTGGCCGTCGTCCTGTCGCCGTTCGTCATGCTGCTCACGGCCTCGACCTCGGGCATCCTGAAGATCATGGGCGTCAAGGATCGCGACGGGTCCGACGTGACCCAGGAAGAGGTGGAGACCATGATCGCCGAGGGCACCTCGGCCGGTCTGATCGAGCCTGAAGAACAGACGATGATCGAGGAAATCCTGACCCTCGGCGACCGTCCGATTCGCGTGGCCATGACGCCGCGCCACGAGGTGTTCTGGATCGCCCTGGACGACACCGAGAAGGAGCTGCGCGAGGAAATCCGCACCTGCCCCTATTCGCGGATCGTGGTGGCCAGGGAGAACGACGTCGATAACCCCATCGGCGTGGTCCACAAGAAGGACCTGTTGGACAGCCTTCTGACGACGGGCAAGTACGACATCGAGGCCCTTGTGCAGACGCCGGCCTTCATTCCGCAGTCGACCTCGGTGCTGAAGGCGCTGGAGATCATGAAGGCGTCCAAGGTCCACATGGCTTTCCTGGTCGACGAATACGGCGCCTTCGAAGGCGTGGTGACGGCGACGGACCTGCTGGAAATGATCGCCGGCGACTTTGACGAAGGGCACGACGACGTCGAGGCCTGGATTCGGGAGCGCGAGGACGGCACCTGGCTGGTCGACGGCCAGACCGACCTGGAAGAGCTGTCGGACGTCCTGGGCGAGGATTTCGGCGAGGCCGAGGGCTTCCACACGGTGGCGGGCCTGGTGCTGCACCAGCTGTCGCGCGTGCCGGACGAGGGCGAAATCCTGCAACTGGGCCGGTTCGAGGTCGAGGTCATCGACATGGACGACCGCCGCATCGACAAGCTGCTGTTCAAACAGCTGGTGAAGCCGGAAGACGAAGCCGAAGCGGTAGCGGCTCATCTGGATCAGTGATCGAAGCCTGAAAAGGCCGGAGGCGCTGACTCCGGCCTTGAAATGGCCCGCCGCGTGGGGCATAGCCCCCGGTCTGGCGAGCAGACGCGCCGTTGGGGTCTCCCACGGCGCGCTTCTGTATTGTCTAGGAGCTTAGCTCAGCTGGTAGAGCACCGGTCTCCAAAACCGGGGGTCGTGGGTTCGAATCCCCCAGCTCCTGCCACTTCCCCCTGTTCCCGCAGACTGGGTCTCCCTATCTGCGGGGACAGGATAAGCGTTTACGAAGAGACCCCTGAAGCCCATGGCCAAGTCCAAGTTCACCCCCGGACGCCGCACCGGCAATCCGGCGGCCGGCGCCAAGCCGCAGATGGCGGCCGCCGCCGCGGCTTCGACGGTCACTGTCGACGCGCCCGTGGCCAAGCCGCGCACCTCGCCGGCCCAGTTCTTCAGCCAGGTTCGCGCCGAGGCCCGCAAGATCGTCTGGCCGAGCCGCAAGGAGACCTGGATCACCTCGGTGATGGTCTTCATCATGGTGATCATCGCGTCGCTGTTCTTCTGGGTGGTCGACGCGGGCCTGGGCTTCGCCTCGCGCATCATCCTCGCCATCGGCCAATAGAGACAAAGGAGACGCGCCCATGACGGATGCAGCGCCCGAAACCAAGATGGCCGCCAACCCGCGCCACAAGTGGTACATCGTCCACGCCTATTCGAACTTCGAAAAGAAGGTCGCCCAGCACATCCGCGACCAGGCCAAGCAGCGCGATCTGGAGGAATTCTTCTCCGAGATCCTGGTGCCGACCGAGGACGTCGTCGAGATCCGTCGCGGCCGCAAGGTCAACTCGGAACGCAAGTTCTTCCCGGGCTACGTGCTGGTGAAGATGGAGCTGACCGACGACGCCTACCACCTGGTCAAGGACACGCCGAAGGTCACCGGCTTCCTGGGCGCCGCGGGCGGCACCAAGCCGCTGCCGGTCTCGGAACGTGAAGTCCAGGCCATCATCGGCGCCGTGGAAGAGGGCGTCGAACGTCCCAAGCCCACGATCCGCTTCGACATCGGCGAGACCGTCAAGGTCATCGACGGGCCGTTCGCCAGCTTCGACGGTCAGGTCGAAAGCGTCGACGAGGACGCCGCGCGCCTGCGCGTCGCCGTGTCGATCTTCGGCCGTCCGACCCCGGTCGATCTGGAATACAGCCAGGTGGAGAAGGTCGCGGCCTGATCAGGAATTCTCCCTCCCCTCGGGGAGGGTGGTCGCGCGAGCGACCGGGTGGGGGCGGCTCGGCAACGGGTCGCCTTTTTCTTTGGAATAGAGTCCGGGTCGCCTTGCCGGCCCCACCCGGTCTCCGCTGCGCTCCGACCACCCTCCCCCGAGGGGAGGGAGAGGCGTTGCCTCTCGCCCCCGCCTCTGCTACACGCGCGCCTCCTTCGCCCCTGGGCCAGGGACAAATCCGTGGGAGGCAGCCATGCCCGACCACGGCTCATCCGTGGGGATTAGCTTCCCCGCTTCATAGGAGAGACCAATGGCCAAGAAGATTCTGGGCTATATCAAGCTGCAGGTGCCGGCCGGCAACGCCACGCCGTCCCCGCCGATCGGCCCGGCCCTGGGTCAGCGCGGCGTCAACATCATGGGCTTCGTCAAGGAGTTCAACGCGCGCACCGAAAAGGAAGTGAAGGGCACCCCCCTGCCGACCGTGATCACGGTCTACCAGGACAAGTCGTTCACCTTCGTCACCAAGACCCCGCCTGCGACCCACTACATCAAGCAGGCCGCCGGCATCACGTCGGGCTCGAAGATGACGGGCCGTGAAGTGGCCGGCAAGATCAAGCGCAGCCAGCTGCGTGAGATCGCCGAAAAGAAGATGAAGGATCTCAACGCGAACGACCTGGACGCCGCGACCAAGATCATCGAAGGCTCGGCTCGCGCCATGGGCCTCAACGTCGTGGAGGGCTAAGCACATGGCCAAGCAAACCAAGGCTCAAAAAGCCCGCACCGGCGACACCCTGTCCCTGATGCCGTTCTCGGACGCCATCAAGGCCGTCAAGGACAACGCCAAGGCCAAGTTCGACGAGTCGATCGAGATCGCCGTCAACCTGGGCGTCGACCCGCGTCACGCCGACCAGCAGGTTCGTGGGGTCGTCAACCTGCCGTCGGGCACCGGCCGTGACGTTCGCGTCGCCGTCTTCGCCAAGGACGCCAAGGCTGACGAAGCCCGCGCGGCCGGCGCGGAATACGTCGGCGCCGAGGATCTGTACGAGCAGATCAACGGCGGCCTGATGGACTTCGACCGCGTCATCGCCTCGCCCGACATGATGGCCCTGGTGGGTCGTCTGGGTAAGGTGCTGGGCCCGCGCGGCCTGATGCCGAACCCCAAGGTCGGCACCGTGACCCCGAACGTCGCCCAGGCCGTCAAGGACGCCAAGGGCGGCGCCGTGGAGTTCCGCGTCGAGAAGGCCGGTATCGCCCATGGCGGCATCGGCAAGGCCTCCTTCACCCAGGAAGCCCTCGAAGCCAACGTGAAGGCCTATGTGGACGCCCTGAACCGCGCCAAGCCGGCGGGCGCCAAGGGCACATACGTCAAGCGTATCACCCTGTCCTCGACCATGGGCCCGGGCTTCAAGGTCGATCCGGCGTCCCTGACGGCCTGATCGCTCTGAGCGACTGAACAGAAGGCGGCCCTGGAGAGCGATCTCCCGGGCCGTTTTCGTTGGCGGTCATTGCTGTCGAAGGGATTGATTTCCGCATCCCTTCCTGTATAGAGCGCGCCTCTCCGTCAGGGCTTCGGTCTTGACGGTCCTGTCCGAGAACTTCGGGGCGAGGGGGTCACCTTCGCTGTAAATGCTGGAGAGCCCTCCAGCGCCGTGGGGAGATGGGGACGCAGACGACGCGGTCGGCCCGGTTCCGGGACGGACCTGTCAGAGCATCCTTCGGACATTGCTACCCGGCCTGAACGCTTCGCAGCGATGCGCGGCGCTTTGGCCATCTCGGCGTCGGGAATAAGCCCGGCGGCGAACCTCAAGACTGGAGACCGCAATGGATCGCGCACAAAAAGCGGAATCGATCGAAACGCTGAAAGGCGTCTTCGCCGAGGCCGGCAGCGTGGTCGTGACCCACAACCTGGGTCTGACCGTTGCGGAAATGGAAGACCTGCGGGGCCGTCTGCGCACCGCCGGCGGAGCGTTCAAGGTGGTCAAGAACCGCCTGGCGCTGAAGGCCCTGGCGGTCGAAGAAGGCAGCGAATACCACAACCTGTTCAAGGGTCCCGTGGGCATCGCATACGCCGAGAACCCCGCCACGGCCGCCAAGGTCGCGACCGAATTCGCCAAGGGCAATGACCGCTTCGTCATCGTCGGCGGCTTCATGGGCGAGACCGTCGTCGACGTGAAGGGCGTGGACAGCCTGTCCAAGCTGCCGACCCTCGACGAAATCCGCGCCTCGCTGCTGGGCCTCATCAACGCTCCCGCGACCAAGATCGCCGGCGTCGTTCAGGCTCCCGCCGCCCAGCTGGCCCGCGTCTTCAGCGCCTACGGCGCGAAAGAAGCCGCGTAAGCCTCGCTTCCATCTTCGCAAAACCCTCTCTCAAACCTACCCATTCCCCGAAGGAAAACTGACATGGCTGACCTGTCCAAAATCGTCGAAGACCTGTCCTCGCTGACCGTCCTCGAAGCCGCCGAACTGTCCAAGCTGCTGGAAGAAAAGTGGGGCGTTTCCGCCGCCGCTCCGGTCGCCATGGCCATGCCGGCCGGCGGTGGTGGCGCTGCCGCTCCGGCCGAAGCCGCTGAAGAGCAAACCGAGTTCACCGTGGTCCTGGTCGACGGCGGCGACAAGAAGATCAACGTCATCAAGGAAGTCCGTGGCGTCCGTTCGGACCTGGGCCTGAAGGAAGCCAAGGACCTGGTCGAAGGCGCTCCGCAGAACGTCGTCGAGAACGTCTCCAAGCAGGCTGCTGACGAAGTCGCCAAGAAGCTGACGGAAGCCGGCGCCAAGGTGCAGATCAAGTAAGAAGAACCCTTAGGGTTATTCTGGGAAGGGCCGGTGGGAAACCACCGGCCCTTTTCGTTTGGGCGGGGGCTACCAGCCCCAGTCCGGTGTCGTCTCCGGCGATAGCCACGGCTGCTCGGGGCCGGGTGAGACGGGAACGGCGGCCGGCTCCTCCTGCGGCGAGGTGGCTGCGGACTTGTCGGTCTCGACGGGCGGATTGCAGACGATCTGGGTGAGGTCGACCACGCCGTCGTCTAAGCGCAGGAGCTCGATGCGCGTCAGGACGTCGTAGCCGTCGGCGCCGGAGACGACGAAGCCGTCAAGGGTCTCGAAGATCTTGTAGGCGGACGATCGGCCCGAGAAGACCGCTGTGTCCCAACCCGCGCCGCCATCCAGGTGGTCGTCGCCGCGCCCACCAATCAGGGTGTCATCGCCAGAGAGGCCCGTCAGGATATCGGCGCCCGGCGAGCCGTTGAAGGTGTTCGGGTCGATGGCCGTCAGTCGTGTCTGGAAGACGTCGAAGAAGTTGAGGCTGTCGCCGACGTAGCGGGCGTAGGTCACGACGACGTCGCCGTTCGGCAGGACGACCAGGCCGGGCGGCTCGCCCTCTGTCTGGCCGCTACGGACGGTCAGGGTGTCGCCGTTGCGGCGGCCGTCCGCGAAGAAGGACGCCACGGCGATGACGCCCTGGCCCATGGCGAACTGGTCCCAGGCCACGGTGAAGCCGCCGTCCGGGGTGGCGACGATGGAATGCGACAGGGAGGCGCCCGCCGGGCTTTGCTGGACCAGGAACCGTGCGCCGGAGATCTGGCCGGCGGCGGTCAGGATCTGGCCGTACAGGCCGTCGAGCTCTTCCCAGACGACCGCGAAGCCGCCGTTCGTCAGGCGCACGATGTCGGGCAGGGTCGAGCCGCCGTCGCGGGCGATGCGAACCGTGTCGCCGATGCGGGCCCCCGAAGTGTCGTAGGCCTGGACCGCCACGAAGGCCTCGCCGGGGTTGTTGCCGCGCCAGACGGCGATGATGCCGGTGTCGGTCGCGGCCACGTTGGAATAGCTGGCGAACTGATCGGTATCGAGTTCGAACGCCGGGCCTCAGGCGTTGCCTGCGGCGTCGTAGAGGCGGGCCGAGACGGTCGAGAAAGGAGACTCGGGCGAATGGGTGAAGGTGACGACGTAGCCGCCGCTGGGCAGGGGGGTGACGGTCTGCGAATAGCCCGACCCGTGAACCTGGGTCTCGGCGCCGATGCGGGCTCCGGAGGGGCCGAACGCCTGGATGAAGATGCCCCGGGTTCCGGCGACGCCGGGGATGGTGTCGTCCCAGACGACGGCGAAGCCGCCGGTTTCGAGGACGGCGATCTGGGGGTTGCGCTGGGAATAGAGGGTGGTGGTGTTGACCAGGACCGGCCCGCCGACGCGTAAGCCCGTCGCGTCGTAGCGCTGCATATAGACGCCGTAGCCCCCGTCTTCGGGGCCGGAGCCCGACCAGACCGTCACATAGCCGCCGCCGGGAGAGGTCGGCTGTGGGTCGCGGATTGGCGACCCTCGGTATAGTCGTGGACGCGAACTTCAGGCGTAAGCGCATAGGGCATGGGATACTGGTTCCAGCGGCTGCGCCCGCACACCTACAGGTCGTGTGCGGGGGCGACAACCGGAGTCGTTGTGCGGCCTTGAGCCGCGTCGTTGGTCAGCGACTCCGGGCCGTCATGATCTCGCCGATCCGGTCGCGCGTGCCTTCGATCCGCTCGAGACGCGGGTAGCGGAGGCCGCCGGTGTAGGCGAGCTCGACCGTGCGGATGCGCTGGCCCTGACGCAGGATCAGGCGGATGGGCGCGTCGCCCGACTTAGCGGCGGTGACGGCCGTGCGCAGCACCTCAGGCGTGGCCACGCTGTCGCCGACGGCGATCAGGTCCCAGCCTGCGCCGATGCCCGCCTCATAGGCCGGCCCGCCCCACTGGATGGCGCCGATCCGCTGGGTCGCGCCCGAGAGGGAGAAGCCGAGGGAGTAGCGGAAGTCCGAACCCCAGGCGCCGTTCATCGCCTTCTCGTCGGCGTTCGGCTCCTCGACATAGATCAGGCGGTAGCCGCCGCGCTCAAGACCGTCGAGCGGAGCGACGGCGTCCGGTCCGGCCGCGTCCAGACGTGTGCGGAGGAAGGTCGCCCAGTCGTAGGGCTGGACTGCGTTCAGGGCGGCGACGACGTCGGCGAAGGTATAGCCGCGCGGGGTCCAGTTTCCGTCCGAGCCCTCTGGCGAGAAGAAGGTGCGGGCGAAATCGTCGAGCGACTTCCGGTCGCGGCTGAGCTCGCGGATCAGGGTGTCGGCGTCCAGCCAGATCAGGGCGGCTTCGTCATAGTAGTCGCCGGTGCCGCGCATCCACGACGCCCACTGGCCTGGGACGCGGTAGCCGAGAAGGTTGTGGTTGTTGGTGTCCTGCAGGTTCCGCCACTGGCGGCCCGGCTGGTTCTGGTAGAAGGCGGCGCGGTCGGCGAGGCCGATCAGGGCCTGGGCCTTCGTGTGCAGGCCGGAGCGGGCCGCGAGGACGTCGCCCCAGTATTCGGTCTGGCCCTCATAAACCCAGAGCAGGCTGTTCTCGGTCGGGACGTTGTAGTTGGCGGTCAGTTCATCGGCCGGCCGCATGAACTTTCCGTTCCAGGAGTGGGTATATTCGTGGGGCAGGAGGGCGCGATTGCCCGCCGAAGCGCTCCATGAGGTGAAGTAGTTGGGCGAGGCGGTGTTCTCGGACGAACGGTGGTGCTCCAGGCCGATGCCGCCCAGCTGGTCGGTCAGGGCCAGCAGGAACTCGTATTTGTCGTAGTGGCGCGAGCCGTAGAGGCGGTCCGCCTGGGTCACCATGGCGGTATAGAGGCCGATCTGTTCGTCGGTGGGGGCCAGGTTCGCGGCCGTGTCGGCGACGATGTTCAGGTGGACGTCATCGCCTTTGGCGTCGATGTCGATGCGGCGATAGTGGGCGCCGGCGAACATCGGGCTGTCGACCAGGGTATAGAGATCCGTCGGGGCGAAGGTCGCGACGCCGTTCTCGAACGAGGTGGTCTCCAAGGCGACACCGTAGTTCCACCCGGCTGGCAGCTTGATCGAAGGGGCGAAGGTGATGCCGGTCGAGCGATAGCCGGCCGGGTAGAGCAGGGCCTTCTCCCATTCCATGTTGACGATCGACGGGGTCATGACGACGCGCCAGTTGGCGTTGTCGGACTGGGTCAGCCACTGGAACTCGGCGACGATCTCGGTCGCGGCTTCGGGCACGTCGATGTGGAAGGCGTAGGGGTCTACCGCGTCGCGGCGCCATTCGACGCGCTGACCGTTCGCGGTGATGGTCAGGCCGGCGAACAGCTGGATCGGCCCCGAATCGGCATGGTTGCCCGGCAGGTATTTCGGATAGAGCAGGGTCAGGCTGCGGCTGGCGACCGGGATGGTCTGGCGCACGGAGATGACGCGGTGATCCAGGTCGGTGGCGTCGACCTCGTATTGGATGACGCCGGGATAGGTTTCCTGCGTCGGGGCCGGGATCAGGGGGCTGTCGGGGAAGCCGCCGATGTCGGGGGTGGTCGGGCCGCGCGGCGCTGCCGTCTGGGCCGCCGAGGGCGAGGCGCTCGCGATGAGAAGGGCGGCGAGGCAGGCGGAGGCGGCGAGACGCGACATGAAGGCGATCCGGGACTGACGGCGAGGGGCCGCAGAGGACGCCGGGGGCGAACTCAGGTCAAGGGCGCGCGGTGAAGCAGGGAGCCGTCGCCGTAGGAATAGAAGCGATAGCCGTCGGCGATGGCGTGGGCGTAGGCGGCCTTCATCGTCTCCAGCCCGGCGAAGGCCGAGACCAGCATGAACAGGGTGGACTTCGGCAGGTGGAAGTTGGTCATCAGGACATCGACCGCGCGGAAGCGATAGCCGGGCGTGATGAAGATGGCCGTGTCGCCGTGGAAGGGACGAATCTCACCCTCAGGCGTCGTCGCGGATTCGAGAAGGCGCAGCGAGGTGGTTCCGACGCAGACGATGCGGCCGCCGTTCGCGTGGACGGCGTTGAGGGCGGCGGCCGTTTCGGCGGACACCTCGCCCCATTCGGAGTGCATCTTGTGGTCGGCGGTGTCGTCGGCCTTGACCGGCAGGAAGGTGCCGGCGCCGACGTGGAGGGTCACGGCGTGGGTGGAAACGCCTTTGGCCCGGATGGCGTCCAGCAAGCGGGGGGTGAAGTGCAGGCCCGCCGTGGGGGCGGCGACGGAGCCGTCGTGCTCGGCGAAGACGGTCTGGTAGTCCGAGCGGTCGCGGTCGTCCTCCGGCCGTTTTGCCGCGATATAGGGCGGCAGGGGCATGACGCCGACCTGGCGGATGGCGTCGTCCAGTACGGGTCCGGTCAGGTCGAACTTCAGGGTGATCAGGCCGTCGTCGTGCTTGGCCAGAACCTCCGCACTCACACCCTTCCCCTCGTGGGGAATGAGGGAAGAGAAGACGATCCTGTCGCCCGCCTTGATGCGCTTGCCCGGCTTCATGAAGGCGGACCAGACATCGGGGGCGTCGCGGTGGTGGAGGGTGGCCTCGACCTCGACGGTCAGTACGTCGCCCTCCGCGCCGCCGATCCCGGGGTTGGGGCGTTCGCGGACGCCCGACAGGCGAGCGGGGATGACGCGGGTGTCGTTGAAGACCAGGGCGTCGCCGGACCGAAGGAAGTCGGGCAGGCCGGAGATGGCGCGGTCGGCCAGATCGCCGTCCTTCACGACCAGCAGGCGGGCGGAATCGCGCGGCTCGGCGGGGCGGAGCGCGATGCGGTCCTCGGGCAGGTCGAAGTCGAAATCTGCGGTCCTCATCAGGCGGCGCAATGGCCATGGAGGCGTGGCCGGGTCAAGGGGACGGGTCAGGGCGGCGAACCCAAAGCCGAGCGGGGCATTCAGCCCGCATGAACGCCCTTGACCTTCTGCCCTCCGCCCTGATCGGCGCCGTCGCCAGCGCCCGGTCCATGACGCCGATGGCCGCCTTGGCCGGCGCGCATCTGGCGCACCGGAAGACGCCCGGAAAACTATGGCTGCTGGACCGGCCGCTGTTTACCGCCGGGGCGCTGGCGATGGGGGCGGGTGAGCTCTACGGCGACAAGATGAAGTCGGCGCCCGATCGAACCGTGTTCCTGGGCCTCTTGGCGCGGGTGATGAGCGCCGGTATCGCGGGCGCTGCCCTGGCGCCGAAGGGGCATGAGCGGACCGGCGCGGCCCTAGCGGTCGGGACGGCCGTGCCGATGGCCTATCTGACGCTGGCGGGCCGCAAGCGGGCGATGGCCGAGATCGGACAGACGAAGAGCGGCCTGATCGAGGATATCCTGATCGTCGGCGCTGGGCTGGCGGTGGTGGCCTGGGCCATCCGGCGGCGCTGATTGCGTTGACCGCCGGGCGTTGAGGCTGCAAATCCCGCCCATGCTGCAGAACCTCGAATATCTGGCTCTCGAAGCCAAGTCCTGGCCCTTCGAACAGGCCCGCGCCCTGCTGGACCACGTCCTGAAGAAGCGACTGTCGGATCCGGAGCGGGCGGCGGCCAAGCTGCTGATGGACGCCGGGAAGGCGGACGAGGCGCTGGCGACGTTCGAAGCGCTGGTGAAGCCGGTGGTGCTGGAGACGGGCTATGGCCCGTCCGGCCTGCCGCACATGGGCACGTTCGGCGAGGTGGCGCGCACGACGATGGTGCGGAACGCCTTCCGGGCGCTGACGGGCGATCATTGGCGCACGCGGTTGATCGCCTTCTCGGACGACATGGACGGGCTGCGCAAGGTGCCCGAGGGCGTGCCGAACCCGGAGATGCTGCGCGAGGACCTGCATCTGTCGCTGACGCGGGTGCGCGATCCGTTCGGGACGCACGACAGTTTCGGGGCGCACAACAACGCGCGTCTGCGGGCCTTCCTCGACAGCTTCGGCTTCGACTACGAGTTCATGTCCTCGACGGAGACCTACAAGAGCGGCCGGTTCGACGAGGTGCTGCTTCGGCTGCTGGAGCGGTTCGACGCGGTGCAGGCGATCATGCTGCCGACGCTGGGCCCGGAGCGGCGCGAGACCTACTCGCCCTTCCTGCCCATTAGCCCGATCACGGGCCACGTGCTGCAGGTGCCTACGCTGGAGCGGAACGTGGAGAAGGGGACGATCGTCTTCGACGACCCGGCTGGCGGGCGCACCGAGGTTCCGGTCACGGGCGGCCATGTGAAGCTGCAGTGGAAGCCGGACTGGGCCATGCGCTGGACGGCGCTGGACGTCGATTATGAGATGTCGGGCAAGGACCTGATCGAGAGCGTGCGCGAATCGTCAAAGGTCTGTCGCGCGCTGGGCGGGGCGCCGCCCGAGGGCTTCAACTACGAGCTCTTCCTGGACGTCGAGGGAAAGAAGATCTCCAAGTCCAAGGGCAACGGCCTGACGATGGAGCAGTGGCTGCGCTACGGCACGCCGGAGAGCCTCAGCTGGTACATGTTCCAGTCGCCGAAGTCGGCCAAGAGCCTGCATTTCAACGTCATTCCGCGCGCGATCGACGACTATCTCGGGGCCATCGACGCCTACGGCTCGCAGGAACCGGCCAAGCGGATCGACAACGCCGTCTGGTCGATCCACGCGGGCCATCCTCCAAAGGTCGCGAGCCCGGTCAGTTTCTCTCTTCTGCTGAACCTGGTCGGGGTGGCCAACGCGTCGTCCAAGGCGCAGCTGTGGGCCTATTTCGCCAAATATCTGCCCGAGGCGACGCCGGAGAACGAACCCGTGCTGGACGGGCTGATGGACCGGGCGCTGAACTACTACGAGGACTTCGTGAAGCCGACGAAGTCGTACCGACTGCCCGACGAGAAGGAGAAGGCGGCGCTGCTGGATCTGGCCGGGCGGCTGAAGGCCCTGCCGGCGGACACGACCGACGGCGAGCTGATCCAGGGCGAGGTGTATGCCGTCGGCAAGGAACATGGGTTCGAGCCGCTGCGGGGTTGGTTCGGGGCGCTGTACGAGGTGCTGCTGGGTGCGTCGCAGGGGCCGAGGTTCGGCTCGTTCGCCGCGATTTACGGGTTGGCGCAGACGATTCAGCTGATCGAGGCCGGGGCGAACGGGGAGCTGGCGACGTAGCGGCTTTGGTCGGTTTTCGTACATGAACGGAAAATAACGGCAGCGCTCCGGGAGCCTTCATGTGGCCCAGCGCATTCTCCCTGCCATCGACCAACCTCGATGAATGGAGAGAGCCATGTCGAAGACCTTCAACACCACCCTGGCCACGGCCGCCGCCCTGGCCGCTCTGGTCACCGCCGCCCCAATGGCCGCCTCGGCCCAGTCGAACGGGATCACCAGCTGCGACGCCCCCGGTGGTCGTCAGCAAGCCGGCGCCGTGATCGGCGGCGTGCTGGGCGCCTTGGCCGGCAGCCGTATCTCGTCCAATGAGCGCACGCTCGGCGCCGTGGGCGGCGCCGCCGCCGGTGCGGCTGCGGGGTCCTACATCGGCTGCAACCAACAACGCGCTCGCGTGAACTCGCAAGCCAATTCTTCGGGCGCCCAGTATCGCGCCTCGTCGAACCTGCGCATTCGCTCGGGTCCGGGCACGAGCTACCGCCAGGCCGGCTCGCTGTCCGCTGGCCAGCCCTTCACGGCCATCGGCTCGCAGGGCGAGTGGGTCCAGATCGCCGGCGGCGGTTGGGTCAACGCGCACTACGTCCAGCCTTACTAAGGCTGGGAAGGGCGCTACCGCTCGGCTCGCGGAGCCTTGCTGCTTTAGCGCGGCCGAGACCGGTACAACGAAGAAGGCCGCCCTTCGGGGCGGCCTTTTTGCGTGCCTACTGGCTGACCCAGAGGATGCGGGCCATCCAGTCGATGTCCTTGCGGGCGATGACGCGCGGTTCATAGGCCGGGTTCATCGAGTTCAGGGTGACGGATTTGGCGGTCAGGGAGGCGATCTCCTTGGCCGTGGTCTCCCCGGTCGTGGTGCGGACCACGACGCGGTCGCCCTTTCGCACATCGGTGCGGTCGCGATCGACGAGGACGCGGTCGCCCTGACGGTAGAGAGGCGCCATCGAATCGCCGGTGATCTCCAGGCTGAACAGCGACGGGTGGGGCAAGGGGAGCGCGGTCTGATCCCAGCCCTCGCCGGTGGGCAGGCCCGCGTCGTCGAAGAAGCCGTCGGCGCCCGCCTGAGCCATGCCCAGCAGGGGAATGGTCGGGGGGCGCTGGTCATCGTCCTCGGCCAGGGCCGCGAACTCCGCCAGCGACAGGCCGGCGATCTCAAGCACCCGCGTCAGGCTTTCCGTCGAGGGCCAGCGGGGGCGGCGGGCCTCGCCGGGGCCGAACCGCTTGGAGACGTTGAACGAGGTCGAGTCCAGTCCGGCGCGCTTGGCCAGGCCGGACACGGACAGGCCCTCACGGCTGGCGATCTCGTCGAGCGCAGCCCAGACTTTGGCGTGGGAGAGGGGCATGGGATCCGCCTTTCGATTCGGCGACCATCCTAGCTAGGAATATCAGCCTACTCCAGCCCCGCCGCGCGACGCTCCTGCCAGGCCCAGAAGGTGCCGAGACCGATGGCGATGAGGATGCCGTAGCTGGCCAGGTTCAGGATCGTGTAGAAGGACATGATCCCTCCGCGCATGTCGAAGAGGATCACCAGGTGGCTCATGACGATGATGAGTTGCAGCGAGGCGGCCCAGATCGGCCAGGTACGGCGGAACTTCCAGGCCAGGCCGCCCAGCACCAGCAACATGATGACGTCGAGGGCAAACAGGCCCGGCTGCCAGTTCTGATGCAAAGCGCCGTCGGCCTGGATCAGCATGCCGGCGATCCAGCCCAGCAGATAGGCGCCCATCGCCAGCCGCTCGGGCTCGTCGCCCTTGGTGAAGGCGAAGATTCCGACCAGCACCATCGGCAGCAGGCCGATCTGCGAGTACAGGGTGTCCAACATGAAATCGCCCCCGCGTCGAAGGACGCGAGGGCGATAATGCTTCGAGTCTGGTCTGTCGAAAACCGAAGTCCTCGACATTAACCCGAATTCACGCGACGCGGACGGGCCGGACGGTGGTCAGCTTCTGTTCGACCGGCGCGGCCGGCGGCGGGACGCCCTGGCCCCATTCGCCATCGTCGGGCTTGTCGAGCGGGCCCACGGCGTAAACACCATAGCCCATGCGACGGTGATCCTTGGCCAACTCGGCGTGGCAGGCCACGACGGCGTCGCGAGCGGCCGAGAGGGCGGCGATCGCCTCGATGGCCTTGGCCTGCGACACAGCGCCGGCGACCGGGGAGGCCTTCAGCAGCGTGCGAGCGCCGATCATGGATTGAACGAGGGTCGTTGCCGAGGTGATGGCGGCGTCAACCGCCTTTTCGGTAGCGTAGAGATCACCAGCGACGCTGGCGACGACTTCAGTGCGATCCATGTTAGCCCCTTCCAAAAAGTTACATTGGTAAAGGCATTCTTAACACGTCTAGAGCGAGGTGGGTAGGACTTCTTTAACCATAGGGGTGAGCGATTGGCTGACGCCGCCGCCGATGGGAACGGGGTCTTCCGGCTTGTCCAGCGGGCCCACAGCCACCGTGTCGAGGCCCATTTTCCGGGCCAGGGCGGCCAAGGTGTTGTGGGTGTCGACCATGTTCGAACGCGCCTGGGTCAGGGCGCCGATGGCGGCGGCGGCGCCGTCGAACGCCTTCTGGCCTGTGACGGCCGACAGGTAGGCCTGGGATCGCGCCGCAGGCAGCATGGCGGCCAGATGGGCGACTTCGCTTAACGCCAGATCGATCGCGGCTTCGGCCGAGTGCAGGCGGGCGGACAGAGCCTCGCCGACGGTTTCCTTGCTCATGGATGATTCCCCCCGTGGCCAAGCGCCACAGTGGCGAAATAACCATAGGCCGAATTTGGGCGCAACTATTCGTTGTTTTCGTCCATCGAGAAGTGTGCGGCCAGGCTGGCGATGGGCTGGGCGGGGTCGTCCTGCCACGCTTCAGCCAGAACGTGCGCGACCCGGCGGCCGGCGCGGGAGATGCGGGCGCGAGCGTAGACGTCCATCGGCTTGCCTGAGCGAAGGTAGGCGGTGGTGACCGTGATTGGGCGCGGCAGACGCAGGCGCGGCCAGGTGTGGGCGACTTGGGCGACGGCGGTCAGCTCCAGCATCGCGGCGGTGGAGCCACCGTGCAGGGCGGGCAGCATGGGGTTGCCGACGAGGTGATCGGCGAAAGGCATGATCACGGTCAGGACGTCGCCCTCTACATCGGTGCGCAGGCCGAGGAATCGGGCGTAGGGGATGGTGTCGAGCAGAAGGGTCATGCCGCGCCCGCCTTCTTCAGATTGGCGCCGGGTCCGCGTCCGCCGTCGGACGAGATGACATAGGTGGCCTGGGCGGCCGCGACGGGATCGGCCGGGTCGTCCTCGAACGCCCAGGCGCGGACGAAGCCTATGGTGCGGGTGGCGCGATAGCAGCGAGCCTCGGAGAGCAGGTCGACGCGGGAGCGGGCAGGGCGCATGTAGTCGACGCGCAGGTCCAGGGTGGCGATGGGCTCGTAGCGACCGAGCTTGGTCCAGACCGCGAGGCCGCCGACATGGTCCAGCATGGCGGTGACCAGGCCGCCGGCGATGACGTCCGTGTCCGGATCGCCGACCAGATCGGGCCGCCAGGGCGTCCGCAGGCGGACCCGGTCGCCGACGATTCCCTCGAACACGAAGCCCAGGGCGTGGGTGTGGGCGGCGCCCGAGGCGAGCTGGGGCAGGAGGGTGGTCAGGAACGTATCGCTCATGAGACCGTCCTTATCGGGCGCACCCTCGCGTGCAAGCCCGACCTGAGCCCCCCGAACACGAAATGCCCCGCCCGATGATCCGCCCCGAAGACCTGCTGAGACCGACGCCGGCGGGGCTCTATTGCCCGCCGGGGGATTTCTATGTCGACCCCGTGCGACCCGTGGATCGGGCGGTGGTCACCCACGGTCACTCCGACCATGCGCGCTCGGGGCATGGCGCGGTGCTGGCGACGGGGCAGACACTGGCCATCATGGCCGAGCGCTATGGGGAGGACTTCACCGTGTTGCGCCAGCCGGTCGAGTACGGGGGGACGGCGAGCCACAACGGGGTGGAGATCAAACTGGTCCCGGCGGGACATGTGCTGGGCTCGGCCCAGGCGGTGGTCAGCTATCAGGGCCTGACCATGGTGGTGTCGGGCGACTACAAGCGCCGTCGCGATCCGACCTGTGTGAGCTTTGAAGCCACGCCCTGTCACGTCTTCATCTCGGAGGCGACGTTCGGCCTGCCGGTCTTCACCCATCCCCCGGACGCCGAGGAGATCGGACGGCTGGTCCAGTCGCTGGGCCAGTTCCCGGAGCGGGCGCACCTGGTCGGGGCCTATGCGCTGGGCAAGGCGCAGCGGGTGATCAGGCTGCTGCGCGAGGCGGGGTGGGAGCGGCCTATCTATGTCCATGGCGCCCTGGAGCGGCTGAACCGGCTCTATGAGCGCGAGGGCGTCGACCTGGGGCCGATCCTGCCGGCGACGGGGCTGAAGGCGGGGGCGCTGGGCGGAGAGGTGGCCATCGCGCCGCCCTCGGCGATCCAGGACCGCTGGGCGCGGCGGTTCGCCGATCCGGTGACGGCGTTTGCGTCGGGCTGGATGCTGGTCAAGGCGCGGGCGCGACAGAGGGGGGTGGAGCTGCCGCTGGTGATCTCAGATCACGCCGACTGGCCCGAACTGATCGCCACCTTCGAGGAGATTCGCCCCGAGGAGGTCTGGATCACCCACGGCCGGGAGGAGGGTCTACTGCGCTGGGCCGAGATCAACGGGATGAAGGCGCGGGCGCTGAGGCTGGTCGGCTATGACGACGAGGACGAGGAGACGGCGGCGGGAGGACCGGCGGAACGATAATGCGGCCAAGCCTCTCGGCCAGCATCAGGTTGGTGATCCAGCACTCGTCAGCCGGACTCCTGCGGCAGTGCTGACGGCGGCAGTTCGCTTCTAGGCGGCGCGGCCTTTGCGCATCGGGGCGGCATCGCCCGCGACCTCGGCCGGTTCCGACAGGGCGGTGTTCATGGCCATCCGCAGGCGTTCGGGCTTGATCGGCTTTTCGACCACGGCGGCCATGCCGATGGAGAGGTAGTGCTTCGCGTCGTCCGGGTCGGCGTTGGCGGTCAGGGCGACGATGGGGATGTTGCGCTCCGGACCCGTCAGGGCGCGGATGGCCTGTGTCGCCTGGACGCCGTCCATGCGCGGCATCTTGATGTCCATCAGGATCAGGTCGAACGGGCGGGCTTGGACGGCTTCCAGCGCCTCGACCCCGTCTTCCGCCGTTTCGGACGAACAGCCGAACATCTCGCACAGCGCCTGGGCGACCACGCGGTTGGTGGCGTTGTCGTCGACGATCAGGATGTGCGGATTGGCCTGAAGCTCCAGCTCAGCCAGGGCGGAGACGTTGGACGCCTCGTCCGCGACCTTTTCCGACAGGGGGGCGGCGACGTCGAAGGCGAAGGTGGCGCCGCGACCAGCGTTGTTCTCGGCCCAGATGCGGCCGTCCATGCGGTCGACGATCTGGCGGCAGATCGACAGGCCCAAGCCCGCGCCGTCGGGGCCGGAACCGTGCACGAAGGGTTCGAAGATGGCGTCCACGCGGTCGGCGTCCACGCCGGGGCCGTCGTCGCGGACGCGAGCCTCCATGCGGACCTGACCGTTCTCGGACCAGGCCTTAAGGCTGGCCTCGACCACGCCGTTGCGGGCGAACTTCAGGGCGTTGCCGATCAGGTTGTTGAAGACCTGTTTGATGCGGACGCCGTCGAGGTCTGCGCTCAGTTCGGTGTCGCCCTCGTAGCCCACCATCAGGCGGACGTGATCCTGGGACGCGCGCGGGGCCCACATGGCCTCGATATCGTCCATCAGGGCGCGCAGTGGGGTCGGGGCCGGGTTCATCTCCAGTTCGCCGGCCTCGGCGCGCGAGAGGTCGAGCGCGTCCTGGAGGATGCGCAGCAGGGTCTCGGAGGAATCGACGATCGTCTGGACGTGGGCGTGGGCCGCTTCGTTCAGGGGCTGGCGCCGCAGCAGTTCGGCGACGGCGAGGACGCCGTTCATCGGGGTGCGCAACTCGTGGCTCATGATGGCCAGGAACTGGGACTTGGCGCGGGCCGAGGCCAGGGCCTGGGTGCGGCTGTCGGTCAGGGCGCGCTGCTGGGCGGCCAGTTCGGCGTTCTGGCTGCGCTGCTGTTCGTTGACGGCCTGGAGCAGGGAGACGGCGGTGCCGATGCCGCGATAGCGACCGCCACGCGTGACGATGAAACCCCGCATCAAGGAACCCGCGCCGCCCTTGATCAGGATGTCGCAGAAGGCGTCGATGCGGACCCCGGCGTCGACCACGGCCGGCTCGGGATCCATGACGTGGGACACCGCGCGGTTGGCGTAGAGGGCGTGGCCGAAGGGGCCGGCGATCTTGATGAGGAAGGCGTTGCGTTCAACCAGGCCCACCGGGCGGTCGTTCTCGACGACGGGAATGACGAGCGTGTCCGGCTCACGCTGGAAACGCGCGAAAATCTCGGCCGCCGGAGTGTTCGGCGCGACCGGTTCGGCGCGTTCAGTCAGAACTTCGATCGTCGGCATACTGGCCGAAACTCCCGTAATGCCGGTGGACAATGCGGGATAACCGTTTGCAAAAGCGTTAAGTCGTCGAACAGTCCCTTTTCGGCAGTTGGATGACACCGGTCGCTTTTGCGGGATCGGCGGGTCTGGTGTAGAGATCCGGCGTTCTTTTGATCCCTGTACTGAAGTCGATGCGCGCGGCCGAAAGGCCGACCGCAGGCCCGTCATGACCGATACCCAACCGACCGACACCGCCCACGACGCCCTGGTCCTGTTCTCGGGCGGGCAGGACAGCGCGACCTGCCTGGCCTGGGCGCTGGATCGGTACGAGCGGGTCGAGACGGTCGGCTTCGACTATGGCCAGCGCCACGCGGTGGAGATGGCCGCGCGGCTGCGCGTGCGCGAAGGGATGGCGAGGGTGCTGCCGCAGTTCGCGCATAGGCTCGGGCCGGACCATGTGGTCGATCTGACGGGGTTCGGGGCCATCGGCGAGACGGCGATGACGACCGACCGCGCCATCGAGGTCGGGGCGCGGGGCCTGCCCAACACCTTTGTGCCGGGGCGTAATCTGGTCTTCCTGACCTGCGCGGCGGCGCTGGCGGACCGGCGCGGGCTTTCGGTCATGGTCGGCGGCATGTGCGAGACGGACTTCTCGGGCTATCCTGACTGTCGGCGCGACACGATCAACGCCATGGAGCGGGCGCTGACCCTGGGGCTGGACAGGCCGTCGCCCATCGAGACGCCGCTGATGTACCTGACGAAGGCCCAGACCTGGGAGCTGGCGCACGGGATCGGCGGCGATGCCCTGGTCGAACTGATCGTGGAAGAGAGCCACACCTGCTATCGCGGCGACCGGACCCATCGGCATGACTGGGGCTATGGCTGCGGGGATTGCCCTGCCTGCGATCTGCGCGACGCAGGCTGGCGCGAATGGCTAGAGTCGCGATGACCTATTCGGTCAAGGAGACCTTCCTGACGGTGCAGGGGGAGGGCGGCCAGGCGGGGCGGCCAGCGGTCTTCCTGCGGTTCGCCGGTTGCAATCTGTGGAGCGGGCGCGAGCAGGATCGGGAGACGGCCGTCTGCACCTTCTGCGACACAGAGTTCGTGGGCACGGATGGGGATGGCGGGGGCAAGTTCCGGACGGCCGAGGCGATGGCGGATCATGTCGCCGGGTTCTGGATCGGGCGTGACGGCGATCCGAAGCTGGTCGTCTGCACGGGCGGAGAGCCGCTGTTGCAACTGGATGCGCCCCTGATCGAGGCCCTGCATGCGCGGGGTTTCGACATCGCGGTGGAGACCAACGGGACGGTCGAGGCGCCCGAGGGGATCGACTGGATCTGCGTCAGTCCGAAGGCGGCGGCTCCGGTGGTGCAGACGCGGGGGCAGGAACTGAAGCTGGTCTATCCGCAGCCCCTGGCCATGCCCGACCGGTTCGACGATCTGGATTTCGAGCGCTTCTGGCTGCAGCCCATGGATGGGCCGGACCAGGCGGCCAATACGGCGGCTGCCATGGCCTTTTGCCTGCGCCACCCGAAATGGCGGCTCAGCGTCCAGACGCACAAATACATCGGGGTGCGGTAGGTCAGCAGCGCTGACCGCGCGCCTGGCGCTGTTCGCAGCGGCGTTGCTCGCGTTCCCAGTCGCGCTGTTCGCGTTCGCGACGGGCGCGGGTTTCCTCGTCCGAGGTGGTGACCGCGTCGACGCCGGCGCCGACGACGGCTCCGGTCGCCTTGGCGGCGCCACCCACGACCGCCCCAGCCGTACCGACGACGGCTCCGACCAGACAGCCCTGGAGCATCAGCGAGCCCGCCAGGACGGCGGCGAGGGCGGCAGTGCGGGACAGGGTCTGGGTCATGCTGAACGTCTAGCCCGAACGTGGTGAACGGAAGATGACCTGTCTTCTTGCGGCCTGATCTTGCGGGATCAGCGCACACTTTTCCAGGTCAGGCCGTCACCCGACCTGAGCGCGGTGCCTCAGCATGGCGTCGGCGAGGACGCAGGCGGCCATGGCTTCGACCACCGGAACCCCGCGCAGGGCGACGCAGGGGTCGTGGCGGCCCTTGGTGCGCAGATCGGTCTGGGTTCCGTCGCGAGTGATCGTCTGGCGGGGGGTCAGGATGGATGAGGTCGGCTTGAAGGCGACGCGGGCCGTGAGGGGCTGGCCGGTCGAGATGCCTCCCAGAACGCCGCCGGCGTGGTTGGAGCCGAAGACGATCTGGCCGTCGTCGCCCAAGCGCATTTCGTCGGCGTTCTCCTCGCCCGACAGTTCGGCCGCGCCGAACCCGGCGCCGATCTCCACGCCCTTGACCGCGTTGATGGACATCATGGCGGCGGCCAGGTCAGCGTCGAGCTTGCCGTAGAGGGGCGAGCCCCAGCCGGCTGGGACGCCTGTGACATCCAGCGCCACGACGGCGCCGATGGAGGAGCCGGCCTTGCGGACGCCGTCTAGATACTCTTCCCAGGCGGGGACGACTTCGGCGGAGGCCGCGAACAAGGGATTGTCGTAGACGGCGGAAAAGTCGACGGCCTCTGGCGCGATCTTGTGCGGACCGAGTTGGACCACGCCCGCGCGGATCGTGACGCCGTCGCCGAGGACGCGGCGGGCGACGGCGCCGGCGGCGACACGGCTGGCGGTCTCGCGAGCCGAGGAGCGACCGCCGCCGCGATGGTCGCGGACACCGTATTTGGTCTGATAGGTCATATCGGCGTGGCCGGGCCGGTAGGCGCGGGCGATCTCGCCGTAGTCCTTCGATCGGGCATCGACGTTGTCGATGTGGATGGCGATGGGGGTCCCGGTCGTGACCGGGCCCGCGCCGTCGTCGAAGACGCCGGACAGGATGCGGGCGACGTCGGTCTCCTGGCGCTGGGTGACGAAGCGGCTGCCGCCGGGCTTGCGCAGGTCGAGCCAGGGTTGGATGTCTGCCTCGGTGAGCGAAATCAACGGCGGACATCCATCCACGACACAGCCGATCGCCGGCCCGTGGCTTTCGCCCCAGGTGGTCACGCGGAAAAGATGGCCGAAGGTGTTGTGGGACATGTCCTGTCCCGCTTACGCGGCGAGGCGGTCCGGCGTCCAGACACGGGTGAAGCGGGCCAGCAGGTCTTCGGCGGCGGAGGGCGAGTCCTCGGATGGCTTCAGCGACACGAACAGGTGGCCTTGAGGGCGTGAGCCGCGTGCGGGGAGGCCCAGGCCACGCAGGCGAAGCCGCACAGGCATGGTCAAGCCGGGGGCGACCCAGGCGTCGCGGGGGCCAGCGTGGGTCTCGATCTCCACACGACCGCCATCGGCCAGGACGCGGGGCGCGACCGGCGCGCTCATATAGAGGTCGTCGCCCAGCACGCTCATGCCGTCGGCGGGGCGGATCAGGACGGGGAGGTAGAGGTCGGAGCCGTCCTCGGCGCCGCCCTTGAGGCGCAGATGCTCGCCGGTGCGCATGCCGGCCGGCGCGTGGACGCGAAGAATGCGGTCGCCGAGCCGGACGGTGGTGTCGCCACCGAAGAGAGCCTCCAGCGGCGTCAGGCCGACGACGGGAAGGGCCGTCGGGCGCTGGACCGGGGCGGCGAGAGCGGGGCGCGCGCCTTCCGACTGGATCAAACGATAGGCGGCGATGACCCGGCGGAAGCGTTCGGCGTCGCCGCCGGGGTGGTCGGGCCGGGCGCTCTTGACCGCCACTCGGAAGGCGCGGGCCAGGGCCTCCTGTTCCGTCGGACCGTGCAGACCCAGGACTGCGAAGGCTTCGTTCAGGCTGGGACCGGGCGCGCTCATCCGCTCCATAGGCCGTCGGCATGGTCAATGCCGGGTTAACCGTGCAGGTCGACGAGGCCCTTGCTATATGCGGCCCATGACCAACCCCGCCATTCCGCCCAGCCCGACCCGCGAGGAGTACGCCCGCGACTATGCCGCCGCCCTGGCCGCGAACGGGGACGAGACGATCTTCGACCGACCCGAGCCGATCGGCCTGTTCGTCGAATGGCTGGAGCAGGCCAAGGCTCATGAGCCGAACGACGCCAACGCCATGGCCCTGTCGACCGTGGACGCGGACGGCGCGCCGGACAGTCGGATGGTGCTTCTGAAGGACGTCGATGGGCGCGGCTTCACCTTCTATTCGAACCGGGAGAGCGCAAAGGGCGTAGAGTTGGAGGCGACGCCGCGCGCGGCCCTGTTGTTCCACTGGAAATCTCTGCGGCGGCAGGTGCGGGTAAGGGGGGCGGTCGAGCCCGTCACGGCCGAGGAGGCGGACGCCTATTTCGCCAGCCGGGCGCGCGAGAGCCGGATCGGGGCCTGGGCCTCGGATCAGTCGCGGCCGCTGGCCGGCCGGGCGGCGCTGGAAGCGGCGGTGGCGCGAGAGGCGGCGCGGTTCGAAGGCCAGGACGTGCCTCGCCCCGAACGCTGGACGGGATGGCGGGTGACCCCGCAGGCGATAGAGTTCTGGCGCGACCGGCCGTTTCGGCTGCACGACCGGCTGCTGTTCACGCGGGACGGCGACGGCTGGAGGCGGACGCGCCTTCAGCCCTGATTTATCTGGCGCCGTAGCGGGCCAGGAAGGTTTCGACGGCGTCAGCGGCGATCGATTCCGTGGTGCGCGCGGCCTGGACCTCGTCGCCTGTGACCAAGGGCATGAAGAAGACGGGGTGTTCGATCATCCCCATCAGCTGACCGGCCGCCCAGGACGCTTTGTCGAACTTCAGTTCACCCTTGGCCGCGAGGTCGGAGAGCGCGCCCATCAGCGGCAAACCGAAATCGTGCCGGCCGCGCTCGAAGAAGCCCATGGCGACATCGCGGAAACGCGGTCGCTCGGCCATCACCAACCGGAACACCGACCGCACGAAGGGATCGCCCATGAAACCGGCATAGGCCACGGCGAAGCGTTGGAGACGCGTGCGGGCGTCGCCCTCGTCGCAGCGAACGGTCTTCATGTGCTCGGAGAAGTCTTCGGACGCGTTGGCGATGACCGCGGCGAACAGATCGGCCTTGGACGGAAAATAGGCATACAGGGTCGCGGTCGAGACCGAGGCCGCGCGGGCGATGGGCTCGATCCGCGTGGCGGCATAGCCGTCGGCCATGAAATGCCGTCGCGCCTCTCGAACGATATTGCCCTGACGGGGGTCGATCGTCGGCCCGGCCTGGCCGTCCGTGGTGTCCGCTTGTGCCTGCATCAGACGGCCAGCGTTAGCCGATATGCCCAAGGGGGATATGTCGGATCTGAAATCGTCAGATTCCGACAGGTTTTGAGTTCGCCCGCGTCAGCGGGGCCAGCAGGGGGTGGGCGAGGACCGGGGCGGCGAGGCGGACGACAGCCTGCGGATCGTCGAGGCGAACGGCCGCCGTCGCATCGGCGATGATGAAGTCGGCACGCGTGCGCGACGGCTCGGTCAGGCGCTCGTGCCCCGGACGGACCGTCTTCAGATATTGGTCGATGACCGAGTCGGCCGTGCGGCCCCGCTCGGCCTGGTCGCGCAGCAGGCGGCGGATGAAGCGGATGTCGGCCGGGGTGTCTACGAAGACACGAATATCGAACAGGTCGGCGACGGGCGGCGTGCAGAGGACATGGGTGCCCTCCACGATTACCACCTCGGCGGCCGGGATCGGCTCACCGTCCGGCTCGCGGCCGTGGTGGATGAAGGAATAGACGGGTGCGGTGACCGGCTTGCCGGCCTTCAACCGCTGCAGGTCGTCGTAGAGCAGTTCGTGGTCGCGGGCGGCGACATCATCGAAGTCGAAGGTCGCCGCATCGAAGCCAGGCAGGGACGCGGCGTCGCGGTAGTAGGAGTCCTCGCGCATCAGGGCGGCGGCGCCCGGCTCCAGGGAGGCGACGAGCGCCTCGGCCAGGGTGGACTTGCCCGAGCCGGAGCCGCCGGTGATCGCGATCAGAATGGTCATGGCGGGCTCTTTAGAGCCCGCAGGACTTCAGCGGAAGAAGCAGGTGAGGCCGGCGTACAGGCCCGTGACCGTGCCCTGCGGCGTCGCATCGGTCAGGAACCCGCCGACACCCCCTGAGTCGAACTCGGCGCCCAGGGTGCTGTCCTCCTGCATCTCAATCGTGCGGCTGCCCTCGATCGAGCCGCGGGTCGAGCCCACGCCCATCCCGTCAACGGTGGTCATGCCGGCTTGATCGACGAACCAGCCCTGGAACTGGTCGTTCTGGAACAACAACTGCAGGCCGTTTGAGAACTTGGCGGACTGGACGGGACCTGCACCGCATTCGGCGTTGGTGGTCACTTCCGGAACGGCCCCGCCGATCGAGGCGGCCAGCGAGGCGATGGCGGTCGCCTGGGGCGTGCCGAAAGGGATGGCCCGAGCGGCGCCGGTGTCGTCGAAGAGGCGCAAGCCCTCGGCCTCGAGGGCCAGACCGCTGTCACCGACGCTGGGGCCCGAGTCCGCAGCAGGAGCCGTCGCGGGCGCCGCGGGTTCGGTCGGCGCCGCCGGGGTCTGACTGCGGTCGCAGGCGGCGAGGGCGACCACGGCGGTCAGGGCGAGGGCGGTGCGGGTGACGATACGCATGTCCGGGCGTCCTTTCGGGAGTTCAGCCGCGGAACAGACGGCAAAACCCGCGACGAAGCAACGGCAAAGCCGGACACGAGGTCGCAACTGCCCTTGCGTCACGTTGCTTATCAGCGGTCACCTCGGTTAGCGTGACGCCAAGCCCTGCATCCAGCCGGGGCAAGAGGGAATGCAATGCTCGGTTTGATGCAGGATTGGCCCCTGACGGTCGATCGTATCCTGGACCATGCCAAGAACTGGCACGGCCACCGCGAAGTGGTGACCCGGTCGGTCGAGGGACCGATCGTTCGCACGACCTATTCCGAAATCCATAGCCGGGCCCGCAAGGTCTCCAACGTGCTCAAAGAATGGGGCGTGAAGCCGGGCGACCGGATCGCCACCCTGGCCTGGAACACCGGCAAGCACATGGAGGTCTGGTACGGGATCATGGGCATCGGGGCGGTGTGTCACACCCTCAATCCGCGCCTGTTCCCCGAGCAACTGATCTACATCATCAACCACGCCGAAGATCGGATCATCTTCGTCGACCTGACCTTCGTGCCGCTGCTGGAGGCGGTGCTGCCGCACTGCCCGTCGGTGGAGCGGGTCGTAGTCATGACCGACGAATGGCATATGCCGGCGACCAAGCTGCCCAAGGCCGAGTGCTATGAGCAGGTCCTGTCGGGCGTGTCGGACGACGTCGTCTGGGGCGGGTTCGACGAACAGACGGCCTGTGGCCTTTGCTACACCTCGGGCACGACGGGAAATCCGAAGGGGGTTCTGTATTCCCACCGGTCGAACTTCATCCATACGCTGATGGGGATGCAGTCGACGGTCCTCGGCGCCTCGCCGAAGGAGACCATCCTGCCGGTGGTGCCGATGTTCCACGCCAACGCCTGGGGCATCGCCTTCGCGGGACCGGCCTCGGGCGCGCGTCTGGTCATGCCGGGCGCCCGGATGGACGGCGCGGCCATCTATGAACTGATCGACAGTGAGCAGGTGACCTTCTCGGCCGCCGTGCCGACCGTCTGGCAGGGCCTGTTGACCCATCTGCGCGAAAACAATCTGCAGATCCCATCGGTAAAGAAGGTGCTGATCGGCGGCTCGGCGGTGCCGGAAAGTCTGATCCGCGCCTTCCACGATGAGTTCGGGATCGAGGTGTTGCAGGGCTGGGGCATGACCGAGACCTCGCCCATCGGCACCCTGTCCAACCTGACGCCCGAGCTGGAGGCCCTGCCCTATGACGAGGGCATGAAGTGGCGCGTCAAACAGGGCATCCCGCCGTTGGGCGTCGAGCTGAAGCTGAAGAACTACGCCGGTCAAGAGATGCCGCACGACGGCCACACCTACGGCCGCTTGATGATCAAGGGCCCCACGATCGCCAAGGGCTATTTCAAGGACGAGGGCGGCGACATCCTGGACCATGAGGGCTTTTTCGATACGGGCGACGTCTCGACCATCGACGAACAGGGCTTCATGCAGATCACCGACCGCGCCAAGGACGTGATCAAGTCCGGCGGCGAGTGGATCTCCTCGATCGAGATCGAGAACATCGCCGTGGGCCATCCCAAGGTCGAACTGGCCGCCGTGATTGGCGCAGCCCATCCGAAATGGGACGAGCGCCCGGTGCTGGTCATCAAGCTCAAGCCCGGCGAGGCCCAGGACAAGCAGGAGCACCTCGGCTTCCTGGTCGGCAAGATCGCCAAATGGTGGATGCCCGACGACGTGGTCTTCGTTGACGACATCCCGCTGGGCGCCACCGGCAAGATCGACAAGAAGCTGCTGCGCGAGCGGCTGAAGGACTATCAGCTGCCCAGCGCCATCGCTCCGGAACGAGTTTGATTCGATGGCCAGCGGACCGCGCTCGCGACGGAAGACTGGCATGATGAAGGTGCGGATCGCTGCGGGCCTGACCGTCGTGGCGCCGCTGCTGACCTTCATCGCCGTGCTGCTGACGCGGAACGGGATCGTGTCGCTGGACGTGGGTCTGGACGTGCTGACCATCCAGGTCGCTCAGGTCGCCTCCTGGGTCGCGTTGGCGTTCGCGGTGCTGTCGCTGGCGCTGTCGCTGCCTCAGTTCGGTCGGCTGGGGGTGGTCAGCTTCGTCATCGTGCTAGTCTGTGGCGCGGTCGCGGGCGCCTTCTTCGTTCAGTCGCGGGCGATCGCGGTGGCCGGACCGTTGGATGTCTCGACCGATCTGACCGAGCCGCCCGCTGTGCCGGGCGCGACGGGGACGCCCGTCGGCTGTCCGGGCGTCGCGGCGGTGATGCGCCAGACTGCGCCCGCCGAGGCCACGGCCGCCCTGCAGGCCGCCGGCTTCTCGATCACCGAGTCGCAGCTGTTCCGTTCGCGCGGGGTGCGCGACGGTTTCTGGTTCGGCATGGGGCATGAAGCCCACATCCGCATCCGGCCTGGCCGCACCGACGTCCGGGTCGTCGCACGCTACGACCACACCGACGGCGGCGAGACCTGCAAGATCGTCAGCCAGATGATCGACGCGCTTCAGACCGCGCCATAAAGAGAACCGAGACCCGGCGGTCCGTCGGCGGTTACCCGGCCGTCCTCGACGAGCTTGATCAGGTGAGCCAGCACCGACAGGCTGGCGGCCGGCCATAGCCGCTGATCGACCGCGGCGTAGAGGATCGGCACCATGTCCGCGATCTTCCGGTCTCCGGCTTCGATCCTTTCGAGGATCTGCGCCTCGCGCCCCAGCCGGTGCGCGCGGTAGGCGGCGAGGAAAGGCGCGACCTCGGTCACCGGAGCTCCGTGCGTCGGCCATAGGGCCCCGAAGTCCGCTGCGATCACCGCGTCGAGGCTGCGCATAAAGTCCGACATATTCCCATCCGGCGGCGCGACCACAGTGGTCGACCAGCCCATGACGTGGTCGCCGCAGAACAGGGCGTTCTCCTCCTCCAGCGCGAAGGCCATGTGGTTGGAGGCGTGGCCCGGCGTGGCCATGGCGGTGATCGTCCAGCCGTCTCCCTCGATCCGCTCGCCGCCGGTCAAGACGACGTCGGGTGCGAAGACCTCGTCCTCATCCTCGTCCAGCGCGCCGGAGGCGTGGGTATCACGAAGAGGCGGGCGCATGGCCAGGATCGGCGCGCCGATCCGGTCCGCCAACCGGCGGGCGAGGGGAGAGTGGTCTCGGTGGGTGTGGGTCACCAGAACGTGGCTGACCGTTCGGCCCTCGATAGCCGCCAGCAGGGCCTGCAGGTGCAGCTCATCGATCGGGCCCGGATCAATGACCGCGACCGAGGCACCCCTTCCAGGCCGCCCAACGATGTAGGTCCCCGTGCCGGTGAAGGTGAATGGGCCGGGGTTTTCACAAATTATCCGCTGGATCAGCGGCGACACCTGATCCCGACGGCCGTAGGCGAAGTCGAAATCGCGGACGAACGGGATCATGCAGCGGTCTCCGGAGCGCGGCGCGGACCTTGCCTTAACGAGAGGTAAATCCCGTTTGGAGCGTACTCAATGGCCCGCAGCATCGCGTTCAGTGTCTCAAATCGGCTCCAGCCCATCGCAGCGGCGATCCTGTGTCTCATGGCGGCGCAACTGGTCCTCGCCTCCTGCGGCGATCCCGAGCCGATTCCTTACGCCACTCGCGTCGCGATTCAGCGCTAGGCCGCCCCAAATTCAAAGAGGAAGACGAGTGAGGTCGTAACCGGCGTTCGCGGCGGCGGCCCTGATTTCATCCGCCTCGGCCCGGCCCAAGGCGCGCATCGCCAAGGCCCAGGCGATGGTCGACCGCGTGCCCGAGCGACAATACATCAGAACCGGCTCATCGGCTTCCAGCGCCTCCGCGGCCGCACGAACGGCGTCCGGGCCCGGTATGCCCGACACTGGCGCGTGGACATAGTCTAGGCCGGCCGCGCGGACGGCGGCTTCCATCTCGGCTGACGAGGGCTGTCCCGCATCTTCGCCATCAGGCCGGTTGTTGACCACCCGACGCACGCCCATTGCAGCGAGTTCCGGCAGATCTTCAAGAGCGATCTGGGCCGAGGCCCAGACGGCCTCCGCCAGCGGTCGCGGTGAAAACATGATCGAAACCTCTCTGGACGGCGACGGGCGTGTGAACATTACCCAGCCGTAACGTGTCCTGAATGCGACACTGATTGGGCGACAACATTACACCCCGGTAATTGCGGTGGCGTGGCCAAGTTTATCGGGCCTATCAGTAGGTCAGTCTGCGACAATTTGCGTCGCACGATGATCAAAGGGTGCGGCGGAGGGCCGCACCATCGTTTCAGGAGAACGATTTTGAGAATCCAATCCATCCGGCAGCGCATGCTCGCCACCACGATGATGGGCACAGCGGCGATCATTGCCGCTGCCGCCCTGCCCGTGGTCGCGCTCGTCGCCGCGCCGACCGCAGCCGTCGCCCAAGACTATACCAACGGCACCCTGACCGGTTCGGTCGAGGGCACCAACGGCGAACCCATCTCCGGCGCCACGGTGACCGTCGTCTCCGCGGCCCAGGGCATCAGCCGTACGTCCACCACGGGCGCCAACGGCCAGTTCCGCGTTCCCCTGATTCCAACCGGCGCCTACTCGGTGACCGTCGCCGCCTCGGGCTTTGACAATGTTTCCGACAACGTCAACGTCGCGCTGGGCAACAACAGCTACGTCTTCACCCTGGGCGCCGCCGGCGCGTCGAGCGTCGATGACGTCGTCGTCACCGGGGTTCGCCGCGCGCTGGACCTGTCGCGCGCCGCCACCGGCGTATCGATCGACGTCGATCAGTTGATCGAGAACGTCCCGGTTGCGCGCAACATCACCGCCGTCACCCTGCTGGCTCCCGGCGCCGTGATCGGCGATTCGCAGTTCGCCATCGGCCAGTCGCAACTGCAAGCTCCGCCGGCGCTGGGCGGCTCCGGCCCGGCTGAGAACGCATTCTTCGTCAACGGCCTGAACATCACTAACTTCGTGACCGGCCTGGGCGGCGCGACCGTGCCGTTCGAATTCTA